>JANQHG010000272.1 GCA_028277115.1 Azospirillaceae bacterium
GGCGCGCCGGGTGATCGACAAGCGCCCGCGCGACTGACGACCGGTGACGACCGGCCGGGGGGGCACCCCCGGTGCTTGGGGGTCTTGGGAACGGTGGGCTTTGGGGGGGATGGAGGCGCGGGCGGCGATCCGGGTGACGAGCGGGCGCCGTCGGGCTTGTCTCCATAGGGCTTCGGATGCCGATGTCAAGACCACGCACGCAGCGCGGCGGAGAGTTTCTCGGGCAACGACAGCAACCGCGCGGCTCGACCATTCCGGGCGCAAGTAATTCCTTGACCGATTTGCGTCCAAAATGCGGCAATGTGTCTTGACCACGCCCACCACCTTGATTAGGTTGCCGTTTGGCTCAAGGTGGCGGCGGTCCTGACCGGTTCAACGGGGACGATTGTCGGTCTCCGCGGGGTGCGGTGGGGTCTCTCGGGACGGGTGTGTCTCGGGACGGGGGCGTCGCGTCGCCCGGCCGTGCAATTGTGACGCCGGCGGGCACCCCTGCCCCCGGCCGGTGATCCCAAGGATTTCCGTGGAGGGAGACAACAATGCGCAGACTTCTTCTGGCTGCCGTGATTGCCCTGGTCGGCGTGCTGCCGATCACCGCCTACGCCCAGTCGGAAGGCGCGGGGCAGACCGTGCTGAGCCCGGCGGCGACCGATCCGAACTATCCGATCTGGCTTGGTGTCGGCGCGTTCGCCGGCTTGGTGCTGGCGCAGTTCTATCACCTCGGGACCCCGGCGTTCGCCGCGATCCCGGGCTCGCTGCCGGTCGGCGCGCTGGTCCAGCCCGAGTGGCACGTGGCGATGAGCCGGGTCTACGCGGTCGGCTTTGGCGTGATCGGCGCCTGGATTGCCGACGGCATCTACATGGATTGGTGACAAGGCCACCTTCGGCCCCGGTCCTGCCCGCCCGGTGCGGCCCCGCTTCGCGGGGGCGGCGGTCGGCGGGGAGCGGTGTCGAAGCGTGACATTTTGAGAGAATTCGCGCGAACGGGCGGCTCATCGTTGCGGCCGCCGCGAGATGACTTCGACGGAGGTAACAGTGCGTAGACTCCTCATTGTGGCCTTGGTTGCCATGATCGGTTTGCTTCCGGCCACCTTCGCCATGCAGGCCCATGCCCAGTCCGAGCCGGCGACCGGGACCGTCGTGACCGCCGCCGATCAGGAACACCGCCTGCTGGTCGCTGGTGTCGGTGCGATCCTTGGCATCTTCTTCTTCAACCTGCTGACCACCCCGTTCGGCGCGGTGCCGTGGGCGCAAGCGGCGTTGGTTCCGGCGCCGAAGGACATCGCGGTTGGCAGTCGCATCTATGCCGCGCTGTCGGGCGGCACCGGCGCGATCCTGGCGCACTACGCCTACAACTGGTTCAACTGAGCTCGCGGGCGGGCACCCGCCACGAAGAGGTTGAAGCTCAAGAATTTCCGAACCGGGCTTCACGCCCGGAGCGTTTTCGGGGAGATGGACATGCGCAAGTTTCTGATTGCCGCCGTCGTCGCGCTGGTCGCGATCATGCCGATCGCCGCGTCGGCCCAGTCGCCGAGCCAGGGCCAGACCGCCGGCTACAACTACAACGACGATTTCATCTATCCGCTGGTGCTCGGCGTCGGTGCCTTGCTCGGCGTGATCGCGGTGAACGTCGTCAGCTCCGGCTATGTCGGCGTGATCCCGTACCAGACCGGTCTCGCGGCCCAGAGCACCGCCGCGGTCACCGACTGGACCGCGACCGCACTCAGCCGCGTTTACGCGGTGACCGGCGTCGTGGTCGGCGGCTGGATCGCCAACTGGCTGTACACCGGTCAGTGAGCGCTTAAAACCGCGCACGCACGGTTGAACCGGGTCAGGGTCGGCCGCCGGGACGCCCCGGCGGCCGCCCCCACTTCGGACCGGGCGCACGATCGGTCACCCGGACGCCGGGAGCCGATCGGCTTGATTAAATCCTTGGTGTTATCGGTGTTTCGATTGTTCGTTGGTTTGTCTGTTTCAGGAGATCGACCCATGCGCCGCGGATGCCTGCTGTTTGTGGTTGCCGCGCTGCTCGCGGTGTCGCTCGGCGCGCCGGGGACCGCGGTCGCCCAGGCGCCGCTCGGGCAGGAAACCGCTTACGATTATAATCCGCTATGGGACCGCAATCGCCAGCTGATGGTGATCGGGCTTGGGATGATCTTCGGCGCGGTCGCGGCCAACTATGCAGCCGGTGCCTATCACACCTACGCGCCCCAGGCTGCGCTGACCTTGGGCCCCGCGGCGTCGTGGGCCGGGCGTCAAATGGCCCGGCTGTTCGGCACCGGCTGGTGGGGCAGCGCCCCCGCGACCGCTGCCGCCGCCGCGACCGCGGCACCGGCTACCGCCGCGACCGCGGCACCGGCCGCCGGCGCGGCGCCGCTGGTGGTGCGGGCGCCGGCCGGTGCCGGCCTTGATCTGTGGGTGCCGCCGCGGGTCCAGGTCCCGACCAGCCTCGACATGATCGGCGGCGTGATCGGTGCCGTCACCGCGCACTATGTGTTCCGCGCCGGGCAATGGATCGCCGAGAGCCTGTTGTGACCCCGCCTTGAGGACGGGGCTGTCACACAGTTTCATCCAGGGCGGGTCGGCCGAAGGACGGTGGGGACCTGGTCGACACCTGGGGAACCATCGACGGGGTGCAAAGCGGGAGCGACGGACCGGCGCCGAAGGTGGCAGACGGACTGGACGCAGCATCCCTTGGCGAGCGGCAGGGGACCCAGGTGCTCGCAATAGTAGGGACCTGGGGTGCTGTCGGAGGCGGTCTCCCAGGCCAAAATCGCGGCGAACTGCTCGGACGCATAGATGCGCCCCGGTTCCACCACCGGTTCGATGCGGGCGGTGCGGGTGACCGCGCTGCCGGAGACCATCGGACGGCCGGTCAACGGATGAATTCCAGAAAAGACCGGCCCGGCGTGCAGTCCGATCCGCAGCGCAAGCCCCTCGGGCAAGGCGGGGTCGGCCAGGACCGGCACGGCATCGGCGAGCGCGAAGGCGGCGTCGGCCGCGGCGGCGGCACTCTGCATGACCAGATAGATGGCATCGCCCCAGCTCTCGGCGAGCACCGGACAGTTTCTCTCGCCGCAGATGTCTTGGACGACCGCGCTCATGCGGTCCCAGAACAAAGGCAGTTGGTCGTCGCCGAGTTGGCCGTAACCGGCAATGTCGGCAAACAGCATCGCCCGAATTGTTCGCTGCGGGGCCTTGGGCGCCGGGCGCGGCGGCGGATGAAGAGTGAGGTCGAGGACCCGCAGCCGAGCCTTGCAGCCCCAGTCCGCCGCCAGTGTCAGGTCGAGGTCGGCGGTCGTGGGCCCCGCCAAGATCAGATATGGTCGCGCGCCCAGCTTGGCTGCGCGGGCGCAAACGATCCCGCGGGTGATCAGTCCGGCCAAATGGAACAACAGCCCGTCCGCGTTGTACGGGTCGGGCGAGGCCACCGTGACCGAGGCTGCTCGCGCGAGCGCGGACCGGAAGCGGGTTTCCCAGACCTGTCCGGCCGGGGCGACATGGGCGGCAACGAACTCGTCGATTGCGAAGGGCAACACGAGGTTGACCTCGCCGCCTTGCTCGAGCATCGCCTCGACGAACAGGAGATCGGGGCCCGGCATGGCGCCCGTGTAAGCAATGTCCGGCCGCCACTCGTTCATCACCGGCCGCAGGGCGGAGCGCACGACATCATCGTCGGGAAGCATCGGCACCGCGCCCGCCGGCCAGGGGGGCGCGGCGAAGACGACCATGCCCGGCGGGGTCAAGCGGGCAAAGGCCTCCGGCGGGACCGGCAGCCCGTGGGCCGCAAGCTCCGCCAAGGCCCGCCGCGCCAGGGCTTTCGGCAGATGGTTGTGGTCGCCGAGATAGGCCAGCCGGGCCAACGTCTCGAGGGCTTCCTCTGGCTGGCCGAGGATCATTTGGGCGAGCGCTCGGGCGGCCAGGGACTCGAAGGTGGTCGGTGCCGCGGACGAGTCGCCAAGGCGCGTCACCGCGGTCTCGGCCATCCGACGGCTGCCGGTCGGATCGCCCAAGAGCCAGGTGAGTCGGGCCGCCGAACTGAGCGACCCCCCATTCCCCGAGCGGTCCCAATGCACCAGCCACAAGTCCCGGGCGCGGCGAAGGTGCCGCGGATCGGCATCCCGCTCCCAGCCTTCCAGGAAGATGTCGGCGGCATCGGCGAGCACATCGACGGCGAGGCGGCGGTGCTCGCCGATCTGCTGTGACGGGGGCGCTTCGCCGGCCGGCAGTGGTGGCAGGGTCCGCCCGGCAAAGCGATCGACGATCTCCTCGATCGCGGCGGGGGCCGGCACCACGTCCGGCGACAGGCGTTCCAACTCCGTCAGTGCCGCCTCCTCGCCGCCGGTCCTGGCCGTCACAAGGGCGCTCAGGACGGCGATCCGAAGGTCGCCGGGATGGGCCGTCCGGGCGGCCCGGGCGGTCTCTGCGGCGCGCAAGCACTGGCCTTCGGCGCACAGGTGCCTAATCTCCCGTTCCCATTCCTCCGGGAGCATCGGTCCCTCCCAGCACGGCGAGGCCACCGCGGCGGAATTCACGACATCCCTTTGTTGGCCCGCCGCAAGTCACTCTCGACCATCGATACCGTGGATCGATACCGTGGAGTGGTTGGGCCGGCCTCTGCGCGCACCACGTCATCATCAATCCACGAACAACATTGGGCGCACCTGTTGGGCCGATCGACGGATTGGACGGCGCGGCCCTGACGCACCTCCCTGCCGGTCTCTCGCAGCCGGTCGTTCGCTGACCGATTGGTGATGTCCCGGCGCCTGGTTGGCTCGCTGGCATGGGGGACGATCTCCCTTGCGATCGCACAAGATATGTTATAACATACCGCTTGTCAACAAGGCGGAACGCGAGCATGCGTCGGACGCAGGTATCCAGACGCGCACTCCTGCTCGGACTTGGATGTTCCCCCGTCGGGGTCGGCCGCCTGTGACGCGTCGTCAAACCTTAGCCGTGGTCCATGACGTCGAGGCTGTGATCTTCCGTCGAGACCCCTCGTTCGGGGATGGCCCGCCCTCGGCGCCGTTATTTGGCGCCGATCCGCCATCGCGGGTCAAGCGGCGCAGGTGTGGGCCGTGGTTTTGCAGCGCTCGGGCCCGCGATGGTCGGGGTCGTCGGCCCGGCGCCGGTCCATCGGGCCGGTGCGTCGCTCCGCCGGGACGCGCGTGTCCCTGACCTTGACCCGCCCGCCTGGCCCAATCGGCCGGCCGCAAAGGATAGCCCGATGTCGCATCGCAGACTCGAGACGAAAGCCCTGGCCGTGCCCAGTTCGCGCCTGTCGCGGCTGACCAAGCTGGGCGGGCTCGCGTCGTCCATCGCGGGCACGGTCGCCGCCGAGGTCGCGCTGCACCTGGCGCGCGGTCACCGCCCGCGGATCGAGGACCTGTTGCTCACGCCTGCCAATGCGATGAAGGTGGCCGACGAGCTGGCGCGGATGCGCGGGGCTGCGATGAAGGTCGGCCAGCTGATCTCGATGGACGCGGGCGACGTGCTGCCGCCGGAGCTGGCGGAGATCTTCGCCCGCTTGCGCGCCGAGGCGCACCACATGCCGGGGCCTCAGCTGAAGAGGGTGCTGACCCATGCCTGGGGCGTCGACTGGCGGGGCCGGTTCCAGACATTCGACGTCCGCCCGATCGCCGCGGCCTCGATCGGCCAGGTTCACCGCGCCCAGACGACGGACGGTCGCGCCCTGGCGATCAAGGTGCAATATCCCGGTGTCCGCCGCAGCATCGATGCCGACGTGGACAACGTGGCCTCGCTGATGCGGGTCGCGGGGGTGGTGCCGAGGGGTGTCGACATCGCACCGATGCTGGCCGAGGCCAAGCGCCAGCTGCACCAAGAGGCCGACTACGAGCGCGAGGGCCAGTGCCTGTCGCAGTTCGGCGCGCTGCTTGCCGACCGGTCAGAGTTCCGCGTGCCCGAGTTGCACCCCGACCTGACCACGAAGAGCGTGCTGGCGATGAGCTATCTCGAGGGTGTGCCGGTCGACCATCTGGCCACAGCGCCGCAGGCCGAGCGCAACCGGGTGATGGCGCTGCTGATCGACCTCCTCTTCCGCGAGCTCTTCGAGTTCCGCCTGATGCAAACGGACCCGAACTTCGCCAACTATCGTTATGCGCCCGCGACCGGGCAGGTGGTCCTTCTCGATTTCGGCGCCACCCGCGCCATCCCCGACGATTTCCCCGACCTCTACCGGCGCCTCCTGCGCGGGGGGCTCGCGGGTGAGCGCGACGGCATCCGCGCCGCCGCGCACGACATCGGGTTTCTTGCCGCCGGCATGCCGGAGCGGCTGGAACGGGCCATGCTCGACATGTTCGAGATGTCGCTCGAACCGCTGCGGCGGGACACGCCCTTCGATTTCGGCGCAAGCGACCTGGCGGTGCGGATGCGCGAGGCGGGCATGGCGATGGCCGAGGACCGCGAGCATTTCCGCATCCCGCCGATGGACACGCTGTTCCTGCAACGCAAATTCGGTGGCATGTACTTGCTCGCGACGCGGCTGCGGGTGCAGGTCAACCTGCGAGCCCTGATCGAGCCCCATCTCTGATCGCGCGGCCGGTGAAGGCCGGTGAAAGATGCCGCCGCCGACGTGGCGCTTCCTGAACCGTTCCGTTTGGTCGGAGCACCGCCGGTCGGTCGGGGCGCGGGCCGCGCGGCATGGACCGGCCGCGGCAAGCTGCTTTGGGTGCTGGTCGAGGCAACCGACGATCCCCTCACGGTCGCGTGCCTTCGATGGCCTGTTCGGCCGGCTGGTCTCGCTCGACTGGGCCGCGCCCGCGGCCGGATCGTCGCTGCGGGTTCGAGTCGTCCCGGTCTGCGCCGGCGCCGGCAGCTCAACCGTTGACACGCCCCGATCCGGTCGCCTAGATAGGTGATCTCTGAGGCCAGTCCGCGAGGGTTCGCGCACTGGCCTGTTTGTCGTGGGACGGGACAAGCGAAGACGCATGTTCGACGGGCTGACCGGCCGGCTGGGTACGATCCTGGACGGCCTGCGCAAACGCGGCGCCTTGAGCGAGGCCGACGTCACCGCCGCGTTGCGCGAAGTGCGGATCGCGTTGCTTGAGGCCGACGTCGCGCTGCCGGTGGTCAAGGAGTTCGTCGCCACGCTCAAAGCGAAGGCGGTCGGCCACGAGGTGCTGCGCTCGGTCACGCCCGGCCAGCAGGTGATCAAGATCGTCCACGACCAGCTGATCGACCTGCTCGGCGGCGACACCGGCGAGGGCGGCGGCGTCGACCTCAACGCCGAGGCGCCGGTACCGGTCTTGATGGTCGGCCTGCAGGGCTCGGGCAAGACCACCTCGTCGGCCAAGATCGCGCTGCGCTTGAAGACCCGCGAGCGCAAGAAGGTGTTGATGGCCTCGCTCGACACCCGGCGCCCGGCGGCACAGGAGCAACTGCGGGTGCTCGGCGAGCAGACCGCGGTCGCGACCCTGCCGATCGTCGCGGACCAGACCCCGCTCCAGATCGCCCGGCGCGCGCTCGACACCGGGCGGCGCGAGGGCTACGACGTCGTGATCCTCGACACCGCGGGCCGGCTTGCGATCGACGACGCCCTGATGGCCGAGGTCGCCGAGGTGCGCGACGCGGTCACCCCGCACGAGACGCTTTTGGTGGTCGATGCGATGACCGGCCAGGACGCGGTGACCACCGCGACCCGGTTCAACGCCGAGATCGGGATCACCGGCATCGTGTTGACCCGGATCGACGGCGACGCCCGCGGCGGTGCCGCCTTGTCGATGCGCGCGGTCACCGGCAAGCCGATCAAGCTGATCGGCATCGGCGAAAAGCTCGACGCGCTCGACGGTTTCCACCCCGACCGGATCGCCAACCGCATCCTCGGCATGGGCGACGTGGTCAGCCTGGTCGAAAAGGCCGCCGAGACGATCGATCGCGAAGAGGCCGAAGAGCTGGCGAAAAAGGTCCAGAAGGGCTCGTTCGATCTCGAGGACATGCTGGCGCAGTTCCGCCAAATCCGCAAGATGGGCGGGATGTCCGGCATCATGAACCTGTTACCCGGGGTCGGAAAGATCAAGGCTCAACTGAAAGAGGCCAACATCGACGAGGGCCAGATTCGCCGCAACGAGGCGATCATCTTGTCGATGACCATGGCCGAGCGGCGCAACATCAAGGTTCTGAACGCCTCGCGCCGACGCCGGATCGCTGCCGGCTCCGGCACCACGGTTCAGGAGGTCAACCGCCTGTTGAAACAGTTCCAGCAGACCCAGGCGATGATGAAGAAGATGACCAAGCTCGGTCCCAAAGGCATGCAACGCCATGGCTTGGCCGGGCTGATGCCGCCGACCCGCTAGCAGCGGGCCCGGCGTTTCCCCGACACCAACGAAAGACGAGCGAGCACGGGACCACCCATGGCCTTGAAGATCAGACTGGCCCGCGGCGGGGCCAAGAAGCGTCCGTTTTATTCGATCGTGGTCGCCGACGCCCGGGCGCCGCGTGACGGTCGGTTCATCGAAAAGATCGGCTTTTACAACCCGATGGTCGAGCGCGACCACCCCGACCGGGTGCGGATCGACGCCGACCGGGCCAAGCACTGGCTCGAGGTCGGCGCCCAGCCGACCGACCGGGTCGCCCGCTTTTTCGGCGCGGCCGAGCTGATCCCGATGCCGCCGTTCCGCGAGACGCCGAAGAAGTCGGCCCCGGGCAAGAAGGCCCAGGAGCGGATGAAGGAGGCCGAGGGCGGTTGATCCGCGCGCGCCCGCAACGGGGCCGGTCGTCGGGCCCGGTCGTGTCATCCCGGTCCGCCGGCCCGCGATTGCGTCGCGGCACTTTCGATGGCGGTGGTGACGCATGGAACAGCGCATCTGTGTCGGGGTGATCGTCGCGGCACACGGGGTGCGCGGTCTGGTCAAGGTTCGCAGCTTCACGGCGCGGCCCGAGGCGATCGCCGGTTACGGTCCGCTGACCGACGAGCAGAACCTGCGCCGGATTGCGCTTGAGCTGTTGTCGCAGCACGACGGGCTGTGGCTCGCCCGGATCGACGGGGTGTCCGACCGCACCGCGGCCGAGGCGTTGCGCGGGCTCCGGCTCTATGCCGCGCGCAGCATGTTGCCGGAAACCGATGACGACGAGTACTACCACGCCGACCTGATCGGTTTGGTTGCCGAGACCGCCAACGGCGATGTGCTGGGCGTGGTCACCGCGGTCCATGACTTCGGCGGCGGGCCGAGCCTGGAGATCAAGGCCGACATCGGGCGGGCGACCTTGGTGCCGTTCACCCGTCTGACCGTGCCGGTGGTCGATCTGGGGGGCCGGCGGATCGTGGTCGACCCGCCGCTCGAGATTTAGGACCGCGCGGAAGGCGGCGATGCAGGTCAGGAACAAGCCGGCAAGGGCGTAACCGAAACGACGAAGCGATGACGATCCCCACCTCCACCGCCGCGCCGTGGCGGGTTCGCGTTTTAACCCTGTTTCCCGAGATGTTTCCGGGGCCGCTCGGGGCGAGCCTGGCCGGCAAGGCGTTGGCGCGCGGCGATTGGCAGTTGGAGGCGATCGACATCCGGGCATTTGCCGAAGACCGTCACCGCACGGTCGATGACGCGCCGTTCGGCGGCGGCGCGGGCATGGTGATGCGCCCGGACGTGCTCGACGCCGCGTTGACCGCGGTCACCGGCGGGCCTGATGCGCTCGACCGCGGTCGGGTGGTCTGTCTGTCCCCGCGCGGGGTCCGGCTCGACCAGCGTTTGGTCCGGGACCTCGCCGCGGCGTCGCCGCTGACGCTGGTGTGCGGGCGGTATGAGGGGATCGACGAGCGGGTGATCGCGGCGCACCGGCTTGAGGAGGTCAGCCTCGGCGACTTCGTCCTGTCGGGCGGCGAGTTGGCGGCGTTGGCGCTGATGGACGCCTGCGTGCGGCTGTTGCCCGGGGTGATGGGCAACAGCGCCGGTCCGAGCGAGGAGAGTTTCGAGGGCGGGCTGCTCGAGTACCCGCACTACACCCGGCCGGCGGCCTGGACCGACCGGCGGGGGGTTTGCCGAACCGTGCCGGAGGTTCTGGTCTCCGGCCACCACGAGAAAGTCCGGCAGTGGCGCGCTGCCGAGGCGTTGCGCCTCACCCGCGCGCGCCGGCCCGACCTGTTGGACCATCGGCCCGGCGCGACCGACCGCGATGCGCGAACCGTTTGCGAGTGAAAGGGACCCCTTCAGATGAACGTGTTAGAGAAGTTCAACAAGGCGCAGATCGACCGGCTGGGCGAGACCCGCAAGGTGCCGGAGTTCTCGCCGGGCGACACCGTGCGGGTGAACGTCAAGGTGATCGAAGGCAGCCGCGAGCGTATTCAGGCCTATGAAGGCGTGTGCATCGCGCGCAAGAACGCCGGGATCAACTCGTCGTTCACCGTGCGCAAGATCAGCTACAACGAGGGTGTCGAGCGGGTGTTCCCCTTGTACAGCCCGCGCATCGATTCGATCGAACTGGTCCGCAAGGGCGACGTCCGGCGCGCCAAGCTCTATTACCTGCGCGGCCTGCGCGGCAAGGCAGCGCGGATCGCCGAGCGCACGACCGGTCGCGGCATCACCGCCCGCGATGCCGGCGGTAAGACCCGCGGCGGCAAGGGCCGGGCGGGCGGCGACGCCGGGTCGTAAAGCCCACGCCCGGCCCGCCCGGCCGATACGCCGACGCGGTTGGCGTTGCTTGTCCGGTCTGGCGCTTGGTGATCTGTTCGCCGGCACACCCTGGCGGGTCGAGCGCGCGCTCAACCTCGCCGTCCGGAACCCGTTGCGCGACGTCGCGATCATCTCGAGGGAAACGGGCGCACGCGCGACAGTCGGGGGCCGAGCGATCTCGTCTTCGCAACAATCGAGGGTGAACACGACCATGGTCCGGATCGCCGTCTTGTCTTTGGGACTCCTCACCCCGGCGATTGCCCACGCCTACATCGGCCCCGGGGCCGGGATCACCGCGCTCGGCTCGCTGTTGGCACTGGTCGGCGCGGTGTTGCTCGCCCTGGTCGGCTTGGTCTGGTATCCGCTGAAGCGGCTGCTGCGCGCCCGGCGCAAGGCCGCCCCGGCGGCGACGGACACCGACACCCCGGGGTCGCCGTGACTTGGGACGTCCCGGTGATCGGGGTCGGGATGGCAGCCCTGGCCGCCTTCGTGATCGCCTTTGCCTGTTCGGGCCTGGTTCGCCGCGCGGCGGCCGCGGTCGGCACGGCGCGCGGCGCGCTCGCGGTCATCGCCGACGCCCGGCTGACCGACGACGAAAAGGAACCGCGGGTGCGCCAGGCGGCGCTCGATCTGTTCGGATCGTTCGCTCAGATCACGGTGCGCGGCGTCGCCGTCCTTGCCGTTGCGGCGGCGCCGGTCGGGCTCGCCGCCGGTCTCGGGTTGGCGCCGGCGGCGGCGGTGGCCGGGTTTCTCGCGAGCTGGCCCGTGATCCTGGGCGCGTCCGCGGTGATGGTGGCGGCTTGGCTGATCGCAAAACGGCGATGAGCGGCTTCGAGATCGCCTACTCGGGCCTGGATCGGCTGTTGCACCGCTTGGCCATGGGGCAGCTTGAGCTGCAGAAATCGCTGTCGCAGCTTGAAGATCGGCGGTTCGAGCGCGACCTCACCGCCGTCACCGCGGATCGGCCGGTGTTCATCACCGCCTTGCCGCGGGCCGGCACCACCGTGCTGCTGGAAACCCTTGCCGGGACCGGGGCGTTCGCGTCGCACACCTACCGGCACATGCCGTTCCTGCTCTGCCCGATGCTCTGGGATCGGTATGCGCGCGGGTTTCGCCGGACCGCCGCCGTCCGGGAGCGGGCCCATGGCGACGGCCTCACCATCGATTACGACAGCGTCGAAGCGTTCGAGGAGGTGCTGTGGCGCGCCTTTTGGTCCGATCATTTCAGGCCGGACCGCATTCGGCCCTGGTCACCGGACGAGGTCGATACCGATCGGGCGTTCGTTGCGTTCTTTCACCGACATCGGCGCAAGATCGTCGCCCTGGCCCGGCAGCGCGGTGACGGGCCGGCACCGACCCGCTATCTGTCGAAGAACAACGCCAATGTTGCCCGGCTCGCCTGGCTGGAGCGCCAGGTGCCTGACGCGACGATCCTCCTGCTCTATCGGCGGCCCGAGGATCAGATCGCGTCTTTGCTGCGTCAGCACCGGAACTTCCTGGCACTGCAGGCGCGCGACCGCTTCGTGCGCGTTTACATGGAATCGATCGGTCATTTCGAGTTCGGCCATGCGCTGCGCCCGATCGATTTCGACGGGTGGGTCGACCGGGCATCGGCAGCCGATCCGCTGACCCCGGACTTTTGGGCGGACTATTGGATCGCGGCCTATTCGGCGGTGCTGAGCCGCGTCGGCCCGCGCTGTCGGTTGGTCTCGTTCGACCGGTTGTGTCGCGACCCGGCCGTGGGACTGCGACGGTTGGCGGCGCTGATCGACCTTGAGCCGGACTTGCTTGTGCCCGGTGCGGTGCGCCTTACGCCGCCTGCGGGCGATCGGACCAGTGGTGAGATCGATCGCGCGCGGTTGGCGCGGCTTGGCACGCTGGTCTCGGCGTTGGATGCCAAGGCGTCGATTTGATGGTTTCCCGGCTGAAACGCCGGATTTCGGCCTGACGGCCGTTCGGGGGGCGCTGCCCCCTCGACCCCCGCAAGGGAGGACACCCCCCTTGCCCCCCACTCCTTGAAACGGGGTCCAGGGGGCAACCCCTGGTCGGGGGGTGTCGGGGGGTGAAACCCCCTGACCTGGGGGCGAAGCCCCCAACTGCCGCAAACAGCGACAAAGTTCGGCGTCTGGATCGCCAGCGCGCCCCGGCGACAGATCGGTTGTGGTGGCAACCCCACTGTGCGGCAGCTCTACCCCCCGTCGACAAACCCAAGCTCGCCGTACCCAAAGCGCATGACGTCCGCGACCCAACCGAGTTCCCCCGGCCTCTCCGGGACGACATTGTAATACTCCCAAACGATCCGGGTGTCGGCGTCGCGGGTGACCTCGAACAAGCGCCCCTGGTGGGACGACGCCACCAACAGGTTACCGTTGGGCAACAGCGCCGTCTTGCCGCGAATCTCGGAGAAAAACGGCGCGTCCTCGGTTCCCGCGTACTGCCAGACCACGCGTTGGCTCGCCGGGTCGATCTCGACCAGTCGCGACCGGTTGCCCGCCGGGTCGCCGCCCCAATTGTCGAAGATCACGATCGTGCCGTCCGGCGTAAAGTGCGGGTGATGCTGGTAGATCGTCCGGCCGCTCATCACCCAGCGGCTGGTCGCGGTCGCGAGATCGATCACGGCGATGACGCCCGGCTGGCGGAACGACACCAGCGCGTCCCCCGCCTCGAACATCGGAAAGGCCGCGGCGAGTGCCGCCGGCAGCGTCTCCACCGAATTCAGATGGAGCGGATCGTCGTCGTCGACAAACAGATCCCCCGCGCGCACCGGGTGTTTGCGACAGCACGCGCGCATCGCGAGGCCATTCAGGTACACCGCCTGATGCCCGCCGCGCTCCAGGGCGGCGATCATCGAAATCTCGCGGACCACCTCGCCCGCGGGCGAGATCACCAAGAGGTCGTCGTCGTAATAGGGCGGGCGCAGGCCGGCGTGCGCCCCAGCGGCAGCAGCGCTGTCCGCCGCGACGAAGCGGTGGGCGGCCGCGAAGATCGTGCCGTTCTCGGCGACATGCAGATCATGATGGATGTTGCGTGCGACCGACCACACGACCTCGGAGCGGCGGTTCAGCTTGACCAAGCCGCCGCCCATCGGAAACACGCCGCCCTCCAGGATCAACAGGACGTCGCCGTTCGGGTACAGATGGGCGCCGTGGATGCCGGCGCGATGGGCGGCGGTGTCGTCGAGCACATGGGGCGGGTCCGGCCACACCTCGCCGAACGACACCCGCCATTCGTGCAGCGTGGCGCCGCCCATGTCGATCAACCGGGCGAAATGGCGATCGCCGTCCGAGCCGGTGAAAAAGGTCAAGCCCGGAAAGGCGCGCGCGCGGTCATGGACCGTCAGCCGCCGGTCGATCGAGGTTTCGACCACGCTGCGCTGGGTCGCGATCGGATTGACCGTGGGCCAGACCAGTTCGCGCACGGCCGCAGCCGCGGCTTCGACCTCGACCAGCGGTTGCTCGATCAGCGGGTACGGGAACAGTCGGTACCGCGCGATGCTGAGGCCGAGCGCCACCAGGAGCACCGTCGCGGCCAGATAGAACCAAATGCGCAGCACGAGATCGCCGGCACCGGCGCGGTCGGCCGGGTGTCGGGTGGCGGCTCGGTCGGTCACTCCGGGACCCTTCGGTGGTTCGGCGTTGTCGGTCGGGTTCACGGGCAGGTCTCGTGGACGAAGTCGGCATGGCGCGGCGGGTAGCGTTCACCCTGATAGGTGACGATCACCCGCTGATCATCCCAGGCGTTGACATACTGCCAGACGATCGCGCCATCCGGCGCGACTTCGAAGATGCGGCCGCGGTTGCTTTCGGTGATCAACAGATTGCCGTTGGGCAAATGTTGGTGCATGCCGCGGGTGTCGGTGAAGAAGTCCCTGGGCCGCGGCGCTTGGTACAAGGTCTCGACCGCGCCGGTGGCAGGGTCGACCGCGAGGATCCGGCTGGCTTGGCCGATCTCCGCCCGGTCGCCGCCGCCGAAATTGTCGAAAATCGAAATCCGCCCGTCCGCCATGAAATCCGGATCGTGGGGCAGCAGGAACGGGTTGTCGACCGACCATTTCACTGCCATCGTCTCCCGGTCGAGCACCGCGATCAAGTTGCGGTGCCGCAGCGAGATCAAAAGATCGCCTGCCTCGAACATCGGAAAGGCCGGCGCCAGATCACGCCTCAAAACCTCAACGTCGTTCAGATGGGTCAGATCGTTGCCCGTTTGGCCATGACCGAAGTAGGCCTCGTAATGCCGTACCGGCTCGAGAAAAAGCGTTCCCTTGAACCCGCTTCGATAAAGGATATCGACCAGATCATACTCTTCGATCAGGGTTCCGTCGGCGGAAAACCGGAAGATGGTCTCTGGGTTGCGCAAGGTGAATTTATGCCCGAACTGGTTGCCGAACGACTGTACGCCCGGACGCTCCCCGGGCACCCAATAGGTGCCGGCGTCGTCTTGAGCGACCGAATGGTGGGTTCGAGCGGGCGCGCGCCACCGTACCTGGCCGCAGCGGTCGATCCGGGCGAACCCCTTGCGGTACATGCTGAAGACGACGTCACCGTCGGGGGTGAGCAGGGCGCCGCTGATCTCGCCGTACCACGCCCCGACTGGCTGATCGAGGTGGGCGGCATCGGGCCAGATCTCGGAAAACCGGATCGGCCATTGGTGCATCACCGTCCCGTCCATCGCGACCAGCTTGATGCCGATCGCCTCGGGGAGGAAGCCGGTGACCAGGGTGACGCCCGGCCAGGCGCGCGCCGGTTCGTGGCGATACTCGTCCGCGGTGTAAACGGCGGGCTCCAGGGACCGGTCCGGCCGGATCATAAGCTCGTGGCGCCAGTACCGGCTGAGATCGTCGAGCTGGTACCAGGCGGCCTGCAGGCGGTTATAGGGAAACAGGCGCAAGTCCCCGATCAGCATGCCGGCGACGAACACCACGGCGAGGGTGCTTGCGATGAAGGCGAACTCCGCCCCCCGACCTTGCACCGCCTTCAGGACGCGTTTGATCACGGCTGTCTAACTCCCGGCCACCACGGGTTTGCGGGGGCGCCCCCAGGGCGGCGCCTTGTACCAGGCCACCGTGTGGGCGACCGCGACCAGACCGAGGACGCCGACCAGGTTGACGGCGGTCGCGACCGCCGGGGTCCGCCCGACCTGTTCGATCACGACGCCGCCCATCCAGGCAAGCACCAGACCGGTGAGATAGGTCGCAAGCGCCTGCTGTCCGATTTTCATGATCGGCGCGACCCATCGGCTCAGCAGGATGCGTTCGCGTCCCCAAAGGATGCTGCACGCAAGATACCCAAGACACAGGAAGTGGAGATAGCGGATCGGGTGCAGGTCGGTCTTCTGGCTTCCGGTCACGAAGTCAAGCCGGTAGTCGCCCACCAGAAACACGAACGCGCGGAACTCCCGCGCCCACTCGAATTCGGACAGGATCAGCCGCGACGACAACGGCACCACCGCGGTCACGAGCAGACCAGCGGCCAGGATCAACCATCGGTTCGGCGTCGGCATCCGCAGCCGGCCGGAGCCGAAGGCGAAGCCGGAATAGAACAGGAGCTGCCAGGCGAACGGGTTGAAGAACCAATGTTTGCCGAGCGCAGCATCCGCGGTCAGTTCAAAATTGAAAAACCAGGACAAAATATAGAGAAATATTGAAAGTCCGATCGCTGAAGCCAGATTCCAGCGCAGCAATAAGATGTACACCGGCATCATCAAGAGCAGAGCGAAATAAAGCGGCAGGATATTGAACCAGTTGGGAACCCAGGTCAATGTGAACAGGCCGATCAGGGCCTGGCCGGGATCGGTCCAGAAAAAGGTCGTATTGGGCGGCCCGAGGAAGGAGATCCGATTGATCGCCGGACTGCCATACTCGGGAAACATCTCAGCCGCCACGGCACAGCACATCATTAGGAAGAAAAAGCTACACAAATATGCCCAGTAAATTTGCCAACAACGGAACAATACTCGCCGAACACCGGCCCAATAGCCCAGATTGCCGAAGGTGCCGCCGAACGCGATTGCGGCGGCGAATCCTGAACAAAACACGAAAATCTCGGCGGCGTCGCTTGGGCCGTAGCCGGCTGGAATGTAATAGATCGACCAGTTATTTGGGACGTGAGAAATGAAAATGATGATCATCGCGATGCCCCTGAAGAAGTCGAGGCGGGGATCGCGCCCCCAGTCCCGTTGCCACGGCATGGTTCACCTGATTTTGTGATTTTGGCTGGCCGGTCTTGGTCGCGTCGAGGCCAAGGCGGCGGTCGGGTCTGGTTTGGGGGCGGAGACTCCACCCGGGACATGGCATTGTTAAGGCAGGCACCGGCGACGCCGTCGGCCCCTGGACCCTCGCTTTGGTCTGGGGGTCAAGGGGGGGGGCCTTGCGGGGGTCCGAGGGGGCAGCGCCACCCGCACGGCCGTCAGGCCGCATCCGGCGCCGCCGGGCTGATCAGCCGAATTCCGGGTTTCCCGGGTCCTGGCGACACGCGTATCCTTACTCGCAACCGCACCCCCGACCGCCGGCGCGCCCCGGCCGGCGGACGGCCCGAACGATGTCGCCCCTGTTCCCCCGTCCACGGTGTCCCGCGCATGACCGAGCAGAGCCCCCGCCGCCGACCGCCCGTCGCCGCCACCCCGGCGCCGGTGCTGCAGTCGATCGACATGGCCTATCTGTGCGATCTGCTGCGGCGTCTGCTCGCGATCCCGAGCCCGACCGGCTACACCGACGAGATCGTCCATTTCTGCGGCGATGAGCTGCGCCGGCTCGGCATCCCGTTCGAATTGACCCGCCGCGGCGCGATCCGCGCCGACCTCAAAGGCGCGGTCGCCAGCCCCGACCGGGCGTTGGTCGCCCATCTGGACACCCTGGGCGCGATGGTCCGCGGGCTCAAGAGCAACGGCCGGCTCGAGCTGTTGCCGATCGGCACCTGGTCGGCGCGGTTCGCCGAGGGGGCGCGCTGCACCGTGTTCACCGACCAGGGCGGCTGCCGCGGCACCATCCTGCCGCTCAAAGCCTCGGGCCATACCTACGACACCGAGATCGACACCCAGCCGGTCGGCTGGGACCAAGTCGAACTGCGGGTCGACGCGATCTGTTCAACCGAGGTCGACCTGATCCGGCTCGGCTTCAACGTCGGCGACTTCGTCGCAATCGACCCGCAGCCCGAGTTCCTCGACAACGGCTTCATCGTCTCGCGCCACCTCGACGATAAGGCCGGGGTCGCGGTGTTGTTCGCCGCCGCCAAGGCGGTGCTCGACGCCGGCATCACGCTGCCGGTCGACTGCCACCTGTTGTTGACGATTTCCGAAGAGGTCGGATCCGGTGCCTCGTCGGTGCTGCACGGCGACGTCGCCGAAATGGTGACGATCGACAATGCCACCCCGGCGCCCGGCCAGAACAGTCGCGAGTCCGGGGTCACGGTCGCGATCGCCGACAGCAGCGGGCCGTTCGACTATCACCTGACCCACATGCTGCTGCGCCTGTGCAAGGACTACGACATCCGCCACCAGCGCGACGTGTTCAAACATTATCGATGCGACAGTGCCGCGGCGGTCGAGGCCGGCAACGACATCCGCACCGCGCTGGTGTGTTTCGGGGTCGATGCCTCGCACGGCTACGAACGCACCCACACCAATGCGCTCCGCTCGCTCGCCGAACTGGTCGCGCTTTACGTCCAGAGCGAGCCGACGGTCCAGCGCGACCGCATGGAGCTCGGCCCCCTGCTCGGCTTCACCCATCAGCCGGTCGACAGCCGGGACTGAGCCGGACCGTCGTGAGGCATGCGTGGTAGCGGGGTCCCGGGGGGCACCCCTGACCTTGGGGGCGCCAGCCCCCAAAACCGCCCGCTATGCGGGCACCAACGCAAAGGTTTCACCGAGACCGAGCACCACGAGCCCGACCGCGACCACCGCACCGCCGGGGGCGCCGGCGTCCAGCCGCGCCAACAACGGCCGTTCGTCACCGTCGGCGACCAGCGGCGCCAACTCCGGCGCCGGCACCGCGATCACCCCCGCGGCCGGGCCGGCGACACCGTCGATCAGCCAGTCGATCGCAACCGGCAGCCGGCCGGCGACCGGGTCGAAGTGCCGGGTGTCAAGCCGGGCGATCCCGGCGAGCACCGGCCGGCCCTCGAGCCGGGCGGCCAGGGCGTTCGGCGACTCGGCCGGATCGCGGATCAGCTCGATCCGCAGATGGGGATCGATCGGCTGGGCCGCGGCGGGCGACG
>JANQHG010000183.1 GCA_028277115.1 Azospirillaceae bacterium
CATGCCGTGACAGATCATTGACGCTCTGTTGAAACTTTGCGGCCGATCCGGCGCCCCCACATAAGGCTCAACCTGGGTATCGGGCCGCGACCGCGGTCCCCGACCTCGTTTCTGCGGCTCAGTGCCGAGGATTTTCACGAACGCCTGAAATCGTCGCCGGGGTTCCGGCGCTACTGCGAAGAACGCTCGGCCGTGCTGGTCAACAACGCCCGGCGGCTCTACCAACGCCATCTGACCTCGACCCGTGATTTCCAATCGCTCGACAGTCCGCTGTCGGCCTTGGTGCGCGCCAAGCCGGTGATTTGCAGACCGGACACCACGGTGCGCCGGGTCCTGCTCGAGATGGCCGGTCGCAACGCCGACACCGCGGTGATGGTCGACGACCACGACCGGCCGGTCGGCCTGTTCACGCTCGACGACGTGCTGCGCCGGATCGCGATCGAAGGCTATGGCCAGGACCGGCCGATCGCCGACGTCACCACCCCGTCCTTGTGTCATCTGCCGGCGCACGCGCTCGGCTCCGAGGCGGTGATGGCGATGGTCCAAAGCGGCCAGCAGCAGGTCGCGGTGGTCGATGACGGCAAGCTGGTCGGCCTGGTGCGCGAGCGCGATCTGTTCGCGCTCCAGCGGGTCGGCCTGGCCGAGGTCGCCGATGCGATCGCCCAAGCCGACACGGCCGACACGGTGGTTCAATGCAGCGCCGAGGTGCGCCGGCTCAGCCACAATCTGTTGGACCAAGGGGTGCGCGCCGAACAGTTGACCCGGATCATCGCGACCCTGAACGACCATATCGTCATCAAGCTGATCGAACTCAATCAACGTGCGTTCGCGATCGGCGACATCCGGTATTCCTGGCTGTCCTTGGGCAGCGAGGGCCGTCACGAACAAACCATGTCGAGCGACCAGGACAACGCGATCCTGTTCGCCTGTCCGAGCCCCGACGCGGCCGAGCAGATCCGCGCGCGCCTCTTGCCCTTTGCCCAACAGGTCAACCAGGCGCTCGACCGGTGCGGCTTTGCCCTGTGCAAAGGCGGCATCATGGCCGGCAACCCGACCTGGTGTCTCAGCCTGGACGAGTGGGAGCGGCAGTTCCGGCGCTGGATCTCGACGCCGACCCCGAACGCGGTGCTCAATTCGACCATCTTCTTCGATTTCCGCCATCTCCACGGTGACGCCGAGCTGGCGGTCGAGCTGCGCCGACGCATCTCCGGCCCGGCGCAGACCAATCGCCGCTTCCTGCATCTGATGGCCGAGAACGCGCTTGCGCGCACGCCGCCGCTCGGCATGCTGCGCGACTTCGTCACCGACGGTGACGGCACGCTCGACCTCAAACTGGCCGGGATCACCCTGTTCGTCGATGCCGCCCGGATCATGTCGCTGGCCCACGGCGTGCCTGATCCCGGAACTTACCAAAGGTTGCAGGGCGGCGGCCGGGTCCGCAATTTTTCCGACAAGGACATCAGCGCCTGGCTGGTCGCGTTCGATTTTCTCCAACAGCTGCGGTTACGTATCCAGCATCACCAGTACTTCCACGGCCAGCCCCTGACCAACCGGTTGGCGCCGGCCGAGCTCAACGACCTCGACCGCCGGTTCCTGGTCGAGTCGCTGCGCCAGGCCGGTAAGCTGCAAAAGACGTTGCAATACTACCGGATCCGCGAGAGCTGACCGGAATGGGGCGGCGCCGACTGGCACCTGAGGTGCCCGGTTTTGGGGGCTTGCGCCCCCAAGGTCAGGGGGCTTTGCCCCCCGACACCCCCCAACCAGGGGTTGCCCCCTGGACCCCTTTTTTGGGGTGGGTATCGGGGGCGCCCACCCGCCCGACCTCAATCAAGCGCGGCCTTGTGGTAGCCCGACGCGATCACCAAAGACGCCAGCGCGCACGACGCCAGCCGCGTGCGGATGTTGTTCGGCCGGTTGGTCATGATGATCGGGACCTGGGCGCCCATCACGATCCCGGCGGCGTCGGCGTGGGTCATCGACGAGAACTGCCGCGCGATCAGGTTGCCGGACTCAAGGTCAGGGACCACCAGGATGTCGGCCCGACCGGCAACCTCCGAACGCGGCCAGCCGGCCTTGGCCTCCTGGACCGCCTCGTCGCTGAGCGCGTGGTCGAGGATCAGCGGTCCGTCCAAGATCGCGCCGCGGATCTGGTCGCGGTCGGCCATCTTGGCGATCGCCGCCGCCTCGACGGTCGAGCGGAAATGCGGCTTGATCTCCGAGATCGCGGCCAACAACGCGACCCGCGGCTGGGGGATGCCGATGATGTGGGCGAGATCGATCGCGTTTTGGCAGATCTCCGCCTTTTCGGCCAGGGTCGGCGCGATGTTGACGAAGCCGTCGGTGATCAACAACAGGCGCGGATAGGTCGGCACCAGCATGACGTAAACGTGGCTGATGTGGCCCTCGGTGCGCAGCCCCTTGGCACCCGGCCGGACGATCACGTTCATCAGGTGGTCGACGTCGATGCTGCCGCGCATCAGCGCGGCCGCCTCGCCGGCGTGGACCATATCGACCGCCGCCGCCGCCGCGGTGCGCGGGTTGCTCGCCGTAACAATCCGGCAGCGCGCGAGGTCGAGTTGGGCACCCGCGGCGGCGGCGCGGATCTCCGCCTCGGGCCCGATCAGGGTCGGGGTGATCAGCCCGGCGTCCAGGCCCTCGATCGCGCCGCGCAACGCTTCCTCATCGACCGGATAGACCACGGCGGTCGCGACCGCGGGCAGATCGGCGCATTTGGCCAAAAGCTGCTTGTAGCCGTCCTGGCGGATCACCTGGACCTCGGGCAGCGCGACCCGCTGGCGGCGAACCTTGTGGGTCGGCGCGATCACCTCGGCGGTGCCGGTGATCACGTCCTTGCCGTCCTGGTTGGTGCAGGTGCAGTCGAAGATGACGATGTTCTTCTCCGGCCGCTTTTCGCGCGCGGTCACGGTCGCGGTGATCACGTCGCCGATCCCGACCGGGCGGCGGAACCGGAAATCCTGGCCAAGATAGATGGTGCCCGGACCGGGCAAAAGAGTCCCAAGCACGGCCGAGACCAGCGAGCCGCCCCACATGCCGTGACCGATCACCCGGCGGAACATCTCGCCGCTCGCGAAGTCCTCGTCGAGATGGGCCGGGTTGACGTCGCCCGACACGGTCGCGAACAACTCGATGTCGGCCTTGCCGAGCGCGCGCGACAGGCTCGCGGATTGACCGATCGAAATCTCGTCGAAGGTCACGTTCTCGATCAGGTCGATCGCCGACCCGGTCTGTTGATCCGACTTGTCGGTGTCCGTCATGGGGGTCCTCTTGTCTTGTCCGTCTGGGTGGTTGGCCCCGGGGGCCGACCACCGACCGTCACCTTTTGGGGGCGACCCCGCGGTCGCCATCACCCTGGATACGCCGACCACCGCGCTGCCGAAAGCCCCTCGGCGCCGGTTGCCGGGTGCGGTCGGGTCCGGCATCCCGGCCGCACCCGATGGCGACCAGATGGCGACCAGATGGCGTTAGCAATTGTCTCGATCCGATCAAGATCACTCAATGGTCCGGTTGTCGATGCGTCAATCAATAACCCTGCAAGCTGTGCATTGTTGGTATGATATCTTGATTTTCTGCAATTGGTAGCTGTCTACCTTTTTATCGTCTGCGATCTGGTGAGGGGGGCACCAGAAGGAATGACAAACGTACACCAAGGACTCACAAGAAAAAAAAGGGATTCCATGTCTGGAACGCTGATGGTTTACTGGAATGGCGTGATCGCCATGCCAGCGCGCGCGATCGGACAAACCCTTCACCCGTCTGATACGGTAGGCAATCGCCATCGCGACCCCCTGGTCCGACCCGCGTTCTAAAGACTGGGCCGACCGATCAACCGACCGCCGCGCCCTTGACGGAGCCAAGCCCCATGTCCGGCATCGACCCCGCCCTTTACCAAGAGCTGGAACGCCTGCCCGAGACGCAGGTCGGCGAGATCCTCGACGGCGCCGTGGTCGCCAGCCCGCGCCCGGCGCCCCGCCACGCCAATGTGATCGCCGAGTTGGGCGCGACGTTGCGCGACGCGTTCACCCATGGCCGCAGCGGCCCCGGCGGCTGGCGGATCCTGCCGGAGCCGGAGCTCCATCTCGGCGCAAACGTCATGGTGCCGGATCTGGCGGGCTGGCGGCGAGCACGGATGCCGGCGTTTCCCGACGTCGCCGCGGTGACCATGGTCCCGGACTGGGTCTGCGAGGTGGTGTCGCCGCAAGGGGCGCGGCGGGACCGGGTGGTCAAGGCCGGGATCTATGCCGCAAACCAGGTCCCCTTCATGTGGCTGATCGACCCCGCGATGCGGACGCTGGACGCGTGCCGCTTGACCGGCGAGGGCTGGCTGCTCGCCGCGACCTTCGCCGATCGCGACGGCGTTCGCGCACCGCCGTTCGACGCGGTCGCCTGGTCGCTCGGGGAATTGTGGTCCGATTGAGCGGCGGGCGGCGGCCGGCGGGCGGTATGTTGGGGGTGTCACCCCACCTACGGGCTGCCGTAGGTTGGAGCGAAGCAAACCCCAACATGCCGAAGTCTGCGCGGCGTTACACCAGGATCGCCGCCTCGAGCGCCTGGTCGATCGCGGTGCCGGGCAGCGTGATCGTGCCGTGGTCGGCGACCGTCACCAGCGCGTCCGGGCCGGCGTCGGTGATCTGGTAGCCCTGGTCGGGGTCGAGCGACAGCGCGCGCAGGTCGATCATGTCGCGCCGGGCGTCGAAATCGCCGATCCGGTCGGCACCGAAGCCCGCGGTGAACACGAAGGTGTCGGCGCCGCGGTTGCCGTAGAGGGTATCGTCGCCGGTGCCGCCGATCAGCCGGTCGTCACCCGCGCCGCCGTTCAGCTGGTCATCGCCCGCGAGCCCGTCCAGTACATCCGCACCGCCGGCACCGATCAAAAGATCGCGGCCGTCGGTCCCGGTCAACGCGTCGGCGCCGCCGCCGCCCCGGGTTCGGGTGGGTCCCCGACCGACGGTACATTTTACGGTACATTTTAAGGGAAAGTTACGACCGTTCCGGGGGTTTGGGGCCTTCACCCCCAGGGTCAGGGGGCGTTCCCCCCCGCACGGCCGTCAGGCCGCATACGGCGCCGCCAAAGGGATTTCCGCGTCGCGTCGCTACGACGAACTGTCCCGCCCGGGATGGGCCAGGCTGGGGGTCCGGCGCAACGCCTGGCCACGCCGCTGACCATAGGCCTCGAGCGTCCACACCAGGGCGATCGCGCCGACCAGGCCGGCCACCACGGTCGCAAGCAGCCAGTGGAGCCACCGCGGGGCCGCCCAACCCGCCGGCCCGGGTAGGGTCGCCTGGTCGCGGACCCCCATGCCGACCGGCGCCGCGGCGAGTTCGACCAGCGGCGCAGGCATGGCGCGCGGGCGCGGCGGACGCTCGCGCGGGCGCGGCAGATCGCGCACCGCCAGGTCGGCCGGCAGCCCCAGATAGCCGCGCGACGCCTGCCCTGCCGCCGGTCCCGGCATGGAACCCCAGACCCCAACCGCAATCGCGACGACCAGCGCGCAGGCAACGACGGTGCGTGGCATGCCCCCTCCGGATCTCGTGGCCGCGATCAAGATTCCGCCGTAATGTGTCGCCATGATGGCCGGTTGGGGTGCCCAAACACCCCCACGGCTCCCTCCTGGCAACCGAGGGGAAGGTGATCGCTTGGACCAGATCGTCGCGCTGACCCGGGCGCTCGATTTCGCCGCCCGCAAACACACCGACCAGCGCCGCAAGGGCGTGCGCGCCGAACCCTATATCAACCATTTGGCCGAGGTCGCGCACCTGCTCGCCGAGGCAACCGGGGGCCGCGACCCGACGCTGGTGATCGCCGGGCTGCTCCACGACACGATCGAAGACACCGAGACCGACCGCGCCGAACTCGAGGCCGCCTTCGGCCCCGACGTCGCGCGCCTGGTCGCCGAGGTCACCGACGACAAACGCCTGCCCAAAGAGGTTCGCAAGCAGCGCCAGATCGACGCCGCGCCGCGCAAATCCGACCGCGCGAAGAAGTTGAAATTGGCCGACAAGATCAGCAATCTGCGCGCGATCATCGCGTCGCCGCCCGCAGGCTGGTCGCCCGATCGCCAGCGCGGCTATCTGGACTGGGCGTGCGCGGTCGCACAGGGGTGCCGCGGCGTCGATCCGTGGCTCGAGGCCCGGTTCGACGAGGTCGTGCGCGACGGCCGCGCCCACCTCCAACCGGTGCGGCGCACCGCCGGCCCCTGATCCCTGCCCCACATCGAGGTGTCATGTTCGATCGGATGTTCTACCGCCGGGTCAAGGTCGAGATGGCACGCTGGCAGGCGGCCGGCTGGGTCGAGGCGGCAGGCGCGGCCGCAATCCTCGACGATCTCGATGCCCGGACCGAAAACCGCGCAACCCCGGTGATCGTGCTCGGCGGCGTCGGCGCGCTGTTGCTGGCGACCGGGGTCGTGACCTTCATCGCCGCCCATTGGGCGGAAATGCCGCGCACAGCCAAGCTCGGCGCGGTGTTCGCGATGCTGTGGGCGAGCTATCTCGCCGCCTTTGCGGTCAGCCGCGCCGGCGCCGGCCGCTTTGCCGAGGCGTTCGTCCTGCTCGGCGCGCTGTTGTTCGGTGCCGCGATCATGCTGGTCGGGCAGGTCTACCATTTGCCGGCCGACCCGCCCGGCGCGGTGTTGCTGTGGTGCCTCGGCGCGCTGGTCGCCGCCGCGCTGTGGCCAAGCCAGTTGGCCGCGCTCGCCGCCACGGCGCTCGCCCTGGTGTGGGCGTGGACCGGGCTCAACCTTGACCACGCCGGGCCGATCTTCTGGCCGTTCCTCGGCCCCTGGGCGGTGCTGCTCGGCCTTGCCGTCCACCACGACTGGCCGCAGGCGCGCCACGCCGCGGTCGCCGCTTTGGTGGTCTGGCTGATCGCGAGCCTGATCGGCGCGGCCGACACGGTCGATCCGCCCCCGGGCGATGTGCTGCGGGTGGCGGCGGCGCTCGGCACCGTGATGATGGCGTTCGGCGCCGTGATCGCGCGCCGCGACGCCCTGGCGAGCCTCGCCCTGTTGTGCCACCGCTACGGCTTGCTGGTGTTCACCGCCGCGACGCTGATCTTGCTGATCCCCGCGGTGATCGACCCGACCGATTGGGGCGACCCGGCAACCCGAACGTTTCTGGCCGGGGCGGTCGGGCTCGCGCTTGCCGCAGCGGTCGCAACCGCGGCCGGACGCCGCACGCCGGCCTTGTGGCTCGCGCTGGTCGGCACCGTGGTCTTGCTCGCCACCGCGATCACCCCGCGGGGCGACGCGCTCGCGATGGTGTCGCTCGGCCTGGCGTTTGCCGGGCTCGGGCTGTGGCTCGGCCTGATCGCGGCCGGCACCCGCGACGACAGCCGGTTCGAGATCAACCTCGGCTTCTTTGGGTTCGCGATCACCTTCCTGATCATCTATTTCTCATGGTTTTGGACCTTGTTCGACCGCGCCCTGTTCTTCATGATCGGCGGCGTGTTGGTGCTCGGGCTCGGCTTGGCGCTCGACCGCCAGCGCCGACGCCTGACCGCCGAAGCGCGCGCGCGGGCCGGGCGATGAGCGCGGCGTGGCGTCTGGGCGCGATCGGCGGCCTGCAGAGCCTGGCCTTGCTCGCGCTGATCGGTCTGCGCGAGTGGACGCTCGCGACCGGGACCTTGATCACACTGGCGGTCGCACCGGTCGACCCGCGCTCGCTGTTCCAGGGCGACTATGTCGCGCTCGCGTACGAGATCGGCACGTTCGAGGCATCGCTGGTCGCCCGCGGCCCCGACGAGCCGGTCCCGGAGGGCGGCCAGCGGCTCCATGTGGTGCTGACCCCCGACCCCGACCCCGACACCGGTCCCGAGGCGCTGTGGCGCCCGCTGAGCGCCCACCCCCGCCGCGCCGACGCCGACCGGGCGGCAGCGGCCCTGGAGGCCCCGAGCGTGACCGCCACCGGCACCGTGGCCGAGGTCGACCGGACCTGCGCGCCCGACCAAGCGCCCTGCCCGCCGCGGCTGTCGGTGCGCTATGGAATCGAGAGCTTTTTCATCCCCGAGGGCACCGGCGCGCGCTGGGAGACCGCGCTCGCCGCCGGTACGGTGACCGCGCGGATTGCGGTCGACGCCGGCGGCCGCGCGGCGATCGCGGCGCTCTTGATCGACGGCGAGGTGATCAGCGACGCCGGGTTGTGACGGTTGTCATGGCGCAAAATCCAGCCAATGAGAAAAGATGACAATCTTGATATTATAGACATCTTCGTTTATAAAGAACGGATGGTCGTGGCGCCAAAGGAGATGGTGACATGAACCCGGGCTTGCGCGAGTTGAGCTGGGCCCGGACATCGATCACCCGCCCGATCCCGGCGGCAGCCAGGGTCGCGATCAGCGCGGCGACGCTGCTGCCCTGATAGCCGATCGTGTGAAGCACTGCCGGTCTCGATCCCATCGGCCGAGATCCGCCCTTGCACCGTTGGCCCGGTCACCGCACCCGCCGCGACGGTCACCGCACCACCGCCAGCACCAGCGGGCAGGTGATGAAGGCCATCACGGTCGCGGTTACGATCAGGCTCGCGACCTCGGGCGCGCCGGCGTCGAAGCGTGCCGCGTAGACATGGTTGAACACCGCTGGCGGCATCGCGGCCTGGACCACCAACACCCCGCGCGCGACCCCGTCGAGGCCGAGCAGCGCCGCCACCCCGAACCCCGCCGCAAGCCCGCTTGCCAACGCCCACAGCGCCAAGCCGATGCTGGTGCGCACCGCCACCCGCGGCAGCACCGCCAGCGACGCGCCCAAGGACAACAGCATCAGCGGGATCGCGATCGCCCCGACCATGCCAAGGCTGTTCGACAGCCATTCCGGCAGCCCGACCCCGGCCGCGGCAAAACCGAGCCCGAGCACCACCGCCCACAGGATCGGGCGGCGCACCAGCCCGGCCAGCGACACCCGGCCCGAGGCCAGCGCCGGGCTGACGCTGTGCATCAACACCGTGCCGATGATCAGATACCCGATCCCGAGCCCGAGCCCGGCGTCACCGAACGCGAGCAGGCAGACCGGCAGGCCGAAATTGCCGTTGTTGCGAAACGCCAGCGCCGGGAAATAGACCCGCTGCGGCAGCCCGGCCCCGGCCAGCACCAGCGCGCCCGCGGCCCCGATCGCCAGATGGACCATCAGCGAGCCGAGCATGATCAGACCGAGCGCTTCGACCTCGATCGACAGCGAGGCCAAGCTGTCGAAGATCAAGGCCGGGAACGCGACCGTCACGGTGAGATCGGTCAGCCCGTCCCGGTCGAACCGTCGGCCGACCTTGACCCACAGATAGCCGACCAGCGCGGTCGCGACCACCGGCGCGATCACGCCGAACACCTCGCTCAACACGGCAGGCGCCCCATTGTCTCGAAAGCCCCATACCGGCCTGTCGGCCGTTCGGGGGCGCTGCCCCCTTAGACCCCCGCAAAGGGGTTCGCCCCCTTGCCCCCCACGTAATGGGGTCCAGGGGGCACCCCCTGGTCGGGGGGTGTCGGGGGGTGATCCCCCTGACCTGGGGGCGCCGGCCCCCAAACTCTCGCCGCGCGCCCGTCACGCCGCCGTCGAGGTCATCGTCGGCGCAGCGTCGAGCGCCGCGATCGCCCAGTCGGTCGATAAATGCAGCCTGACTTCGACCGTATCGATCTGCTCCGGCTTCAAAAAGCGGCGGGCATAGGTCAGATAGATGCCGCTGACCAAAAACAGATCGAAGATATCCGCATCGATGTGCTGGTCGTCGCGCATCCGGCTCATGATCGCAATCGATTGGCTCAAGGTCTTTGCAGATTTGTACGGCCGGTCGCTCGCGGTCAACGCCTCGAAGATGTCGGAGACCGCAAGGATGCGCGCCTGCACCGACATATCATCGCGGGTCAGGCGGCGCGGGTAGCCGGTGCCGGTCATGGTCTCGTGGTGGGCGCCGGCAATCTCGGGCACCCGCGCCATGGTGCGCGGGAACGGCAACGCCTCGAGCATGATGATGGTCTGGATTATGTGCTCGTTGATCTTGAACCGCTCTTCATCGGTCAAGGTGCCGCGGCCGATCGACAGATTGTAGACCTCGCCCAGATTGAACAGGTGGCGCGGGATGGTGATCTTGAAGCCGTAGCGGTCCGGGTCATAGGAAACCTCGCCGCCGCGGTGCGGGATGAGATGCTCCGGCCGGTCGGCGAGCAGCGGTTCGGTCGCCGGGGTCGGACGCGCCGGCAGGCAGTGCAGCCGATCCAACTCGGCGATCGACAGGCCGAGCCGGTCGTCGAACCGGCGCTGCCAGGTGATCTCAGCGATCCGGTCGAGCCGCGCCCGCGCCTCCGGCGTCAGCTGGACCGAGCCGTCGTTGAGCCCGGCAACAAACGCGAAATCGTCGTGGAGGGCGTCGATCCGCCCGGCCAATGCGGCGTCGGCCGCGGCCGGGTCGTCCACCGCCCCGGCCAGCCGCGCCTCGAGATCGGCGATCACCAGGTCGCGGCGCACCACCTCGAACCGGGTGCGGACTTCGTGGATGCGGTTCCAGATCGTCTCGAGCTTGGTCGCCTTGTCGACCACATATTCCGGGGTCGTGACCTTGCCGCAGTCGTGCAGCCAGCCCGCGAGATAGAACTCGCGCCATTCGTCGTCGGTCATCTCGAAGCCGTCGAACGGGCCGTCGGTCGAGGTGCACGCCGCCCGGGCGATCAGCTGGGCGAGCTCGGGCACGCGCAGGCAGTGGCCGTGGGTGTAGGGCGACTTAACGTCGATCGCGCCCGCAATCACCTTGATGATCGCGTCGAACAATTGCTCCTGCGCGGCCAGCAGCGATTGATTGTCGCGCGCGATCGCGGCCTGGGACGCCAGTGCCTCGACGAACCCTTCGATCTCGGGCGAAAAACCGGTGATCCGCCCGGTGCCGGGGGGGCGGGCGTTGATCAGCACCACCACCCCGCTGACCTCGCCGCGCCGCGGCGTCAACGGCACCGCGAGCAGCGACTGGGTGGTGTAGCCGTGCGTCTCGTCGAACGCGCGCACGCTTGCGAAATCATACTCCTGGTTTTCGGCCAGGTTGGCGACATTGACCGTGCGCCCGGTCAGCGCGGCATGCGCGATCGGGTGGAAATAGTTCGGCAAAGCGCCGTCGCCGGCGCGCAGCGGCACGTCGGGCTCGCTGACCTCGTGATCCGCCTGGCCGCCCTGGCGCAGGTCCAGACTGTCGAACCACAAAATCTCGTGGCGCAGCCGGTCGTCGTCGGCGCGTGACAACAACAGACCGCCGTCGGCGTGGGTCAGCTCTTTGGCGCCCTTCAAGATCATGTCCATGAACCGGACCGGCGAGCGCTCGCGCGACAGCGCGATCCCGAGTTCGACCAGGCGCTCGAGCTTGGCCTGGGCCGCGACCAGTTCCTTGGTCCGCTCGCGCACCCTCTCCTCGAGCACTTCGGCGTGCGAGGCGAGCGCGCGGTGCGCCGCCGCCAGCTCCTCTTGCTGTTCGCGGATTCGCTGGTTGGCCTGCTTCAACCCCTCTTCGCTGCGGTCGCTCATCCGCACGAGCCGCCGCGTCACCTTGAACAGCTTCTCGTATTCGGCGAGCAGGGTTCCGTATTCTTCCCGCGCGACCCCACCCCGGCCGTCGGCCAGCACCGCCTCGCCGTGGGCGATCGTCGCCTTTTCTGCGCGAAAGGTGTCGAAGCTCATGCCGAAGTCACGACCAAGTTAAATTTGGCATGTTCCAAGTCTTCCCCAAACTCCTCTCCCAACTCCTGCATATTGTCATCATCTTCGTCGTGACACCAATTGATGGTGATCCGGTTGCCGCGTGACGCTGCCTCGTCCAGTTTCTCGAACATGTTCATCAGCACTTTGGCGCTGCTGCTGTTGAAATAGATCAACTCGAACTCAAAAACCAAGTCCGCGTCGCTCAGTCCGCTCAGATGCTGCTCAAGCTGGCCGATCACCGGGCCGTAAAATTCGGTGATGTTCTCGGGATAGGACTCGCCGCTCATTTTGAACCGGTTGGCACCGAAGTCGAAATCGATCTCGGGCGATCGATCGGTCGCCGGCAATTTGATCGTTGTCATCTCGCGTGTCTCACTGTCCGATCGGCGGCGCCAAGGTCGTGTCTGCCGGGGGTCGGTCTGCCGGTTTCGGTCTCTCCCGACCGGCGATCGCCCCCGGCGGGCGGCCCGTCGACGGCGTACGGGTCAGATGTAGGCTTGTATCGCAAAATAGGCACGGGTGTCGCTGATATCGAAGAAATCGAACTCAAAGCCGTTGGACGCGCGCCGCGCAATGTCGATGAAACCGACGCCAGCGCCCTTGCTGCCTTGGGGGGTGTCGCCGCGCAAGGTCTCCTTATACAGCGCCTTCAAGGCGTCGGCATCCAGGTCCTTCAACCGCTCCAGGCTGGCGCGCAGGCGATCGACGTCCCGGCGTTCGATCATGTTGGCGCACGCCACGAAGTAGCGCCCCTCGGACCGGCCGACCGTCAGAATGCCGTAGCGCAGCTCCCGCCCGCCACCGTCGTTGTCCGATCGCACCTCGGTCTCGGCGGAGTAGCGGATCACATTTTGAACCTGTTCGACGAACAGGGAAAACACCCCGCGGGCGGTTCGCTTATCCGTTGTTTCGACCGTCAGCTTATTCTTGATCGCCGACCCGATGCCGGACAAGACCTCTTCGGTGATGTAACCGGAATAGCAAAAAACGATCCCGTCGTCGGCCAGCGTCTGCCGGAAATCATACATGCGTTGAGCCAGCATCCTCCGGCCTCCGGTCACGGTTGAGAGGCGGACCCGCGACCCGCCCAAGGGCGCCGCCGGCCGCCGACGGCGAGGCCCCCGCCCACAGGGCGGGGTCGCCACCCCCGCCACTGTGCCTCAACCGACCGATCGCCTCCAACGGCTTTGTCGGGGCCGCCGCGATCCGACGCTTAGAAGCTGTGACCGAGAAACAGGTGGACCGCGCTGTCGCGGTCGTCGGTGCGGCCATAGGCAAGATAAACCGGGCCGAGCACGGTGTCCGCGCCGACCAACACGCTGTCCGTGAAGTGCAGGGTGCCGCTGCCGCTGTCCGCCCCCTCGCCCCAGACATTACCCGCCACGAGCGACCCGCCGACAAAGATCGGCTGGTCGACCAGGGCCTCTGCGCCGGGTCCGGTCAGCCGGTGACAGTATTCGAGCCGGCCGCCCGCGATGCTGGTCCCTGACAAGCTGTTGGGCAACAGGCCGGACAGATTGAGAAAGCCGCCGAGACCGCGCCGGGGTGAGGGGTTGGTAGAACTCATACCAACGGCCCGACCGGTTGACCGGTCGGGCCGTTGGAGCGCGCGACCGCGCGCCGCGCCCTATGGCGCGAAGCCCAGCGGCGTTTGAGCGGGGCC
>JANQHG010000184.1 GCA_028277115.1 Azospirillaceae bacterium
TTGTGTTGCACTGATCTACAACTGGTGGTCCTTGTTTGTGCGCTTGGGTGATCCGACCCGGCATCGTGAAGCTATTACCACGCGGCCATTGCTCCTCGAAGCGGTTGGCCGCCAGACCCGCCACGCAGGCCGGAAGCGGCTCACGATCAGCAGCGCTCACGGGCGATTCGAGAGGGTTCGATGCCTGTTTCAGCGGATAGCCCTTGTTTTAGCTGAAGTTCGTCGAAGTGCGGAGCAGTTGACCGATCTCCTGCGATGGTGCCGGCTCCTGAGCGCCGCCATGGTCAAGTACCTACGAGGCCGCCAACTCAAAGCCGCCGAGCTGGCTCGTCGCCGAGGCAGGCGCCCCTATGGGGTGAGAAACTCGCCTGTCTGGCCAGGCCACCCAATCGAAGGCAAGGGCCTGCTCCGCCACCGCGTCTGACGGGACATTCCCCCCGTGTTGGACCGCCGCGTGCGCCCGCAACCTTGATCACCGCCCCCGCGATCCGTAACGCTGGTCCGGTTGAGGACCCGAAACCGGTGAGGGCGGATGGATTGGGGCGTCGGCTTGCGCGGGGTCGCGGTCGGGTGGGGCGAGCGGCCGGTGATCCGCGATCTCTCGGTCGCGGTCACCTTTGGGGCCGGTCTGGGGCGGTTGCCGATCGTCGGGCGCAGCTGTGCCGGGAAGAGCACGCTGATGTATGTGCTCGCCGCCCTCAAATGGCCCGACGCCGGCGGCGTCACCTGGCGCTTTCCCGACGGCGAGACCGCGGCGTGGGATGCCGGCGCACCGCGCGCCGGGCGGTCGAGCGCCGGGTGGCATGAGCTGCGGCGGTGCCGGTTCGGCTTTGCGTTTCAGGACAGCGCGCTGCTGCCCTATCTGTCGGTGCTCGGGAACCTGATGCTGCCGCTCGAGATACGCGGGGTCGCGGTCGGGGCGGCGCGGCGGGCGGCGTTGGCGCTCTTGGAGCGCGTGCTCCATCCGCCGGAGACCGTGGACCGGGTCGCGCCCCAGGCGCCGGGCGCGTTGTCCGGCGGTCAGCGCCAGCGAATCGCGCTCGCCCAGGCGATGATCGCCGGGCCGACCGTGCTGTTCGCCGACGAGCCGACCGGCAATCTCGACCCCGAAACCCGCGCCGAGGTGATGGCCGTGGTCGGCGCCTGGCTCGATGCCGCGCCCGATCGGCGCGCGTTCGTCTGGGTCACGCATCATGCCGACGATCTGACGGTCACCGGGGCGACCCGGCGATTGCGGCTCGGCCCCGCCGGTGCGGTCGAGGAGCCGGTGCCGTGAGCCCGGCCGACGCCGCGCGCGACCGGGTGCCGCCGTGGCTGCGGCTGGCGGCGCGCGAGTATGTCCGCGCGTTCGGCCCGCCCGGGCCGGGCAACCCGGGTGGGCGCGACTTTCTGTGGTTGACCGCGCTGCTCGGGTTGGTCGTCATGCTTGCCGTCACCCTGATCGGGGTCCGGGGCGGGCTGATGGACCGGTTCGCCGACAGTCTGCTCGGCAAGCTCGAGAGCACCGGGGTGCCGCTCTGGGTCATGACCAACCCCGAACGGCCCGGCGGGTTCGACGCCGCGGCGCGCGCGCTGTTCGACGACGCCGCGGCCGGTCTCGGCGACCTTTCACTTTTTCCGTATCACGAGATCGAGCCGGGCGACCCGCTGCTCCGCCTGCCCGGCGCCGAAGGGCGCGGCGACGGCGCCGCCGCGCCGCCGCTCCAAGGCTGGGCGGTCTCGGTCGACGACCCGCTGTGGCGCTGGGCGCTCGATCGGGCCGGCGCCGGCGCGGGTGCGGGTGCGGGCGTGCGCGACCGGGCAGGGGACGGGGCCGCGCCCCTGCCGTTGATCGCGGTGGTCAACCGCGCCGCGCTCGGCGGGCTCGATCTGGCCGCCTATCGCGCGCGGCTGGCGGCGGCGCGGCCGCGCGCGGAGGTGCTCGACCGGGCGCTCGCCGCGCTCGATCGCGCCGAAGACGGTCTCGGCACCCCGGACCATGTCGCCTTCGACCTGCGCGGCCCCGGCGGGCCGGCGCTCTATCCGATGCGCGCCGTGTTCGTCGCGAGCCTGCCGGCGCTCAACCGCGTCGCCTTCCTGGTCGCGCGCGAGACCTACGACGCGCTCGGGCGCGCCGGTGCCTATCCGGCGCTGCGCTATTTCCCCGAGGGCGAGGGGCGGGCGGTGGCGCGCGTGCGCGGGCTCGGCTTCCTCGACGTGATCGACCGCCCGCCGGGCGCTTTTGCGCCCGCGCCGGACGGGCGCGACGCCGTCGACCGGCTCGGCGACTGTCTCGGCACCGTGCCGGTGCGCGACGGCGTCGACATTCAGTTCAGCTTCGCCGGGCCGATGCCCGCGCGGCCCGTGCGCGACTGCCTCGCCCGCCACGGGCTGGCCGACGACCCGGACCTGGTGCTCGAGCGGGTCAGCGGCGACGCGCTGGCGCGCGGGCCTGACGGCGGGCTGGTCGCGCCGTGCGGTCGGCTGCCGCCGCGCGAGTTGGCGCCCGCCGACCGTGACGCCTGCCATGCGCAGGGGCCCCGCCATCCGGTCGCGGTGCCGCCGGCGCCGGCCCCGGTCACCGCCAACGTCTATGTGCCCGACCGCGACCGGGTGCTGGCCGCGCGCGACCGGCTGCAGGCGCTCCGGCTCGACGGCAAGCGCGTGGTCTATCTGAACCCGCTCTACCAGGACGCGCTCCAGCGCTTCGCCTTCCTGACCCGGACGCTGGCGTGGCTGCAGCTGCCGGTGCTCGGGCTCGGGACCGCGCTCGTGATCGTTTTGTTGGTGATCCAGATCTCGGTGGTGACCGGCCATCGCCGGCGCCACTACGCGCTCTTGCTCACCCACGGTCTGAGGGCCCGCGAGGTCGGCTGGCTGCTCCAGGCCGAAACGGCGATGGCGACCCTGTGCGGCGGCGCGGCCGGGCTCGCGGTCGCCGAGGCGGTCAAGCGCGCGCTCAACCGGCTGTTCCTGTCGGGCGACGCCGGTGCGCTCGCGCGCACCGAGCTCGGCCTGCCGGCCGTCACCCTGGTGCCGCCGATCGGCGTCGGGCCGGCGCTCGCCGTGATCGTCGGGGTCGGCGCGCTCGCCGCCGCGGTGCTCGCCCTGCAGGCCCATCGCCTGCCGCTCGGGTCGAAAACCACACCGACCGATTTATTATAGACCCCGCGGCGCCGGCACGGCGGCGTATGGTCACGGATTTTCGGCTTGGCAGGTCTTGCCCGCACCACCATACTGCCGGCCGCATAGGTGGAATTACCTGCGCCCTTCGGTCTCCCCCAATCGCCGACGAGAGCCGTGTCGATCCGGACCCTGCCAAGCCGCCGCGGCGGCCTCTGCCCCCTCGCGCGTCTGCCGCTGGTCGCGTTCGCCGCGGTGGTCGTGCTTTCGGTGACCCTGTCGATCGCCGCGGCCGAGCCCCCGACCGCCGGGCACGCCGGCGCGACCGGTGGCCAGGCCACCGCGTCCGCGCCCCACGCGGCCGACCACGAGTCCGACCATGGCTCCGGCCACGGTGCGGATCACGGCGACGCCCATGCCGACCCCCACGGGGACGCCCATGGCGCCCCGCACGGCGGCGATCATGCGACCGGGCATGGCGACGACCATGGCGGGCACGGCGGGGCACCTCATGTCAACGGCGGTGAACTCGCGCTGATCTGGGGCGTGCCGTTCGTCGGCATGCTGTTGTCGATCGCGGTGTTCCCGCTGGTCGCGCCGCATTTCTGGCATCATCGCTACGGCGCGGTCGCCGGCTTTTGGGCGGTGTCTTTTCTCGGGCCGTTCATTTTACTCTACGGTGCCGATGTCGCGACCTACGAATTCCTGCATGTCATGCTGCTCGACTATGTGCCGTTCCTGATCCTGCTCGGCACCTTGTTCACCGTCGCGGGCGGGGTGCGGGTCAAGGGGTCCCTGGTCGGCTCGCCGGTGGTCAACACCGGCATCCTCGGGCTCGGCACCGTGCTCGCCAGCCTGATGGGCACCACCGGGGCGGCGATGCTGTTGATCCGGCCGTTGCTGCGGGCCAACGAAAATCGGCGCTGGAAGACCCATGTGGTGGTCTTCTTCATCTTCCTGGTCGCAAACATCGGCGGGTCGTTGACACCGTTGGGTGACCCGCCGTTGTTCTTAGGATTCTTAAACGGCGTCGAGTTCTTCTGGGTTACCACCAACATGTTCCTGCCGATGGTGGTGGTTGCCGGGATCTGTCTGGTGATTTTCTTCGTGGTCGATACCGTCCTGGTCAAGATCGAGCAGAGCCGGTCGGTCGGTGTCGCGGTGCCGGCGTCGGTCGGGGCCGCCGCGGTCGCGGACGCGGGCCCGCCGGACGAGGACGGGGCGGAGGCGCAAGAACGGCTCGGGCTCGAAGGCAAGGTCAACCTCTTGCTGCTGCTCGGCGTGGTCGGCGCGGTCTTGCTCCAGGGCGTGTGGAACTCGGGCATCGCGTTCGACGTCTATCACGTGCCGATCAAGCTCGAGTCCCTGGTGTCCCAGGCGATCATGATCGCGATTGCGTCCCTGTCGCTGCAGCTGACCCCGTGGGCGAGCCGGGTCAAGAACGGCTTCACCTGGTTCCCGATCATCGAGGTCGCCAAGCTGTTCGCCGGCATCTTCGTCACCATCGTGCCGGCGCTGGCGATGCTGAAGGCCGGGGTCGACGGGCCGCTCGGCGGGATCGTGTCGCTGGTCACGGTCGACGGCCAGCCGGTCAACTACATGTATTTCTGGCTGACCGGGATTTTGTCGAGTTTCCTCGACAATGCACCGACCTATCTCGTGTTCTTCAACACCGCCGGCGGCGATGCCGAAACCTTGATGTACCAGATCCCGACCACCTTGCTGGCGATCTCGGCCGGCGCGGTGTTCATGGGCGCCAACACCTATATCGGCAACGCGCCCAATTTCATGGTCAAGGCGATCGCCGAGGAAAGCCGGGTGCCGATGCCGAGCTTCTTCGGCTATATGGTGTGGTCGTTCGGCATTCTGGGTCCGTTGTTCGTCTTGACGACCTTCCTGTTCTTCCTGTAACCGGCGGTCGGGTCTCGCGCCCCCGGGGCCGCCGGGCGGGCCGGCGGCCGGCTGCGCGGCCCGGCGGAGGGACCGGTGTCGAAGCTGTCGCTCGCCCGCGAGCGGATCTCGATCCTGTTGCTCGAGGGCATCGACCCCCAGGCGGTCGATGCCTTCACGGCCCACGGCTATCGCTCGGTCGAGACCTTGCCCGGATCGCTCGGCGAGGCCGAATTGGTCGAGCGGATCGCCCAGGTCCACATGGTCGGCATCCGTTCGCGGACCAAGCTGACCCAGCCGGTGCTCGAGGCGGCGCGGCGGCTGTTTTCGATCGGCTGCTTTTGCATCGGCACCGATCAGGTCGATCTGACGGCCGCGCGCCGGCGCGGCATCCCGGTGTTCAACGCGCCCTATTCGAATACCCGGTCGGTTGCCGAGCTGGTGCTGGCCGAGATCATCATGCTGATGCGCGGCATCCACCAAAAGTCGCTCGCGGTCCACCGCGGCGGTTGGCCGAAAAGCGCGGCCGGCAGCCACGAGGTCCGCGGCAAGCGGCTCGGCATCGTCGGCTACGGCCATATCGGCAGCCAGCTGTCGGTGCTCGCCGAGGCGGTCGGCATGTCCGTGCGCTTTTTCGACATCGAAAAGAAACTCGCGATCGGCAATGCCGAGCCGGTCGCGAGCCTGGACGCGTTGCTCGCCGACTCTGACGTGGTCAGCCTCCACGTCCCGGACACGCCGCAGACGCTCGGTATGATCGGTGCAGGCGAACTCGCGGCGATGCCCGCCGGCAGCCATCTGATCAACGCGTCGCGCGGCAAGGTGGTCGATATCGCCGCCCTCGACGCCGCCCTCGCAAGCGGCCACCTCGCCGGGGCGGCGATCGACGTTTTTCCGGTCGAACCGACCAGCCGCGACGTCCCGTTTGAAAGCCCGTTGCGCGGGCGCGACAATGTCATATTAACCCCGCATATCGGCGGCAGCACGCTGGAAGCCCAGGCGTCGATCGGCCGCGAGGTCGCCGACAAGCTGATCGCTTACAGCGACAACGGCTCGACCGTCGGCGCTGTCAACGTCCCCCAAGTGTCGCTGCCGGTCACCGCCGGCGGCACCCGGTTCCTGCATATCCACCGGAACCGACCGGGCGTCCTGCGCCAAGTGGTTGATGTGTTTTCGTCGCGCGACCTCAACATCACCGCCGAGTACCTGCAGACCGATGCCGAGCTCGGCTATGTCGTGGTCGATTGCGAAGGGCCGCTCGACGACGGCGAGATTCTGGCGGCGCTCCGGGTGATCGACGGCACGATCCGCGCCCGCTTTCTGTATTGATCTTACATTTGGCTAAAATTGTCATGACTATTTCGCACGGTGCCTAATCTCTATACGGCTTCGTGTTGGTGTCCGATCATCGTTGATATGCCGGCGCGACTTATTGCCCGCTTGACCGATCCCCCTGGCGAAGGTGTAAATCACTCCCTCGCTGTGGGATCGATCATGTGTGCGGTGTCGGATAAAATACGGAATACAGGATTTGGCGGGCGATGCCCGGCCGGCCCACCCTGGAAAAAAAGAATGCGCGGCAACCCTGGCGACCTGGCAGGGGAAGGACACATCTCACTCAATGAAACGTCGGCGGGGTGAGAGGGGGCCGTCGGCAGCGCCGGATGCGCCCATCCGGTCGCTGGTGCGACCACCTTTTCCTGCCGACGGCGGGGGGAAAATGATTGTTCCCCCGCGGCGAGATGGGGGGTTCGGTTTCTGTCTGGAAAGAGGGGATTTGAAATGGTCCTATTCTCATCCGTTCCCGGTCGCGGTGCCATGCGGCTGGCGCGGACGGTCGCAGCAATCGCAGCGATCGCGGTGATCGCCCCGGGCGTCCCGGCGGCGGCCCAGACGATCTCGGTGGTCAGCCCGTCCTTGCCCGGGATCATCTACGCCGAGCGGGGCGTCGCGGCCGGTCCCTATGCCGCGTTCATCCAGCGGCTGGCCGAGCTTGGTGGCATCGAGATCTCCCATGAGGTCGCCACCTTCGGCCGGTCGCGCGGTCTGTTCGAGCGCGGGCGGGTCGATTGCCGGTTCCCGGTGACCAATGTCGGCGAGGGCGTCCTGGTGACGCCGGCATTCAACCGGATCAAGTTCGTGATCGTCACCCCGCCCGGTTCGACCCCGTTAACCGACCCGGCCGAACTCGCCGGGCGCACGGTCGGGCTGGTCACCGGGCTCGGTTATCCGGACGGCATCGCCGAGACCGCCGGCGCCACCGAGGATTCGCCCAACGAGAGCACCAATATGCGCAAGCTGTTGGCCGGCCGGCTCGACGCGATGATCACGGTGCTGCCCGATTTCAACCTCGCTGCGGGCGGGGTTCCGGGCAGCGACACTTTGGTGATGGATACGACCCGGCCGCTGCTCGAACAGGTCGACCGGATCGTCTGCCACGACACCGACGCCGGCCGCCGGGCGATCGCGGCGTTCGAGCACGGGCTGGCCGGTCTCGGCGAGGACGGCATCCGCGCGCTGCTCGGCGTCGCCTACGTCGAATGACCTCGATCGGGTGATTTCGGATGGCCGCCGGTCCGATCGACCGGATCGGCGGCCGCGCTTGAGACAAAAAGAAAAGGAACCTTGACGATGGGCGTGGTGCGCTCCCGGTTGGCGCGACGACTGTTGCTCTCGGTCAACGTTATCCTGCTGGTCGCGGTGGTCGTCACCGTCGGGGCGGTCTACCGCTTCGTGTCGGGCGGCCTGATGGAGGCCGAGCGCGAGCGGGCCCGCGGCACCGCCCAGGGCACGGTGATCGCGCTGTCCCAGGCCTTGTGGGATTTTCAGCCCGACAAGGCGACCACCGCGCTCGAGTTGTTGGCCGAGACCGACCCGACCTTCCTGTCCGCCGAGGTGTTGGACGGCGACGGCAATCCCTATGCGGCCTATAACCGCGGCGCCACCGCCCATGAGGTGATCGAGGTCGATCTGACCATCGTGCGCAAGGGCGACCAGATCGGCCGGCTTTCGGCCGCGTTTGCCGCCGATGAGGTCGCGACCGATAGCGCGGTGCTCGGGGCCGGCCTGGCCGCCGGCGGCGTCTTGATGTTCCTGGTGGTCGCCGGTTTCGTCGTCGTGTCGGTCCGGCCGACCATCTCGGGCATCGTCGGTCTGACCGGCGCGATGACCGAGCTCAGCGGTTCGAACCGGCTTGCGGGCGAGATCCCGGCGCTCGATCGCAAGGACGAGATCGGCGAGATGGCGCGCGCGCTCGCGGTGTTCCGCGACAATGCGGTCAAGATGACCGCATTGACCGCGGAAACCGCCGCCGAGGCGCGCCGGCGCGAGGACGAGGCGCGCCGGGTGAGCCAGGCCGAGGCGTTTGCCGATCAGGTCAAGTCCAAGGTCGATCAGGTCTCCGCGTCTTCGCGCCAGTCGGCGGAGCTGTCGCAGGCGATGCAGGGCGCGGCCGAAACCAACAGCGAACGCAGCGTCGCCGCATCGGCCGGGGCCGGCCAGGTGGTCTCGGCGATCGCCACGGTCGCCGAGGCGGCAGAGCGCCTGGGCCAGTGGATCACCCAGATCGACGAGCACATGCGCACCAGCATGGCGTTCGCCGAATCCGCGGGCAGCCGCGCCGACGACAATCTGAAGACGGTCGACCGTCTGACCACCGGGTCGACCAAGATCGGCGAGATCGTCACGATCATCAGCGAGATCGCGGCCCAGACCAACCTGCTCGCGCTCAACGCGACGATCGAGGCGGCACGCGCCGGCGAGGCCGGCAAGGGCTTCGCCGTGGTCGCCGGCGAGGTCAAGAATCTGGCCAACCAGACCCAACAGGCGACCGGCGAGATCGCGAACCAGGTCAAGGACGTCCAAGGCGCGACCGAGGTCACCGTGCGCGACTTCAAGGCGTTGCACGAGATCATCGTCAAGATCACCGGCAACAACCGGTCGATCGCCGAGCTGGTCGCCCAGCAGTCCCAAGCGACCCAGGAGATCCTGTCGAGCGTCGAGGACGCGACCGCGGTGTCCGGCCGGATCGCCGACCAGTTGAGCCAGGCGACCGCGGCGGCCGACGACAACGGCCGGCGTGCCGGCGACCTGCGCGATGCGCTGCACGCTCTCGACCGCGGCATTGAGGCGTTGGCCGACGACGTCGATCGGTATCTCGACCGCATGCGCACCCAAATGCCCGCCGAGGCGACGCCGTCGTCACCGCCGCTCGCCGGCTGACCGGCGGTCCGACTGGAAACGAAACGGGTGCCGTCTCGGCGTCGCCGCGCCGGGGCGGGTGCGCTCGCGTTCGGGTATCGGCGTTGCCGCGCCGTGTCCGGGGGGGCTATGTTGATCGGTGCCGCGCCGCCGCGCGCCGGCCGAGACCCCGTTGTCGCGAGAGCCGGCCGCCATGCTGACGTTGAAGATTAGCGACTTCCGGGACCCGGACCATTGGGCCTGGACGCTGCATGACGCGGCGGGTGCGCTGATCGCCAACCACACCGTGAACTTCGACACCGGGGACGAGCGCCACGGCGGCTGGATCGACCTCGATCGCTACACCGCCCGCCCGGGAACGGCGGCGCCCCGGCGCTGGACCGCGGCGGAGACCGGGCGGCTGGCGGCGTTCGGCGACTGGCTCGGCGACCAGCTGTTCGGCCCTGCCGGCAACAAGATCTTGGCGCAGGCGCCCGCGGTGGTTCGGGTCGTGGTGCCCGACTCGGCGGCGGCGTTGATGTTCCGCCCGCTCGAGGCCGCGCGGCTCGGCGGACGGCGATTGGTCGTCCATGGGCTGACCCTGGTTTACACGCGTGCGGACGCGACGGCGCCGGCCGCCCGACCGGCCGCGCCCGACCGGCTGCGGGCCCTGGCGGTGTTCAGCCTGCCGCTCGGGACCACCGCGATCAATCTGCGCCGGGAACGCCGGATGCTCCAGGAGCTGGGCCGGAACCTGCGCGCCGGCGGGCGGCGCGCCGCGCTCGAGGTGCGGGTGCTCCATTACGGCACCACGCGTCGGACCCTGGAACGGGCCCTGGCCGACGGCGCGGGGTGGGACATTGTCCACCTCTCCGGCCACGGCAGCCCCGGGCGATTGGTGCTCGAGGCCGAGGACGGCCGGCCCGAGCCGATCGATGCGGCGGAGCTGGTCGAGCTGGTGTGGTGGACCCGGCACCGGCTCGCCCTGGTGACCCTGTCGGCGTGCGACACCGCGGCGGCGCCCTCGTGGGACCCGCCGGTCGGGCCCGCGACCGACCCCGTCATCGGGTCCGACGACGGCGTCGATGCCGGGTCCGGCGCCGGCGTTCCCGGCCCGGGATGTGCGGGCAGCCCGTTGGCGGCGCTGGCGCCCGTCTTGATGCGCCGGATCGGCTGCGCCGTGGTCGGCATGCGTTTTGCCGTGCGCAACGAGTTTGCCGCCGGTTTCGGGGCACGGCTGTATCAGGGGGTGCTGGCCGACCGCCAACCCCTGCCGACCGCGCTCGCCCGCGCGGTCACTGCGACCGTGGACACGCTCGGGGCCGACCAGGTCGGCCTGTCCGCGGTCGCGCCGGCGCTGTTCGGCGACGCCGCCGCCACTCTTTCGTTGGCACTGCCGTGTGGGCCGGCCGCGCCCCTGCCACCGCCGGGGTCGGGTCTGATCCGCCTGCCTGCACCGCCGCGGGTGTTCGTCGGGCGGGTAGCCGAGCTCGGGCGCGCCAGTGCGGCGCTGGCGCCGGCGAGCGATCGCGCCGCGGTCCTGTTGACCGGCCCGGCCGGGATCGGCAAGACCGGCTGCGCCCAGGAACTGGCCGACCATCTGGCGGCGACCGACCGCTTCCAGGCGGCGGCCTGGTGGACCGCGCCGACCGCCGGGTCCGACCTTGCGTCGGCGCTGCACACGCTCGCGCGCACCTGGGAAGCGGCGTTCGGCGACGACTTCAAGATGAGCCACGCGATCGCCGATCCGGCGGCGTTGCGCAGCTGGCTCGTGTGGTTGAAGGCGGCGCTCGAGACCCGCGCGGTCTTGATCGCGCTCGACAATCTCGACAGCCTGGTCGCGGACGACGGGCGCTGGTGGGACCCGGTGTGGGGTGATCTGATCGCGAGCCTGTGCGATCACCGCGGCCTGACCCGCACGATCCTGACCAGCCGGATCGCGCTGCCCGACCTGCCGGCGGGTCGGGTCGAGACCATCCCGGTCGGGCCGCTCGGCCCCGACGAGACCAAGCTGTGGGTGCGCGACCAGCCCAATCTGTGGCGTCTGGTGACCAGCGGCCGAGACGGCGCCGCCCTGGTCCGGCGGGTCCTGGAAGCCGCCGAGGGGCACCCGGCGTTGCTCGCGCTCGCCGAGGCGCGCGCCGCCGACCCCGAGGCTCTGCTGCGACGGGTCGGCCAGGCCGAGGCGGCGCGGCAGGGCGGCGCCCCGTCGCTCGACCAGATCTTCGGTGGCGAGCGCGACCGGGCCGGCGCCGGCCGGCCGGGCGACCCGGGCGCGCTCGGCGCCTGGGCCGGGGCGATCACCGCCGCGCTGCCGCCGGCGAGCCGGATTTTGTTCGAGTTTCTGTGCGGGCTCGAAGACGCCGACCGGTCCGACGGCGTGGCGGCGGACGCGTGGTCGTTGGTCTGGGACACCCTGCGCGAGCGCGGCCTGATCCCGGCCGAGTTGCCGGTCGACGCGCCCGGGTTCGCGGCGACCTTGGCGCCGGTGGTCGCCGCCACCTTGGTCGATCCGGCGGAGAGCGACCGCGACGACGGCGCCGCGCCCGACCCGGCGCCGCGCCTCACGATCCTGCCGGGCGTCGCCGAGGCGGTGCGGGCCCGGGTCGGCGATGCGGTGCGCGAGGCGATCGCCGCGGCGATGGCCGGCTACTGGAGCGCGATCAAGATCGATGCGGATCACCGCGCGCCCAACCCGTGGGCGGCTGGTGACGCGGTGGGGCGCGCCGCCTTGGCGGCGATCCCCTATCTGCTGCGCCGCGGCGACTGGGACGCCGCGGTTCGTCTGGTCCATGACCTGCTCGCGCGCGGGATGTCGTCGTCTGCGTTGTCGGTCCTGGTGCGGTTGTCCGAACGGATCGCCGCGGCCGCGGCCGGGACCGACGGCGAGTTGATCTGCCGGGGCGCCCGCGCCTCGGTGCTGCTGCGGGCCGCCCGGTTTGCCGAGGCCGAGCCCGAGTTGCGCCATGTCTTGACCGAGGCGGCGGCGACCGGGCAGGTCGGCCTCGCCTCGGTGATGGCGGGGGACTTGATCGTGCTGCTCCAGGCGACCGGCCGGCCCGCGGCGGCGCTGCCGGTGGTCGAGGAGCGCAAACGCCAGGTCGTGCGCGCCGGCCTGGGGCCGTGGACCCGGCTCAGCGTCGAGGTGCGGCGGCTGCAGATTATGAACAGCCTCGGCCGCCACCGCGAGGTGCTCGACGCGGTCGCGGGCCTGCGGTCGGAGATGGTCGGGCTGCCGGAGACCGCAGGGCCACGCGAGGCGGCGGTGCCGTGGAACGTGCGCGAAACCATCCTCGACGCCGGCCATGACGCGGCGATGCGGCTGAAGGACTGGGAGAGCGCGCTCGCCTTTCTCGACGACATCGCCGTCGCCGAGCGGGCGCGCGGGGCGCCCGCCTTGGAGCAGGCGCGCACGTTGTACAACCGTGCCTCGCCCCTGTTGAGCTTGGGGCGTCATGGTGAGGCGCGCGCGGCGCTCGAGAGCTGCCGCGCGGTGGTCGAGCCGGCCGGCGATTACGAGGTGTTGGGCCGGGTCCTGGGCGGTCTTGCCGAGCTCGAGAGCGCGCTCGGCGACGACGCGGCGGCGCGGCGCTACACCGAAGAGGGGCTTCGGGTCAGCTATGCAGGTGACGCGCACAAGGACTGTGCGATCAGCCATTTCAACCTCGCGACCTATCTGGGCGAGACCGGCGGGGTGCGCGAGGTCGCGCTGGCCCACCGGCTCGCGGCGCTGGCGATCGCCGAGCTGATCGGGGTCGCCGACCTGCGCAGTTGGCGCTCGGCGGTGACGAACGATCTTGCGGGGCTCGGCACCGAGGCGGCGGCGGGGTGGCCGGCCGATTTCGCCGCGCTGTGCGCCCGGGTCGACACGGTCGCGGGCGTCCGGTTCGCGGCGCTGTTCGACCGGATTTCGATCGGCCGGCTGACCGGCGACGCCTGGCTCGCGCGTGCGCGGGCCCGGTTCCTGCGCACGCGCCCGCGTCGGCGCCTCTCGAGCCGCCCGCACGGGGCGCGGGGGTGACGAGAAACCGGTGCCTTCCGCCCGCGGCGCGGGCGACATCCCCCACCCTCGCCACCCGATTTTTCGACGGCGCGCCGGACCGCCGACGGACCATCCCGGGACATCCCGTAGGTCGGTGCGCGGGCCGCACCGCGGTCGATCGGGCGCACCCCGTCGCCGGCCCGCGCGCCGACATCGGCGGTGCCGCAAAGCCGCACCGCCGCTGTCGGGGCGATCGGCCCCAACCGGCGGCGCAAGCCGATCGGTCGTGCCGGCCGATCGCCCCGACCTACAATATATTGTGTCATACCAACGGCCCGACCGGTTGACCGGTCGGGCCGTTGGAGCGCGCGACCGCGCGCCGCGCCCTATGGCGCGAAGCCCAGCGGCGTTTGAGCGGGG
>JANQHG010000207.1 GCA_028277115.1 Azospirillaceae bacterium
GCATGCGGGCGTTCGACGTCGATGTCATTTTTCTCGCAATCCTCGTGATCGGCGGTCTCGGGCTTGCGACCGATCTCGCCTTCGCCTGGGTGCGGCGGCGGGTGGCGCCGTGGGCGTCTGCGGCCTGACCGTCTCGGTCCGACGTCGCGGTTGCGACGACCCGGTCGTCATTGTCGCGCATTTTGTGGTAAGACCTGAGCGGTGGCCGGGCGGTCCGGGGTGCCGCCGACGACATGGGGACCGGGAGAGATCGGCGTGCGACGGGGGATTGGCGGGATCGCTGCGGCGATCGTGGGCCTCGGCGTTGTCGCGGCGGCGGGCGATGCCGGTGCCGACCCGTTGCGGATCGGGCATGTGACCTGGGTCGGGTTTGGACCGCTTTATGTTGCGGCGGAAAAAGGGTTTTTTGCCGACGAAGGGCTCGATGTCGATCTGGTCTCGATCTCCGATCCCAAGTTCCAGCACGCGGCGCTGGCCGCGGGTCGGATCGATGTGGCGATGGCGTCGATCGACGGTGCGATCCGGACGGTCGCCCAGGGCCAGGAAACCCGATACCTGTTCGCGCTCAACGACAGCCACGGCGCCGACGGCATCGTGGTCGCCGACGGTATCTTGGCGGCGCGCGATCTGAAGGCGCGGTCGGTCGCGGTTTCGGTGTCGACCGCGTCCGAGTTCTTTTTGAAGGTGGTGCTCGAGGACGCCGAGATCGGCGTCGGCGACATCCGGGTGGTCAATATGGCGGCCGGCGATGCCGGCACGGCGTTCCTGGCCGGACGGGTCGATGCCGCGGTGACCTGGGAGCCGTATCTGAGCCGGGTGCGCGCCAGCCGGCGCGGCCGCGTGTTGACCGACACCCGGGAATGGCCGGGGCTGCTCTCGGACGCCGCGGTCGCCAATGTGCCGACGATTGCGCGCCGGCTCGCCGATCTGAAGGCGCTCTATCGCGCCTGGGTGCGCGCGGTCGCGTTTGCCGCCGAACATGGGAACGAGGCCGACCGGATCATGGCACGGGGGGTCGGGGGCTGGCTCGAGGACCCGACGGAATTCGCCGCGGTGCGCGCCGATGTTTCGTTTTATGACAACCGGGCCAACCGGGCGTTCTTTGGCACCTCGGCGGCGCCGGGGCCGATTGTGGCCACTGTCGGTCGGGCGATCCGGCTCGGCAGCTACCAGGTCGCGGTCGACCCGGCCGATCTGATCCGTTTCGATATCGTGAACCAGTAGCCGGCGGGGGTCGCGCGCGACACCGGCCCAAGGGGCGAGACGTGACGCTACGCTTGGATCGGGTCGGGGTGCGGTTCGGGTTCGGTCGGGCCGGGGCGGTGACCGCACTCGACGAGGTGTCGCTCGAGGTTCCGAGCGGGACCTTTGCCGCGGTGGTCGGGCCGTCGGGCTGCGGAAAATCGACCCTGCTCCGGATCGCCGCCGGGCTTGCCCGGGCGACCACCGGGACCGCGTCAGCCGACGGGGTGCGGATCGAGGGGCCGTCGCGTCGCCGCGGCATGGTGTTCCAGACCTACACCTTGTTCCCGTGGCTGACGGTGCGCGGCAATATCGGCTTTGCCCCGGCGCTGGCCGGCGCGACCGCCGCGGCGCGTGCGGCGGTTGCCGACCGCTTCATCGCGCTGGTCGGGCTCGACGGCTTTGCCGACGCCTACCCCAACCAACTGTCGGGCGGCATGCGCCAGCGGGTCGCGCTTGCCCGCGCGTTCGCCGCCGATCCGGACATCCTGTTGATGGACGAACCGTTCGGCGCACTCGACAGCCAGACCCGACACATCATGCAGACGCTGCTGCTGGAGATCTGGGAGCGCGACAAGAAGACCATATTGTTCGTCACGCACGACATCGACGAGGCGCTGTTGCTCGCCGACGTGGTCCATGTCATGACCGCCCGGCCGGGACGGATCAAACGATCGATCCAGGTCGCGCTGGCGCGGCCGCGCACCCTTGACAGCCTGACCACGCCGGCGTTCATGGCGCTCAAACGAGAGGTGTTGGGCCTGATCCGTGACGAAGCACTCGAAGCCGCGGGGGCGACCCGCGGTGAGTGATCTCGGGACTGCATTTTTGGGTCCTCGAAGCCATAGGATCTTTGTGAAATGAAGATTGTCTTGTCCGCCGGCACCGGCAGCGGGCCGACCACGATCGCGGCTTTCGATGCCGCTTTGATGGAGGCGGGGGTCACCCACTGGAACCTTTTGCATTTGTCCTCGGTGATCCCGCCGGGAAGCGAGATCGTCGAGCGGCCGATCGAAACCCCGGCGGCCGAGTTCGGACAGCGACGCTATGTCGTGCTCGCGCTCGACTATGCGCGGGAGGCCGGCGTCGAGGCGTGGGCGGGGCTCGGCTGGTGCCAGGACGCGAGCGGCAAGGGTCTGTTCGTCGAGATCACCGGCGCGAGCCACGACGCGGTCGCGCGCGACATCGACCGCACGCTTGACGTAATGAAGGCGCGCCGCAGCTTCGCGTTCGGGCCCAACCGGCACAAGATCACCGGTCTTGCGTGCACGGGCGAGGTCGTGTGCGCGCTGGTGATCGCGGTGTTCCCGAACGCCGGCCCCTGGCCGGCCTACCCGATTGCGCCGGACCGGTAGGGCAGGGGCGTCGCGGCTGCGTGTAACGGTTCATCGGCGCCGGTCGCGGTGGGCCATACCCTTCGACCGGGACCGGCAACAGCGGTCGCCCCGGTCCGCGGGGGGGATCGACGGGAGAGGACGGATGCGGCGACCATGGCGGGGTGTGGCGGCGGTCGGGGTTGCGCTGGGACTCGCGATGGCGGGCGGTTCGGGATCATTTGCCGAAACCGGCGGCGCGGCGCCGCCCTGGCAGGTCTCGCCGGCGAACCGGGCGACCGAGGCGCCGGAGTTCCTGATCCAGCCGCTACCGGACCAAGTCGCGGGGTGGATTCGGCGCTGGAGTTGGCGGCCGGGGTGCCCGGTGCCGCTTGAGGACTTGGTCTATGTCATCGTCACCCATCGCGGCTTCGACGGCCGTGCGTATCTGGGCGATCTGGTGGTCCACCGCACGCTGGCGGACGAGGTGGTCGCGATCTTTCGCGACCTGTTCGACGCCGGCTTTCCGTTGACCGTCGTCGCCTTGGTCGATCACCACCAGGGGGACGACAACCGCTCGATGGCGGCGAACAATTCCTCGGCGTTCAACTGCCGGCCGGTCGCCGGGCGAACCACCGGGTTTTCGCGCCACTCCTATGGCGTCGCGATCGACATCAACCCGCTGCTCAACCCCTATGTCCGCGGCGACACCGTGCTGCCGCCGGAAGGAGCGGCCTATCTCGACCGAAGCGCCCGAGTTCCGGGTATGGTGGTCGAGGGCGGGCCGTGCCACCGGGCCTTCGTCCGGCGCGGCTGGCGCTGGGGCGGCGACTTTCGCACGCTCAAGGACTATCAGCACTTCGACCGGCCGGTGCCGTAGGCCGCCCGTCGCCGCTCACTGCCGCTGCCACGACACGCGGCGGCCATGGTCGTAGGTGCCGACATAGGTCCGGCCGCTGCGGGGGAAGTGGATGCGTGCCCGGCCGTGGCGCTTGCCGTCGACCAGGGTCACGGTGTCGACCTGGGACGGTCGGCCGGCCTTGGTCCAGCGCGCGACCCCGGGGCCGTGGGCGGTGCCGTCGCGGCATCGGCCCGACCAGGTGACGGTCTCTTGCGGCTGCGGCTTGGGGTTCCAGATCAGGCAGCCGCGGCTGGTCTCGCGGGTCCAGTTGTATCCGGGGGTCGAGGCGCCGAAGCCGGCCGGGCGGAGCGGCGGCCCGCCGGCGTTGCGCACCCGCCGGATCGACTGGCGCTCGCCGTTATGGTAGCGGGCGTACGCGCGGGTGCCGCTCGGAAAGGCGAAGGTGACCTCGCCGTGGCGCCGGCCGCGCACCAGGGTCATCTCGACCCGCTGGATCTCGCGGCCGTCGCGGTTGAACCAGACCCCGAGACCGGGACCGGCGCCATAGCCGTCGCGGCAGCCGCCGCTCCAGGTCACGGTTTCGCCCGGCTCGGGTTGCGGGTTCCGGACCCGGCAGCCGCGATCGACGTCGCCGAGCCAGAACCGCGGGT
>JANQHG010000059.1 GCA_028277115.1 Azospirillaceae bacterium
GAACAGCGCAGCGGGTCCGACGGTGCCGATCCGCTCGGCCAGCGTCGTGCACAGCGCGTTGACCGTCGCGGCCAGCTGTTGGTTGAACATGTCACCGACCATGGTCATGCCGCCGCGCATCCACTGGCCGGCGCCGCCGAGCTCGGGATGGGAAAACTGCGCTGCCGTCCCCGACCCTGCCGCGACCGCCCGCAGCAGGGTCGCGACCGCGTCGGTGCTGACGCCGTGCCGGCCTGCCAGTTCCTCGATCACTTGTTGGCCGCGGGTGCTCAGCGCGGTCATCGGTCATGCCCTCGATCGGATGGGTAAAACACTGGATTTGGGGCGATCGCCGCGCCCGCGCAAGGCGCCGATGGCGCGACGCCTGTGCGGAAGCCGGGCCGCACCCGTGCATCTCCGGCAGAGGCTGTCGGACCGGTCTGCGAGATAGACTTTCGGACCGGTCTGCGAGTATAGACTGGAAGGATAACGCGGTGGAGACGGTCCGATGTCGATCGGGTGGTCCGGTGTCGCCCTCTTGGTCGTGCTGGGTCTTTGGGTCTGGGGCGGGGCGGACGCCGGCTCGCCGCCGGGACCGGACGCCGGCTCACCGCCGGGACCGGACGGTGGGCAGCGACGGTCGCGGATCGTCATCGTCGGGCCGGACCTCGTTGCGCCCTATGTCGCGGTGTTGGGTCGAACCTTTGCTGCCGACTATCGCTACCCCGTGCCCAGCTTCGAGGCGGTGCCGGGCCACGGCGCCACCCGCCTTTTCTGCCAGGGCATCGGCGCGGCGACGCCCGATATCGTCGCCTTGGCGCATTGGTTCTCGTTTCGCGAGATGAAGCTGTGCGCCGGCAACGGCGTTCAAGACATCATCGAGATCGATCTTGGCGACGACGCTCTGGTCGCGGCGGTCCGGCCGGGTGACCCGGTTTTCCCGCTGGCGTTGGTCAGCTTTTTCTATGCCGTGGCGGAGCGGGTGCCGCGGACCGGCGGTATATTCGACGAACTCGTCGCCAATCCCCATCGAACCTGGGCCGACATCGACCCGAGCCTGCCGGCGATCGACCTTCGGATCTACGGTCCGGCGGCCGGCACCGTGCTGCATCAGGTGATGAAGGACTTCTTGCTTGAGGGCGCGTGCCGGCAGATCGATACCTTCAAAGTCTACTACAGCGCCGACCGCCGGGTGCCGATTTGTACGGCGCTGCGCCGCGACGGGGTGTACCATCCGTTGGCGCGCGAAGACGATCGGACCTTGGGCGCGGCGGCGCGTGCCGCAGAGCCCGGTGCGCTGTTCATCATGCCGTTCACCTTGTGGGAACGGCATCAAGACGAGTTTGTTCTGCTGCCGGTCGACGGGATATTGCCGGACTCAAGAACCATTGATTTGTTCGAATACCCGGCGGTGATCCCGATTCGATTGTTTGTCAAGCGGGCGCATATGCGCCCGGCACTGGGCGGCCTCGGCGTCGTGGCCGGGCTTTACGAGTTCGTCCACGCGGCGACCGCCGAGACCATGCTCGGCCCCGACGGGGCGTTGCGCCGGCAGCTCGGTCTGGTGGTTCATGACCCCGCGACCCGTGCCGCGGACCGTGACCGGGCGCGCCGGCTGATGCCCTACGCGCCGTGACCAGGGGGCTTCGAAATGGCGCATGAGGCGACGACACGAGCTCGCCCGATCCCGTGCGCTTCACGCCGGATCGGCGCCTGCCTGGCGCTCGGGCTCCTGGCCGCCGCGGTCGCGCTGCAGGGGCACTCGGCGGCGGCCCAGGCGGTGGCGCCGCCGGTGGTGATCGCGGCCGCGCCGTCGATGACCGCGCGCAGTTTGATCGGCATGGTGATCGACACCGTGACCTACTATGCGGTCTATGCCTGGACCATGGTGACCAACACGATCGCACCGCCGTCACCCGATGATCTCTCGAGCTATTTCGACGACCACGGCACCGACTCGCTGCTCGGCCTGCTCCGGGCCGCCGGTTACAAATTGCGCGAGGTCAAGACCGGCTTCGGGCTGGTGCCGAACGTGACTCTGAAATTCGTCTATGTTCGCGAGTTGTCGTCGGCGGACCTGCATTGGGTCGAGTTGCAGCTGGAGCGGCATGAAAAGCTGAACACCGATCTGATCTCGGCGGCCCAGCGCTCGATCATCCACACCTTGATCCGGATCAACGAGACCCAGGACTATTTCGTCGAGTCCTTGACCGTCAACCTGTTTCCGTTTCCGTCGGCGACCTTTACGCTTGAACCCTGGTTCACCGGGCTGCCCGAAGAGTTCGACATTCTGCTGCGCGCGATCCAGGGCCGCGAGGCCGGCGAACAGCGTAACCGGTTTCTGCAGCATCTGGAGTGAGGCTGCAGGTGCGGCCTGACGGCCGTGCGGGGGGCGCCGCCCCCTCGACCCCCGCAAGGGGGGCACCCCCCTTGACCCCCACTCCTTAACGGGGGCCGGGGTGTAGGCCCTGACCTGGGGGCGAAGCCTCCAAACCCTCGCCGCCCGGCGGCCCGTCGCGGTGTCGAACCACCCGTTCGGACGGGAACACCAGCGCCGCCGTGGTGCCGATCCCAAGCGCGCTGGTCAGCGCGATCCGCCCACCGTGCATCTCGATCAACGACCGAACGATCGAAAGCCCGAGCCCGGTCCCCGACAGCGCGGTGACCATCGGGTTGGTGACTTGCCCGAACGGCTCCAACACCCGGGGCAGGTCCTTGGCGGCGATGCCGATGCCGCGATCGTGGACCCGCACGCTCGCCTCACCGCCGTCGTCGCGGACGACATCGATCGACACCGTCTGCCCCGGGTGGGAATACTTGACCGCGTTGGACAAGAGGTTGCAAAGCATCTGGCGCATCGCCCGACGGTCGCCCATCAAGGCCAGATCGCCCGGGGCGATCTTTTGGTCGATCGTGACCTCGTGCTTGAGCGCGAACGGGTCGATCACCGACACGGCGTCGCCGACCGCATCGGCGAGGTCGATCCGCTCTTGATTGAACTCGACCTTGCCGGCCTCGATGCGCGACAGGTCGAGCAGATCGTTGATCAGATGGAGCAACTGCTCGCCGCTGGCGTGGATGAAGGCCGCGTACTCGCGGTACTGCGCGGTGAGCCGGCCGAGCAGCTCAAGCGACATGGTTTCGGAAAAGCCGAGGATCGCGTTGAGCGGCGTGCGCAGCTCATGGCTCATCCGGGCGAGGAACTGGGACTTCGCCTCGCTGGCCGCGACCGCGCGTTGGCGCGCGTCCTCGAGTTCGGCCGTGCGCGCGCGCACCCGCGCCTCGAGCTGGTCGTGGGCCTGGCGCAGCGCCTGTTCGGCGCGCTTGCGTTCGGAGATGTCGCGCAGCACCACCAGCGCGCCGCGCACCGTGCCCGCGTCGTCGGTGATCGCACCGCCGATCGCGCTCACCACCACCGGGTCCGGTCGCGCCGGGGTGACGAAGCCGACCTCGACCTCCTGGTCGAGCGCGCCCGCGAGGGCCCGCGCGATCGGCAGCTGCGACCACGGCAGCGGGTTTGACGGCGTCGCGGCACCGTCGATCGCAACGCCGTGCCCGAGCGCCGAGTCGCGCAGCGGCAGCGACGGATCGATCGCGAGCAGGCGCCGCGCCGCCGGGTTGACCAAAAGCGGCGCCTCGTCGCGATCGACCACCACCACGCCGTCCTTCATGTTGCCGATGATCATGGAGAGCAGGTGGCTCTGCTCGCGGTTGCGCCGTTCCGAGTCCTCGAGCGCCGCCTGGGCCTGCTTGCTCTCGGTCAGATCGACGATCGTGATCACCACCCCGTCGACCACGTCGGGGCGGGCCCGATAGGGCAGGATGCGCAACAACAGCCAGCGGCCGGTGCGGTCACGCACCTCGTCCTGCAACGGCTCGCCGCGGCGCAGACAGGTGTGGACATCGCGGATCACGTCGGCGCCGACGATCTGATGGGTGACATGGTCGAGCGGCCGGCCGACGTCGCGGTCGAGCAGGTTGAAGGCGCCGGCGGCCGACGGGGTGAACTTGCGGATGCGCAGCTGGGCGTCGAGAAAGATCGTGCCGATCTCGGTTGAGCTCAGCAAGTTATCCATATCGGCGGTTAGCTGGGTCAGCTCGTCGATCTTGCGGCGGTGCTCGGCATTGACCGTGTAGAGCTCTTCGTTGACCGAATGGAGCTCTTCATTGGTGCTTTGGAGCTCCTCGTTCGACGCCATCAACTCTTCGTTGGTCGCCTGGAGCTCCTCGTTGCTGGTCTCGAGCTCCTGGACCGTCGCCTGCAGGCTTTCCTTGGTGTATTGCAGCTCGCGCTCGAGCCCGGTGATCCGGTTCGAGCTTTCCTGGGTCGGGTCGAACTCCTCGCTGCCCGCGGGCGGCTGGACCGCGAGCGCGGCCTCTTCGAACATCACCAGGAGGTTGCGCTGGCCGGTCGCGGTCTCGGGCAGACATTCGACGGTCAGTTTGGCGATGAAGCTGCCGCCGACCCCGGCGATCTTGACCCCGTTGTAGACGACCGGTTGGGGGCTCTTGCGCACCCGCGGCAGCGCGGCGGCGATCGCGATCCGAAGGTCGCCCTCGACCAGGCTCATGACGTCCGACTTGAAGCGGCCGCTGATCGGGCGCAGGTACTTCGCGGCATCGCCGAACGCGTGGACCAACTCGCCGCGTTCGTCGAGCAAGAGCGCCGCCGGCATGAACCGGTCGAGCAGGGTGTCGTAGGCGTGCAGGATGCCGCGGTCGACCGACGGCGCGGCGCTCGGCAAGACCGTGAGCGGTTGCGGCAAATCGCCGATCTTGGCGAGCGGCGGCCGGAGCGCGAAGCGGTTGGCATCGCCGAGCTTGGCATCGCGCCGTTTGCGGTAGAGCTGCCAGCGCGCGTTGACCACATCGAACTCACCCTGGAGCCGCCCGGCGGTCTCGCTCGGGCCCAGGAACAAGATGCCGTTGCGTTTGAGCGCGAAATGGAATAGTGAAACGACCTTTTCCTGAGCCAGCGACTGCAGATAAATCAAAAGATTGCGACAGCTGATCAGGTCGAGCTTGGTGAACGGCGGGTCCTTCATCACGTCGTGCTTGGCGAACACCACCAGGCGGCGGATCGCCGCCGAGATTTGGTAGTGGTCGCGCTGGCGCACGAAGTATTTGCCCAGCTGCGCCGGCGGCACGCTGGCGACGCTCTCCGGCGCGAACAGGCCGGTGCTGCACCGCTCCAGCGACTCCGGATGGACATCGGTCGCGAAAATCTTGATCCCGATCGGCCGGCCGCACGCCTGGACCGCCTGGTCGAACAGCATCGCGATCGAAAACGCCTCTTCGCCGGTGGCGCAGCCGGGCACCCAGACGCGCACCCCCTGGTCGAGCGAGGCGCGCTCGATCAGCTGCGGCACCACCTGGTCGCGCAGGATCTCGAAGGCTTCCGGATCGCGGAAGAACTGGGTGACGCCGATCAGCAAGTCTCGGTAGAGGATATCGAGCTCGCTGCGATTGCCCTGGAGCCAATCAAAGTAATCGTCGATGGTCGAAAACTGATTTTGGACCATCCGCCGTTCGATCCGGCGGCCGACCGTCGTCGGTTTGTATTGGGAGAAATCGATATTGTATTCGTGACGCAGCAGATTAAACAGTTTGGCGATCGTGGTGTTCGACGGCGTCTCGGCGAGCTCGGGCGTGCCGAGGCGCGGCGGCGCCTGGGGGTCGGCGACGAAGCGCAGGAGTGCGCCGGTCATCTCCTCGACCGGCATGATCAGATCGGCGACCCCGGTTGCGATCGCCGCGCGCGGCATGCCGTCGAACCGGGCGGTGTCTTCCGACTGGACCAGGACCAGCCCGCCGGCCTGGTGGATGTCGCAGATGCCGCGCGAGCCGTCGGTGCCGGTGCCCGAGAGCACGATGCCGATCGCCCGGCGGCCGAGGTCTTGGGCGAGCGAGCGGAAGAACACGTCGATCGGCAGGGAGAACGAGTGGCTGGGGTCGCTGTCGGTCAACAGCAGGCGGCCGGACGCGATGATCATTTCCTTGCGCGGCGGGATCAGATAGATCGCGTTCGGCTCGACCGCCATGCCGTCTTCGACCCGGTGGATCGGCATGCCGGTGTGGCGCGCCAACAACTCGTTCATCAGGCTTTTGAAGTCGGGCGACAGGTGCTGGATCACCACGAACGCGAGCCCGGTGTCGGCCGGCATGTGACCGAAGAAGGCCTCGAGCGCCTCGAGCCCGCCGGCCGACGCCCCGATGCCGACGACATGGCGCGGCGCGCCGGCGAGCGGCGCGACCGGGTCGGCGGGCGCAAGGATCGGGTCGGAGATCATCACCACCTTCCTTACCTTCCTTGTTCGGGCGGCCGACGGACGCGTTGGGCCGCCCGCCCGCCCGCCTGTCGTGACGACTATGCCGCGGCGCGGTCGATCGCGTCCCGGATCACCGCCCGCGCGGCGGCGGCGTCGCCCCAGTCGCCGATCCGGACCCATTTGCCGGGTTCGAGGTCTTTGTAGTGTTCGAAGAAATGCTCGATCTGGCGGAGCAGGATCGCCGGCAGGTCGGTGTGGTCTTCGACCCGGTCCCATTCCTGGCTGAGCGCGCGCGACGGCACCGCGATCACCTTTTCGTCCATGCCCTTGTCGTCTTCCATGACCAGGACGCCGATCGGCCGGACATTGACGACGCAGCCCGGCACCAGGGGCCGGTTGATGCAGACCAGGACGTCGATCGGGTCGCCGTCGGCGGACAGGGTGTGCGGGACGAAGCCGTAGTTGCCGGGATAGGTCATCGGCGTGAACAGGAACCGATCGACCACCAGCGTGCCGGCGGCCTTGTCCATTTCGTATTTGATCGGCTGGCCGCCGATCGGGACTTCGATGATGACGTTGACATCGTCGGGCGGATGGCCGCCGATCGCGATCGCGTCGATGCGCATGTGGGGCTGGTCTCTTTGAAAAGCTGACAAGAAGAACACGGGGTGGGCCGGTGCTGCCACCAGCCCACCCCGTGTCCTACGTCAGGCGCGCGTCATTGTCCATCGGTGCGGTCGGACACCGGGCGCACGTCGGCGGCGTTGGTCCTGCGCGGCCGGCCACTCGACCGGGAGCTCGGCCACGCGGAGGGTTTTGGGGCCACCCCGGCCACGGCACTTGCTTCCTGGTTGCTCGGCCTTTCGCCTCACCACCGTCGGTCTCACCGGGAGCTGGATTGCTTTGCCGATCACAAGTCCCGCCTTCCCATCAAGTCACTGATTTGATATCACGGCGAAACGATCCCATTCGCGTGGCGTCTTCCGAGCAGTGCGACAGAATTGCAAAAGAGTCATAATCGGACCCGTCCATCGATCGACCCGATCGCGTTGCTCGCCGCCCATCAAGACGCACGGGCGCGCGGCGTGCGGCTGATCAGCACGATCTGCGGTGCCCCGGGGGTGGGGCGCGGCGTCTGGGGACGCTGGCTTGCAACGCGTTCGGGCGGCGGTACCGCCGGCCATGGCGGGGTGGTCGCGCCAAATCCGACCGCCGCGGACGCGTCGCGGGCGCTCGGGTTCGGCGCGGTCGGCCCCGACGACCCTCTCCTGTTCGTCCCGGCGGCGGCGCAGTTGGCGGAAGCTCTGGTTGCGGCGCGGACCTGTGCCGAAGCGCAGGCCGGACGCCCGACCGCGGTCGTGGCGGACCCCGAGGCGGTCACGGATCTGCTGCTCGGCGCGGTCTCGGTCGGCGACGACCCGGTGGCCGCGCGCCGGGTTTTGATCGGCGGCTTGGTCGTGCTCGACCGCGATGTCGAGGCGGTGCTCGATCGCTCGGTCCTGCATGCCGACGAGCGACCGCTGTACCGCAGCGACCATGAACGGGTCCTGCACACGCTCTTGATCAACGACGGTACGATCACCGAACCGATCACGATCAACCAGAGAGTGCGTGGACACTCGACAAAAAGCTATGAGGTGGATTTGTGGTGCGCCGAGCTCGCGCTTGCGATCGAGGTCGATGGGGCCCAGCACATTTCGTGCGAACGGCAACGTCGGCGCGACGCCGCGCGCGATGCCGACCTTGCGGCCCGCGCCATCCGGACGGTGCGGGTTCACGCCGCCGAGGTGATGAGCGATCCGACCGCGGTGCTGGCCTATGTTCGTGATCAGTTGCAACGCAGACGACGGGAACGCGCCAGATGAGCGATGCCACACCCAGCCGACCGGCCGGTGGCCTCTGTCCGGTCACAGTTGACGATTTTTTATTGCCGTATCTATATACGATAACGGCATCGCAGAGCGTCGGGAAGCTCGCGCAGAACCTGCGTTCCTATGTCACGAAGCCACAGGTCGAGCGCGGTCTGGACAGCCTGGTCGACCGTGGTATGGCCGCATTTGACGGCAAGGGTTTCGCGATCACGCCCGCAGGTCGATCTCTGGTTGAAACGACCTATGGCGGTAAAATAACCAGGAAAAGTAAAACGAAATCGAAAGCCACGGAAAAAAATGGTATTGACGCGACCGCGGACAAGTCGTCCGGGGGCACCGACACTTGGTTTTGGCTCGCCTTGGCGCTTGGGGTGGATGGACCGAGCGCACGTAGACAGTTCGCAAAGATCGACGGCATCCGCGCGTCAGCGATGACCGCCCTGTTCAACCTTCCCCTAAAGCGCGGCGGCGTTAGCATGGCCCAAGTCCTCGCGGCGATCACCGAGCGCGCGATCGCGGGACAACCGGTGGTCGCCGAGATTGGGGGCAACACCACGGAATTGGTCGGCTCCCTCGGCAAGCTGACTGATCGGAAACCGTTGGAAGCCGCGCTGATCCGGGCCGCGCTCAATCTCGCCGATCCTGCGGTGCCAAGCGGCGACACCGGCGATCTGGCCGGGTTCGCCGCGCGGGTCCATGCGGTGACCGAGCGCCTGTCGTCGCCGCCGTTGTCGGACGCGGTCGCGATCGCGCAAGTCTATGACGCTTACGGCCGCACCCATGCCGACGCCGGCGGCCTTGAGGCGTTCAAGGCGCGCCTGGTCCGGGCCCATGCCGACCGGCTGGTGTCCCTGGCGACCCTGGACAGTCCGGACGCTCTCGACCGCGACTTGCGTCTGCGCTCCGAGATCCAGGGGCAGCATCGCCGGTTCCATCTGATCCTGCGTCGAGGTGCGTGATGACCTGCCCCGTGCTCGCGGCGTTTCTCGGGCCCCACTTCGACCCGGTGTTCTCGCAGACGGCCGTCACCTCGCACGCGGAGACCGTGCTTGCGGTCGATGTCCCCACCGTCCACCGGTCGGCGCGGCAGGCGGTGGTCCGGGTGGCGGACGCTGCGGTGAACGGCATCGGTGATCCGGCACAGCGCGTCGTTCTGATCCAGGGCAGATCGGGTCTGGGCAAGACCCACAGCCTGGTCGCAACCCTGCTCGAGTTGTCGCGACATGGCCGGACATATCCTGCGGTGATGCAGTTGTCGGCGCGGATCGATCCGGGCCAGGTGTCATTGTGGATGCTGCGTAAAGTGTTGGACGAAATGGGGGCCGCTCATTTTCGGGCGCCCGGTGGGGCGACCCCGCTGGCACGCCTGGCCGAACGGCTATGGGCGCACGCCGCCGCGGCCGATCGCAGGGACTATCAAGCAGCTCTCGAGGCCGAGAACCCGCAGGCGGCCGCCGCAGTGGTCGGGCGGGCGGTCGGGCAGATTCGTCGGGCGCTTGCGCCGAATGGCGTGGAAGCGCGGGACGCACCGGTGATGGTGGCGCTCATGCTGCTGGCTGATGCCGGCGTGCTCGACTTCGACCGGTCGGGCGAGTCGCGCCGGTTCGGTCGCGTTCTGTCGTTCGTAGGGCTTGCACGATCCGAACCGGATGGTCTCGGTGTCAACGAGTGGTTGCGCGGGAGCGCCGAGGTCTGTCGTGTTGCCGGCTATACCTTGCACCCGCTCGCGACCGAAACCGATCGGCAGGAGGTGTTCGCGCGGATCGTTCGGATCGCCGCCGCGACCGGGGCGTCGATGGTGATCGCGCTGGATCAGATCGAGGCGATCTCGCGGATCGGCGATCGCGACCTGTTGACCCGCGTGGTCGCGACCGCGCTGCAGTTGGTCGAGGCCTGCCCCCAGGGGCTCGCACTGGTGATCGCGGCCCTCCACGACACTTACGACAACGCGGTCAGGGATCATATTGAGGACAGTTATCGCCAACGGATCGAATTGGGCGAGCCACCGATCACCCTCATGCCACCGGATCCGGCGACGGTGGCCGCGGTGATCGACAAGCGAGTGGCGGCGCTGCTTGATCGGGCCGGTGCCGCCCCCGACCCGGAGGCGCCGCACAAAATCGCCCCGGATTGGCTGATCCGAGCCAGCCAATATCAATCCTTGCGCGATGTGTTCCAGAGTCTTCGAGAGTATCGGGAGCTCTGCCGTCGTGCCGACAGGTTCGTCTCGGAACAGGAATGGCATACGAAGAAGCCCCCACCCGACCCGCCACTGGAGCTCGACCACTTCGACAAACTATGGGAGGACATGACCGACGCCGCCATCGGGTCGGTGAGCAACTACTCGGATTATGACCGGGTCAAGATGTTCGTCTGGCTCGCCGAAAAAGCGGTGGAGGAGGTGTTGACGATCGGCGGCGTGTCGGTGGACGAGGTCGAGTTGCAGGATGCTGCGGCAACCCGCATGGTCGATCTCAGCTTCCGGGACTCAAACGGCAACCCGGTCGAGCGGTGGAAGATCGGCTTTGCCGACGCGCCGAACTCGGGATCGAAGCTGTTGAAGCAACTGCGCAGCGTGCTCGACAGCGCGACCGATGCAAAGCCGGCGCTGCTGCGCAACCGAAAGCTGCCCGGGGTCAACGACGACGGCAATCCCGACCGCGCCCCGGCGGCGCTGCGCAAGCTTCAGGCCGGTCCGGCCTTGATCGACCTCTTCGACGCCGGCGGACGGGTGGCGATGACCACGGACAAGGACTGGCAGCGGCTTGATCTGGCGCGTGGGTTTCTTGCCGACCGCGCCGACGCACCCGGGTTCGCGGAGTGGCGTCGCCAGCGGCGGTTTCTTTTGGAGCATGCCGGGATCGGTCAGATAACGCGGCTGCTCCGGCCCGAAGGACGAGGACCCGCGGGCAGGAAACCGGACGGAGCGAACGGGCCGCCGCACAGCGGCGCGCAGGCGGGCGCAACCCAGGGAACCGGATCCGACCCCGACCGCGACAAACGCGAGCAGATCGGGACGTCCGGCAGCGAACGGCGCGACCACACATGCCTGTTGGTCGGGCATCAAAGCGATGAGGCGGCGGTTCACTGGTCGCTCGACCGAACCGCCAATCCAGCCCTGCCGAACTACGGGTTTCTGGTCTCGGGCGACGCCGGGCAAGGAAAGACCCAGGCAATCAAATCAGTGGTCGCCCAAGCGGTCCGGCTCGGCTGCTCGGCCCTGGTCTTCGACTTCAAGAACGACTATGGCGACAACGGCGCCGACCGGTTTGCCGGCGACAACGGCTTCACCGTGGTCAATCTGAACGATGGCCTGCCGTTCAACCCATTACGCTTGGCCCCCCGTGGTCCGAGCGGGGCCCAGGCAATCGACCACATCTTCGAGGTCACGGCGATTCTCGCCGCGACATTGTCGTTCGGCGATCAACAAAAGACCGTCTTCCGCGATGCCTTGACCACCGCATTCGAACACCTGCGGGTGCCGTTGCAGGATTGGGTCGATCCGGCGAAGACCCCGGCGCCGTCGCTGGCCGACGTGATACGGATCGTCGAGCAGTCGGATGCGAAGGCCGGCCTGCCTCTGGTCAACCGACTGGGGCTTCTGCACGGCAAGCATTTGTTGCCCGCCGACGCTGCTGCGCGGCTCGACTTCGCCGCGCTGGCGGACAGCCGCACCGTCCTGTCGTTCCACGCACTGCCGAACGACACGCAGTTGAAGCGCGTGTTGGCGGAATTGATCTTGATGCAACTTCAGGGATACATGCTGCGCGGCGATCAGCCGGGGGCGTTGCGCCGTCTGTTGGTTTTTGACGAGGCCTGGCGGGTCGCGGACAGCCCGCGCCTGATCGAGTTGGCCCGCGAGGGGCGGGCATTCGGGGTCGGTGTGGTCGCCGGGACCCAATTCGCCGACGACCTTACGGCCGACTTGACGGGCAACCTCGCAACGAAGCTGCACCTCTTCAACTCCGACGCCGTGCGACGCCGAAAGCTGGTCCAGGCAGCTTTGGGCACGACCAGCGGCAACAGGGCGAATGCGATGTTGACGCTGCTCGGGTCATTGCAGAAGTTCGAGGGGGTTTTCGTCAACCAGCAATATACACCTTATGTCTCGCTCCGTGTCGTGCCGTATTTCCAGTTTCGGTCTTGATCAGTGAGCCGCAGACACTGAACATGACTTGTGCATACCAGGCATTCGTCAACGCGAGTCTGCCCAGCCGGAGACCATCGCTGTGAGCCCGGCGGACCGGGGTCCTTCTCGAAGCACCATGATCATCCCGGCCAACCCGGTGCACCCGGGCCGCGTCCTGCGCAACGAGTTTCTCGGGCCGCTCAACCTGACCCCCTATCGCATCGCCAAGGCGACCGGCGTGCCGCGCATCAGGATCGAACGGTTGGCGCGGTGCGAAACCTCGGTGACCGCGAACACCGCGCTGCGGCTCGGCGGTTCCTTCAGCACCGGGCCGGAGTTCTGGATCAACCTGCAAATGCTGTACGACGTGGCGGTCTGCGCCAGAGAGCCTCAAGCCGCGCGGAGCGGCTCGACCGCCTCGACGTCGCGGGCGTCCCTGGCGCAGACCGCCACGTCGTACAGCATTTGCAGGTTGAT
>JANQHG010000078.1 GCA_028277115.1 Azospirillaceae bacterium
CCACCGGCGATGCAAACAGGCAGACCGTGCCGGCCGATCGCCCCAACCTACAGGATCGGTGAACAGCTTCCTCAGGCGTGGATAACCGGAACCAAACAATCGGATTTGGTATGACACCCCAACTCGGCTTCGCCCGCAAGGTCGGGGTGTCACCCCCCAACATTGGGGCGGACGCCCCGGAGGCGGCGCGTCGGTTGTCGGTTACAGCCGGGCCGGACGCGGCGCGTGACGCGGTGCGGGCTGGCGCGCGAGCGTGGCGATCAGATGGTCCACCTCGGCGATCACGGTCAGACGGCCGCGGTCCGCCGCGGCGACGAACCCGGCGGCGACCATGTGGTCGATCACCCGGAGCACCGGGCCCCAATAGTCGTTGATATTGACCAACACGATCGGCTTGTCGTGCAGGCCGAGACACCGCCAGGTCAACACCTCGATCATCTCGTCGAGGGTCCCGAGCCCGCCCGGCAGCACCACGAAGGCGTCGGCGCGTTCGACCATCACCTGCTTGCGGGTGTGCATGGTCTCGACCACGATCAGCTCGGTCAGCGCCCCATGCTGGACCTCGCGGGCAAGCAGGAAACTCGGGATCACCCCGGTGACCCGGCCGCCGCCGTCGAGCGCGGCGTCGGCCACGATCCCCATTAACCCGACCCGGCCGCCGCCATAGACCAGCGACAGTCCGTGGCGCGCGATCACGCTGCCGAGCCGCTCCGCCGCGGCGACATACCGGGCGTCGACCGCCGACGCGGCGCCGCAATACACACAGATCGACCGGACTTCGGACGTCATGACAGACCAATCGTTCCAGCGGGCGACCGGGCGCGCTTTGCGCGCCCGGTCTTTCAGGCGTGCGCGGCGGCAAGCAGGCGCAGGAACGGTCGCGCCGCGGCGACCGTGCGCACCGCTTCGCCGAGAATCCGTTCCGGCGACACCCGCCCCGCGATCCGGGTCGCGCGCTCGAGCGCAATCCGTTCGCCGCGCTCGCGCAGCCAACGGGTCGTCGGCAATGTGCGCGCCGCATCGAGGATCATCAACACCGCGCGGCGACGCGCCGACGATTCCGCGGAAAAGGGGATATCGCCGACGATCGCACGGACCACGCACACCGCCCCGTCGCCGTCCGGGCGCACCGTGACGCGAAACTGCCGACCGTCGATCTTGAACGCCAGATCCAATCGGTCGCGGCCGCGGCCGAGCCGGAGCTCGCCGGTGCCGGTCACCTCGACCGGCGTGCGTCCCGGGGGAAGCGGCAACCCGGCCAGGGTCAGCAGCTGGGGGACCGCTTGCGGTGGTGTCGTCGTGGCAATGCTCATTCCGTCGCGCCCCTGGTTCGCGCGCTCGATCGACCATTCCTGACCGGCCAAGTGATCTGCTTCACAATGCCGCAGACGGGCGCGGAGGTGAAGACGTAAGGCGACGGAGGATAACGAGGGGTAAAAGCCCGGTGTTCGCGGTTCCACCTGCCGGCCGCGGGCGAACCCAGCCGGCGACGGCGGTGCCGGGTCAGGCGGTCGGCACGATCGGCGCCGCCGCCCCCTGAAGGTCCCGGGTGTTGAGGATCACCCGGTTCCGGCCCGACCCCTTGGCCTGGTACATCGACTCGTCCGCCCGTTTGATCAGCGCCTCGGCGGTCTCGCCGATCCGGCCGCCGACCGCGACCCCGATGCTGACCGTGATCGTCAGCGCATGATTGAGCTTGGCGATCTCGAACGCGATGTCGCCGATCCGCCGGCGCAGCCGCTCGGCGACCGCGGTGGCCGATTCGGCGTCGGTGTCCGGCATGATCACAACGAACTCCTCGCCGCCCAGCCGTGCGACCAGGTCGAAGTTGCGCACGTTGCGCCGGGCGCGCGCCGCAACCTCGCGCAGCACCTCGTCGCCGATGTCATGGCCGTAGGTGTCGTTGACCTGTTTGAAATGGTCGATGTCGAACATGAACACCGACACCGGTTTGTGGCTGTCGGCCGAGCGGTCGAGCAGACGCGGCAGATGCGCCGAGACGTAGCGCCGGTTGAACAGCCCGGTCAGCGGGTCGGTCAGCGCCAGCGACAGGCTTTGTTCGTAGTTGGCGCGCAGGCGGTCCTGGTACCGTTTGCGCCGGATCTGGGTGCGCAGTCGGGCGTGCAGTTCGTTGCGGTCGATCGGCTTGATGATGTAGTCGTTGGCGCCGAGCTCGAGCCCCTTAGCGACCCGATTCATGTCGCCCTCATCGACCACCAGCAGGATCGGCACCTGACGGGTCCGCTCGTGCGAGCGCAGGTGGGAACACAACCGCAGCCCGTCCTCGTTCAACAGGGTCAGGCTGACGATCACCAGTTCAAACTCTTCGGCGAGCGCATGGTCGAGCGCTTCGGCCGAGGTCGCGGCCGCGGTCAGGAGGCCGCCGTTGCGCTCGACCGTGTCGCAGATCTTGTCGAGGTCGAGCGGGCTGTCCTCGAGCACCAGCACCCGGGCATGGCGCGCCGACTCCGACAGCACGGTCGCGCCGGTCGCGAGCATGCCGAACTGGCCCGAGGTGCTTTCGCGCAACCGCCACTCGTCCATGATCATCTTCAGCCGGACCAGCGATCGCACCCGGGCGAACAGGGCGATGTCGTTGACCGGCTTGGTCAGGAAGTCGTCGGCGCCGGACTCGAGGCCGCGCACCCGGTCGGTGATGTCGGACAAGGCGGTGACCATGACCACCGGGATATGCATGGTCGCCGGGTTGGCGCGGATCTTTTGACAGACCTCAAACCCGTCCATTCCCGGCATCATGATGTCGAGCAGCACGATGTCGGGCGAGTCCTTGGCGACCAGTTCAAGCGCCTGACTGCCATTATAAGCAGTGATTACGTCGAAGTATTCGCGCGTCAGCTTTGCCGCCAAGAGCTTGACGTTCGGCATGACATCATCCACGATCAGGACGCGCGCAGACATGTGCCTACCCTGCCACCCTGCGACCGCTGGTTCCCCGGGACCTACAACCACTCGCCATCGTTACGATCGTCCCTTGGGGGATCCCCCCGTTCGTGTTGCATCAACCGAAACGTTGCGCCGATCACCACATGACCCGCCAAGACCTGTGGTCGGACCCTGGCAGTTACAACCATTGACCACGTCGGGCCGACTGGTGTCGGTCGCGGATCGGGATCGAACCGGGGCATCATGGCGCCGCCGATCGCAGTCGTCACCGAGCAGTGGACGACTAATTCAAAAACTTATTGACTGCCTGAAGGAATTTGCTTACCGAGATCGGCTTTGCCAGATAATCCTCGCAGCCACTCTCCCGGATCTTTTCTTCGTCCCCCTTCATGGCGAACGCGGTGACGGCGATGATCGGAATATGTTTTATATCGTCGTCTTCCTTGATCCACTTGGTGACCTCAAGGCCGGACACCTCGGGCAGCTGGATATCCATCAAGATCAAGTCCGGTCGGTGTTCGCGCGCCAACCGCAACGCTTCCATACCGTCCTTGGTTTGCAGGGTCGCAAAGCCGTGCGCCTCGAGCAGGTCGTGGAAGAGCTTCATGTTGAGCTCGTTGTCCTCGACAATCAGGACGCATTTGGCGGCATCGCCGACGGCCGGCGTTTGGTCTGACAGGCTGGAATCGGCCGCCATCCACGGTCTCCTCGATCGTCCGTCCACGGCGTGCGCGACTGGCGCCGTCCCGGCGTGCACACTGCCCCTCCCGGCGCGCCTGCGCTCCGGGGGGGCGATGTCTTTCATGCAAACGAACCCTACAACGACAGCCGAGCCCATGCCACAGCAAGATGCGACCGCCCGACCGGTGGGGGCCGGATCAGTCGGCCGCGACCGCCCGCGGCGGGCGGGCGGTCGGGCAGGCTATTTCGGGGCGAGCACCATGACCATCTGCCGTCCCTCCAGGCGCGGCATCTGTTCGACCTTTGCAACCGGGTCGAGCTCGTCGCGCACCCGCATCAGGATGTTGAGACCGATGTCCTGGTGCGCCATCTCGCGGCCGCGGAATCTCATGGTGACCTTGACCTTGTCACCTTCATCGATGAAGCGGCGCGCGTTGCGCATCTTGACGTTGTAGTCGTTGTCGTCGATGTTCGGGCGAAACTTGATCTCTTTGACCTCGATGGTCTTCTGCTTTTTTCTGGCCTCGTTGGCCTTCTTTTGTGCTTCGTATTTGAACTTGCCGTAATCCAGAATTTTACAGACCGGCGGGTCGGCATTGGGCGCAACTTCGACCAGATCGAGACCGGCGTCTTCGGCGGACAGCAGGGCGTCGCGCAACGTTACGACGCCAACCATTTCGCCCTGGGCATCGACCAGACGAACGGTCCGGGCCGAGATTTCCCGATTGACACGCGGTCCTTCGCGCGGCGGTGCGCTCTCATTCGATGGCCTGGCTATGGAACCCCTCCTTACCTGAACGTGGCGGCCAAACGTGGCGGCACCGACACCCGGCGGCCGGGCGCGCCGAAAACCGGCCCGGCCCGCCACCACGCCGACTCGGGCGTCCCGGCGCGGACCGACCGCGGGGGCGCATGAGACTGGTCAAATGGGCCGCCGCCCCGGCGGGCGCCGGGCCCAATCGTGCCACCTCAGGGATCATGCCACCTTAGGGGGCCGGATCGGCGGGCGCGCTGTCCACCGGCGTGCCGGTCGGCAAACGACCGAGAGCGACCAGTTTATCAACGGCCACATCGAGAGCAAGGACTTCTTGCTCCTTCTCGCCGAGCCAACGCAGGGCGACCTCGCGCCGCTCGGCCTCGCGCTTGCCGACCACCGCGATCACCGGCACCTTTTGCAGGCTGTGCTCGCGCACCTTGAGATTGATTTTCTCGTTGCGAAGATCGGCCGAATGCCGCAAGTTTGCAGCTTTGAGCGCGGCGGCGACCTCGTGGGCATAGGCGTCGCCGTCGCTGGTGATCGTCGCCACCACCACCTGGACCGGGGCGAGCCAGACCGGCAGGCGGCCGGCGTAATGCTCGATCAACACCCCGATGAACCGCTCCATCGAGCCCAGGATCGCGCGGTGGAGCATCACCGGGCGGCGGCGCTGGCCGTCCTCGCCGACATACTCGGCGTCAAGCCGTTCGGGCAGGACGAAATCGACCTGCAGCGTGCCGCACTGCCAGTCGCGCCCGATCGCGTCGCGCAGCACGAACTCAAGCTTGGGGCCGTAGAACGCGCCCTCGCCCGGGTTCAGGGTGTAGGGCAGACCGGCCGCCTCGACCGCGGCCTTGAGTGCCCCTTCGGCGCGGTCCCACACCGCGTCGTCACCGGCGCGCACCGCCGGCCGGTCGGAGAATTTGACCGTGACGTCGGTGAAGCCGAAGTCGCGGTAGACGTCCTGCAACAGCCGGCAGAACGCGACCGATTCCGAGGTGATCTGGTCTTCGGTGCAGAAGATGTGGGCGTCGTCCTGGGTGAACGCGCGCACCCGCATCAGGCCGTGCAGTGCGCCCGACGGTTCCTTCCGGTGGCACGAGCCGAACTCGGCCATCCGGTGGGGCAGGTCGCGGTAGCTCTTTACGCCCTGGCGGAAGATCTGAACGTGGCCCGGACAGTTCATCGGCTTGATCGCCAGGACCTTGCCGTCCTCGAGATCCGCGACCGTGAACATATTGTCGCGGAACTTTTCCCAGTGGCCGGACGCTTCCCACAGCGAGCGGTCGATCACCTGCGGCGTCTTGACCTCGCTATACCCGGCCTCGGCAAGCCGGCCGCGCAGGTAGGCTTCGATCGTCCGCCACAGCTGATAGCCCTTGGCGTGCCAGAATGCGCTGCCTGCGGCCTCTTCCTGGAAGTGGAAGAGGCCGAGCTCGCGGCCGAGCCGGCGGTGGTCGCGCCGCTCGGCCTCTTCCAGGCGATGCAGATAGGCGGCGAGTTCGGCATCGGTGCGCCACGCGGTGCCGTAGATGCGCTGGAGCATCTCGTTCTTCGAATCGCCGCGCCAATAAGCACCGGCCAGCTTCATCAGCTTGAACGCGGTGCCGACCTTGCCGGTCGACGGCGCGTGCGGCCCAAGACAGAGATCAAGCCACCGCCCCTGCCGGTAGATCGAGATCACCTCGTCTGCCGGCAGGTCCTTGATGAGCTCGACCTTGTACAGCTCGCCGAGCGCGCGGAAATGGGCGATCGCGGCGTCGCGCTCCCAGACCTCGCGCTCGAACGGCAGGTCGGCTGCGACGATTTCGCGCATGCGGGCGTCGATCGCGCTCAAATCCTCGGGCGTGAACGGCTCGGCGCGGGCGAAGTCGTAGTAAAAGCCGGTGTCGATCGCAGGGCCGATCGTCACCTGGGTCCCGGGATAGAGCTCCTGGACCGCCTGGGCCATGATGTGGGCGCAGTCGTGGCGGATCAGCGCCAACGCGTCGTCGTCGCTGCGGGTCACGATCTCGACCCGGGCGTCGCCGTCGAGGCGGGTTGCGAGGTCGCGCAACGCGCCGTCGACCCGCATCGCGAGCGCGTCGCGGGCCAATCGTTTGCTGATCGAGGCTGCGATCTCGGCGCCGGTCACCGGTCCGTCGAACGCGCGGATTGCCCCATCGGGCAGCGTGATCCTGACGCCGCCCCCGACCTTCTGAGCCGTGTCCATCGTGGTGCCGATCCGAACCATGATTTGTCGCGCCGCGGAGCAGCGACCATCCGGTGTCGCCCGCGATCTGTCAAGCACGGACGGGGCGGCACGCCCGTCCGGCCGGGGCGGAGCATGACAGCCATGCCGGCCCCTCAGCGGCGGGCACGCCCACATATCGCCACATATCGAATGAATGCCCGTCAGCCGATCGTCGCCGCATCGCGCGCCGCCGGCCGGGCGGGCGCCCGGATCGGGTGGAGAGGACCGAGATGTCCGAGCATCACCGGGTTGAGGCGCGCCTGCGCGACCTGGAACGGTTCGACGTAGACGAGTACCGCCGATTGCAGGGGTTGGGGGCTCACGACCTGCTCGCCCCGGTGAACGTCGCGACCTGCGCCGCCGGCACCGACATGCCGACAGCCCCCGCGGACGGCGTACCCGACGGGGCGGACCCGGGCGAGACCGACGCGGTCGATCCCAAGGCGTATGCCCACTTCGTCGATCACTACGACGCCCTGGTCGCCGAGCCGACCCCGCAGCGCACCGAACCGAAGCCGCGTCCGCGCCGCAGCCGCGAGATCCCGTGGATCATTCAGTACTATTACTGGTAGCAACACCAGCTCTCGTGTGGGGGTGTGCGCCGCCTCGGTGCGGTGGGCGTGCGGGCAAACGACACGATGATGCCACAATTCGGCGGTGGATCGCCGGTCATCGCGCCGCGGCACCGCCGGTGCAGCACGGCGTCGCAGCATCCGACAACGGTTTCTCAACAGTTGTCAAAGAAGATCGCCAGCGCTTCAGCTGGCCAGAGCTTGCCATGGCCGATCTGTGGATTTATTGCGCCGCAATGGTCGGCGCAGGCTCGGCTGCCAATCCTCAGGCATGATTGGAGAGGTGCGATGGGTTTGAGCGTTTTTCGGTTTTCAACGCGAGGCTTTTTGGGGTACCTTCCCGCGCGTTCAAATGGTCGAATGACCGATGGAGCACAGGGACAACCGTGTAAAACCCTGCCCCCGCGACCCCGCGCCGCCGCCGGCGTGCACGGGACACTCACGACCAGGCGCAACGCGCCGGGGCCGCCCCGATCGCCCGGGCCGAAACGCCGAAACCGGGGGGCAAGAGCAACAAGGCAAAAAGAACGACAAAACATGGAAGAGCGACAGGGGAAGCAAGAGTGACGGGGAAAGCAAAAGGGAGAGCGGGGGCTTAGGACCTAAGGGAGGAGACGAATGCTCGCAGCGCACCCGGAAAGGGCGTCGTTCGGTCTGGAGTTGGTCAGTTTAGACGTGTTGTTTCGCCGCCGGCGCAAGCTGTTCGAAAAAATGAATGACCCGCAACTGAGTGCCAACACCCGCGCCGCCGCGCGCCGGTTCTTCGAAGACAACGAGGAACAGATCGCGATCCGGGTCGGCGCCTGACGCGCCTGCTGGACGATGGCGCGTCGGGGGCGGGGCACCGCGACCGGCCGATCACGGCACGCGATCGGCGTTCACCACACACGCGATCGGCGTTCACCACAATTGTCGATGATGGCGACGGGCGCGGCTGCCGCCGGTCCGTGGCGTCGCGAACAGGCGGATCAGGATCAATCCGCCGAGGATCGGCACCATGATCGTGCCGATCTCGGCTGCGCGGGCCAACTGGCGGTCGTTCAGCGTCTCGCGCAGCCGAAACCGCGCCCCGACGGTCGAGGTATCGATCACGGTCTCGCCGAACCGGCCGTGGCCGACTTGGCGGTCGAAGCTGCGGCGCACTTCCCACGTGGCAAAGGCGATCCAGCCGATTGTGATCAGGATGGTCAAAAGGATGGCGCTGTTGAGCGCGCGTCGTGGGGTCATGGGGCGATGCCTCCCCGTCGGCCCGCGGGGGCCGCGACCGGCGCCGCCCCGCCACAGGGTGGTCGGGGCAGGGGGCGATCGGACCCGCGCGCGGCGTTTGCAGAACTCTCGTGCAACACACGCCTTTAACATGAGGCGACCCGCGCCGTCGCGTTATGTCGGAGCCGGCCGGTGCGCACAGCCCAGCCATGTCCGGTGCGGCCGGCCCGATCGGGTCACCAGTTCTCGGCGATGTAGCGATCGACCGCGTTGTCGCCGGTAACATGGTCGCGGATGATCAGGCCGACCGGACCAGCCAGGAACCCGAACGCGCAGCCGCTGACCATGAACGACAGCACATACGCGGTGAGATAGGGAATGATGATGAAACTGGCGGCGCCGAAGGTCGCCGCCCCGGCGACACAGCCGGTCGCGTAATAGGCGTTCAGAAGATCGACGTAATTACCCATTTGGACGCTTTCGGCCGCCGCCGGCCGGGTCTGGGCCTGCGCGCCGGTGTTGGGCACGGCCGTTGCAAACGCAAGCGACACCGCGATCGACACATTAAGGGCAAGACGGCGGGCAAGATGGCGGGCAGGGCGGCGCGCGCGGACCGGCATGGCGTTCCAAGCTCCTTCACGGTTGGCGGGCCGGGCGACGGCCGGGCCGGGTCCGGTTGTAGCCGGCGCCGGGCGCGGTGCCAAGGCCGGCCGGACCCCTGTCAGACCGGACAGGTGAAATCGCGGGGGAAAAGCGATTAGATAGCATTATCGGTTGTCGAGACACGAGATACAGTCAAGACAACCAGACCGTGGGCACGCAATCGAGGGTCCGGTCATGTCGAGTTCCATTCGCCTCCACTACCTCCGTCCGGCGCGGCCTCAACGCCGTTTTAATATGGCAGACCTCTCCGCGACCGACATGGTTTTTGGTGTCACTTCGGCGTACTGCAAGGTTTGCGGCGTCTCGCTGCCCCGTCTGAACGCCGACGGGGTCTGATCGCCCGGGCTTGGACGGACGCGCGGCGGGCGCGGCGCGTCCCGTCAGCGCGGGGGGAACCGCACCCGCACCATGAAGCCGTCGACATCGGCCACCGAGAAGCCGACGCCGCGATAGAGCGCCTGCTGATCGCGGGTCGCGAGCAGCCATCGTTCGATCCCGGCGAGCGGCTGATAGGCGAGCGCGCATTCGACCAGCCAGCGGCCAAGGCCGCGGCGGCGGTGGGGCGGCGCGACGAAGACATCGCTGAGCCAGCCGAACCGACAGAAGTCCGTGACCACCCGGGCAAACCCGACTTGGTCGCCGGGCGGCGCGTACAGGCCGAACGGCACCGCGGCGTCGATCGACCGGCGCAGAACCGCCGGCTGATAATCCGCACCCCAATAGGTCGCGCCGAGCCAGGCGACCACCCGGTCGCGGTCGAGCCGCGCCGGCGCGGTCGACACCGTATAGCCGCCCCGGTGCCACTCCGCCGGGGCCAAGCCCAGCATTTCGACCAGACACCCGGTCGCGTGGTCGTCGGTCACCCGTCCGTCCTCCTGGCCCGGCGCAGTTAAAAGCCGATGTTGACTTGGCGCAAGTGGATGTAGTCAAGGAACGCGCGATAGTCGTCGCAGGTAATGGTGTAGCCGAACAGCCGGACCGCCCCGAGATCGATGCCGAGCGCGCCCCGCGCCTCCGCCGGGCTGTAGCCGAACACCGGGCCGCGGACGTAGCGGCAGCTCAAAATCTCATAGTCGAACACTGACAAACCCATATCGAAATCACAGATCCAACAATTGATCACAATCAGCGTCAAGATAATCATGCCTCCCCTCCCGGCACCCGGTCGGCACGCCCGAGGTCGGCGACCCGGCGGTGGTCGGTCCGGTCTTTACTCGGTGTCAAGGTCGGCCGATCGCCGGGACGACAACGATAACGTCGCTGTCGGACCGGAACAAGCAAGGCGCGGGCATCGGCTTGCGGGGCGGCCGGGAACCGTCTATCCCTGGCGCGTCGTCGAAACATGGTCGGGGAGGCGGTGGGCATGGCGACCGGCCCGCTCTGTGGGGTTCGCGTTCTGGATTTGAGCCGGATCCTCGCCGGCCCGACCTGCACCCAACTGCTCGGCGACCTCGGCGCCGAGGTGATCAAGGTCGAGCGGCCCGGCCGCGGCGACGACACCCGCGCCTGGGGGCCGCCCTATCTGGTGGACGACCACGGCGTCGAGACCAGCGAGAGCGCGTATTATCTCTCGTCGAACCGCAACAAGCGCTCGGTCGCGATCGATCTCGGCCAACCGGACGGGGCGGCGCTGGTGCGCCGGCTCGCCGCCGACGCCGATGTCTTGATCGAGAATTTCAAGACCGGCGGCCTTGACCGCTATGGGCTCGGGTATCGCCAACTGGCGGCGGACTATCCGGGGTTGATCTATTGCTCGATCACCGGGTTCGGTCACACCGGCCCCTATCGCGCCCGCACCGGTTACGACTTCCTGATCCAGGGCATGGGCGGGATCATGAGCCTGACCGGCCCGGCCGACGGCGCGCCGACCAAGGTCGGGGTCGGGATCGCCGACGTGGTCTGCGGCCTGTACGCCGCGACCGCAATCCTGGCGGCTTTGCATCGCCGCGGTGCGAGCGGGCGCGGCCAGCACATCGACCTTGCGCTGTTCGACAGCCAGATCGCCTGGCTGATCAACGCCGGGCTGTCTTATCTCACCACCGGCGCGCCGCCGTCGCGCCACGGCAACGGCCACCCGAACATCGTGCCCTACCAGGTGTTCCCGGCGGCCGACGGCCATTTCATCCTGGCGGTCGGCAACGACGACCAGTTCCGCCCGTTCTGTGCGGTCGCCGGCACCGGGTGGGGCGACGACGTTCGGTTTGCGACCAACGCCGCCCGGGTGCGCCACCGCGAGCAGCTGATCCCGCTGATCGAGGCGGTCACCGCGACCCGCCCGCGCGCCGATTGGCTGGCCGCGCTCGACGCCGCGGCCATCCCGTCCGGCCCGATCAACGATCTGGCCGAGGTGTTCGCCGACCCCCAGGCGCGGCACCGCGGTATGGCGGTGACCATGGCGCACCCGCTCGGCGCCGCCGGCGCGGTCACCGTGATCGGCAACCCGATCAAGCTGTCGGATACCCCGGTCAGCTACCGCCAGGCCCCGCCCTTGTTGGGCGAACACACCGACGAGGTTCTGGGCCGCCTTGCCGGGCTCGACCCGGCGGCGCTCGCGCAGTTGCGGGCCCGCGGGGTGATTGGCTGACCGGGCGCGGCACCGACGCCGCCGGGCCCCCGAGTCGGCCACCACCACCGAACAGGAGACCGATCGGCATGCCTTGGAAACGGGACTGGGGCCGCGACCCGCGCCTTGATTTCTTTCGCGGCTCGGCGATGATCATCATTTTTGTTGCCCATGTTCCCGACAATTGGCTGGCCCACTATATCCCGGCGCGATTCGGGCCGAGCGATGCCGCAGAAATGTTCGTGTTCTGCTCGGGCTTTGCCGCGGCGATCGCGTTCGGCGGCACCTTCCAGCGCCTGGGGTTTTTCACCGGGGTTCGCCGGATCAGCTATCGGATCTGGCAGATCTACTGGGCGCATCTGTGCCTGTTCTTTACCATGGCGACGATCTGCACGATCGCGACCTGGAATTTTACCGAACCAAACTACATCCATAAACTCAACCTGGTGGCGTTCTTCGAACATAGCGATCAGGCCTTGGTCGGATTGTTGACCTTGACCTATGTGCCCAATCTGTTCGACATGCTGCCGATGTACATCGTCTGCCTGTCCTTGATGCCGATCGTGTTGCTGTTGCGTCGGCTTCACCTCGGTCTGGCGATCGCGTTTTCGCTCGGGCTGTACTTGGCGGTGTGGCTGGTCGATCTGGAGCTGCCCGCCGAGTTCTGGTCGGACCGGCCGTGGTTTTTCAATCCGTTCGCCTGGCAGCTGTTGTTCTTCACCGGCTTCGCCTTGAGCGCCGGCTGGCTGTCGGCGCCGCGGCCGCGGCTGTCGCTCGGGCTGGTCGCGGCCGCGGTGGTGATCGGCTTCGTGCCGTTGGCGTTCTGGGGATTTTGGGAGATCTACCCCGAGCTCAAGGCGTTTTACTTCTGGATGACCTTGTACGGCGACCACAGCCCCGACTATCTGACCGGCAGCTTCAAGACCGACCTGCATCCGGCGCGCTATCTTCACTTTTTGTGTCTGGCATATCTCGCGATGTGTCTGTTCTGGGGGCGCGAGCGGCTGTTGCAGGGGCGGCCGGTCGCTCCGATCGTCAAGATCGGCCAGCAGGCGTTGCCGACCTTCATCACCAGCATCGTGCTGTCGTGGACCGGCGGCATTGTCTTGGACCAGGTCGGGCGCGCACCGTGGTCGTACGTGGTGGTCAACGCCGCCGGGCTCGCCGGGCTGTTGGTCGTCGCCTACTCGGTTGCCTGGTACAAATCGGCGCCGTGGACGCGCAAGCCGCTGCCGGCCGCCTCGGTTCCGGTACCGGCCGGCTGACCCGACCGGGCAAGACACGGTCCGGTCGAGGTTTGGCTTGGTCTTTTGGGATCAGTTAACGAAGAATGTGATACTGAGTTGCGTTAACCGCGCGGGTTTCGTGGATGGGACGTGCGTGGCCCTGTCGGAAGATGGTCGTGCGGGATGGGGTTCGGAGCCGCGGCGCGGAGACAAGACAAGGAGACGGGGTGCCCCGCGGCGGCTGGCCGCCGGTCGGTCTCGGTGGCGACCGCCCGGGTGCCCGCGGGCGTGCGCATCTACGCGATCGGCGACATCCACGGTCGCGACGATCTTCTTGAGGCCTTGCTGGAAACGGTCCGGGACGACGCAGCGCGCTTTCCGTGTCGGCGCAGAGTTCTGGTTTACCTTGGCGATTTTATCGACCGGGGGCCGGACAGCGCTGCGGTGATCGGGCGTCTGGCCGCCGGGCCGCCGCCGGGGTTCAAGGCAATCCATCTGATCGGCAATCACGAAACGACGATGCGCGCGTTTCTGGACGACGCCCGATTCGGCCCGGCCTGGGTCAGCTTCGGCGGCGCGGCGACGCTGGCGAGTTACGGCGTGACACCGCCGGGGGGATTGGCGTCGCGCGAGGTCTGGCAGGAGCTCCGGGTCCGGTTGGCGCGGGCGTTGCCGGGCAGCCACCGCCGCTTTCTGGGCGGGTTGGCGCACCATTGGCGCTGCGGCGACTATCTGTTCGTTCACGCCGGGATTCGACCCGGGATCGGGCTCGACCAACAGGACGAAGACGATCTGATCTGGATTCGCGAGGAGTTCTTAAGATCGGACGACGACTTCGGGGCGGTGGTCGTCCATGGCCACACCATCCGTTGGGAGCCCGAAGTTCGCGACAACCGGATCGGCATCGACACCGGGGCGTTCACCACCGGGCGGTTGACCTGCGCGGTGTTGGAAGGGTTTGGCACCCACCGGTTTTTGGAGACCTGAGCTGCTGTGCCGGGTTCGGCCTGTCGGCCGTGCGGGGGGGGGGGCTTAACCTTGGGGGCGCCCGCCCGCAAGACCGGCGCCGCCATCACACCCTCTCGGACAACCAGATCGCCGCGCGACACCCGGTTTTGATCACCAGGCTCAACAGCGGATAACCGGGCGCGAGCTCGGCGTCATGCGCGATCGCGGTGTCGCGATGTTCGATTTCTTCGGCCCGAAACTTTTCGATTGCGTCGCGCAACGGCCGCTCGTCCTCGCCGAGTTGTGCGGCCTGGCGGGCATAATGGTCGTCGATGGTTTCCTCGACCGCGACCGTGCATGCCATGGCGGTGCGCTCGCCCATCAACGCGGTCGCGGCGCCAAGCGCAAATCCCGCGACGTGCCACAACGGGAACAGCGCGGTCGGCCGCACCCGCCGCTCGACGATCAGGCGTTCGAACGCGGCGAGATGGGCGCGCTCCTGATCGGCCATGTGGCGGATCACCGGCGCGGTCTTGGCGCGGCCCAACACCGCAAGCTGGCCTTCGTAGATGCGCTTGGCGCCGTACTCGCCGGCGTGATCGACCCGGATGATCCGGTCGAGCAGCCGGTCGCGGTCGAGATCGCCGGGCAGCCGCCGTTCGCCGGTGACCGCGGGCGGGCGATCCCACGCGAACCGATCGTCGGGGGCCGGGGTCGGTTGTGCGGTGTCGATGGTCATGACGCCCTCCCGTCGGTGGCAAGCGCACCGGCGCCGCGCAACGCCGCGACCGCGGCGCCTCCGCCGAGCCCGAGCGACCACGCGGCGTTGTAGCCGGGCAGCGAGATGCCGAACAACGACCACGCGACCTCGTCGCACCGCACCACCGGTGCGGCCATCAGCTGGGCCCGCAACGCCTCGAAGCTGGTCGGTGCCGCGGGCACGCCGCAGCCTTCGGTCCCGGTCCACCAGCCCTGTTCGACCCCGAGGTGGAGCACGGCGATCCCGGCGCCGGTCCACAGTGTCAGCGCCGACAGGCCGAGCAGGGTGCTCTGGCCGGTCACCCGGGTCGGCCCGGCCAGCACCGCCGCGCTCATCAGCGCGATCACGATCACGTAGGGCCCGCGCTGCCACAGGCACAGCACGCAGGGCCGGATGCCGAGCCCGAGGTCGAGCCACAAGACCGCCGCCAGGGACGCGGCGGCGGTGGTAAGCAACCACCGCGCCGCCGGCCCCGGCGACGACCAGTCGTCAAAGAAGGTGGAGGCCATGCCGTTTCAAGCGCTCCCGCCGTGTCGGGGACGGTCAGATCAACAATTTGACCGCAATCACCCCGCCGACCGCAAGCAAGAACAGGGTGAGCGCAAGCCAGTTCAAATGGCGTTCGATGAACGCCCGCATAGGTTGGCCGAGGTACCACAACAGCGCCGCTTCGATAAAGAAGCGTCCGCCGCGCGAGATCAGCGAGGCGACCACGAACACCATCAGGTCGAGGTTGGCGACCCCGCTTGCGATCGTGATCACTTTGTACGGGATCGGGGTGAAGCCGCCGCCGAACACGATCCAAAACCCCCACTCGTGGTAGAGGTCCTGGAACGTCCCGAAGGTGTCGAGATAGCCATAGAGTTCCAACACCGGTCTGCCGATTTCGGCGAACAGGAACGCGCCGATCGCATAGCCCGCCAGCCCGCCGAGCACGGAGGCGACGGTGCACACGGTCGCGATCCACCACGCTCTTTGGCGCGCCGACAGCACCATCGGCACCAAAAGCACGTCGGGCGGGATCGGGAACACCGAGCTTTCGGCGAACGACACTCCGGCGAGCGCCCAGTCGGCGTGGCGATGCCCGGCCAGCCTCAGCGTCCAGTTGTAGAGCGCGCGGATCACGGCGTCCCCCCGGCGCGGCGGCCGCGTGTGCGGCGGACGTCGGCGGCGGTCACCGGCGGACCGTGTCGGCGCTTTGGCCGAACAGGACGCTCTTGGCGGCGTCGTTCACCGTCGGTTCGGTGTTGATGTCCTTGGCGCGCTGGTACGCGCGCACCACGGCTGGACGATCGCGCACAGTCTCGAACCAGCGCTTGAGGTTGGGGAAGGTCTCGAGGTCCTGGCTCTGGCGCTCGTACGGGACGATCCAGGGATAGGACGCCATGTCGGCGATCGAATAGTCGCCGGCGATGAACGGCCGGTCGGCCAGCCGCTTGTCGAGCACGGCGTACAGCCGACCGGTTTCCTTGACATAGCGGTCGATCGCGTACGGCAGCTTTTCCGGTGCATAGATCGAGAAATGGTGGTTCTGGCCGGCCATCGGCCCGAGCCCGCCCATCTGCCACATCAGCCACTGCAGGGTTTCGTGACGGCCGCGCAGGTCGGCGGGCAGGAACGTGCCGGTCTTTTCGGCGAGATAGATCAAGATCGCGCCGGACTCGAAGAGCGACAGCGGCCCGCCGCCGTCGGCCGGATCGTGGTCGACGATCGCCGGGATGCGGTTGTTGGGCGCGATCGCGAGGAAGTCCGGCTTGAACTGGTCGCCGGTGGCGATGTTGACCGGGTGGATCCGGTAGGCAAGGCCGGCTTCTTCGAGGAAGATGGTGATCTTGTGGCCGTTGGGCGTGGTCCAGTAGTGCAGATCGATCATGGCGTTTCCAGTCCACGCATTCGGGGCGCCGCCGGGCGGCCGGTCGCGCGCTTGATACCGCAGCGGCGGTCGCGACCGCCAGGCAATTTCCCTTGATTTCGCGCAAGCCGCCCTTTACGTACACGGAACGCTATGTTGTCCCCATCGTCTAGAGGCCTAGGACACCGCCCTTTCACGGCGGCGACAGGGGTTCGAATCCCCTTGGGGACGCCACCGACGGCGGCCGGGCCAGTCTCCCCGGCACCCCGGCCAACCCCACCCCCGAAAAACGCCAGGCTCTCGCGCGGGTTTCCGCCGCTAGCTGCGAACTGCGACCGCGGTTCACTGACCCTATTTCCGTCTCTCTCGGCCAGGTTTCTCCAAAACCTGTGCACTGCCGATTTTATTTGCCAGGGCTGGGCACCGTAGGGGTTCTGCCGAACACAGGCTGGTTTGGACATGCCCCGGTTTGAAAGTGCAATTGGGTGGGCTGATGGTCGCGGGGGGAGGCGAAGTCCTATTCGGCGGTGCTCGCCGCGCAGTATGGGTTGAGAAACTCGCCTGTCTGGCCAGGCCAACCGAGCCAACCGCCGGATTTAGGATCATTTCGATGCCGGGGTCGAGGTAGACCACCCGCACCCTGGGGCGGCCAGGATCGCCGACACCGGCACGACCTCGACCCCCGGCAGGTCGAGCGCCGCGGCGCCGGCACGCGATCAGCCCGCGCGCAGCCCGCCCGGCGGCGCGAGGCCGGTCGGCGGGGTCTGGACCTCGACGTCCGGAAAGCGCGCGCGGAACTCGAGCGGGGTCAAGACGCGGTGGCCGTCGGCGACCACGAAATCGGCCGGATAGGCGATCGAGCGCGGCGGCGTCCACGACGCCGGCGGGGTGAACGAGGCGAGGAACGGCGCGACCGCGCCGATCCGGTTGGCCGCCGCCAGAC
>JANQHG010000175.1 GCA_028277115.1 Azospirillaceae bacterium
CATGCGCCCAATGAATCAAACAACGAGTCACCTTGTCTAGACCCACAGAGATAACCGAGTCAATTTGTCTCACTTTCAACTATGTTAGCGCCTATGCCCCCCCCCCCCGCACGGCCGAAGGCCGAACACGGCGCCGCCGCGTGGATCGACCGTCGGCCGGTCTGGACCTCAATCCGCGATGATGCGGTGGAAGGCCGGTTGCGAATCGATCCCGATGCCGACCTCCGGGGTTGACGGGTGACGACCTGGAGACGTTTGATCGATCGGCCGGAGGCCCGCCGAGCGAACCACGGCAAACGACCTCGCGAGATCCGGGAAAGGCACGCGCGATGGTGTCGCGACACCCAAGGGTGCAGCGGCGGGACCGGGCCGGTTTCGTCCGCACGGCGACGGTGGTCGGTCTCCTGGTCGCCGCGGCGACCCAGGACGCCGCAGCCGACCCGCAACCGCCGCGCCAGATCGTCGCGGCGGTGCCCGAGAGTTTCCCGCCGTTCTACCACCTGACCGACGACGGACGGCCGGGCGGCTTTGCGATCGAGTTGTTCACCGAGATCGCCCGTACCGCCGGTGTGACCGTGCGCTATCGGGTGATGGCGTCGTGGCAGGCGTGCCGCGATGCGCTGGCGAGCGGCGCGGCGGACGTCATCCCGACCATCGGCATCACCGAAGAGCGCCGCGCGTTTGCCCTCTACACCCAGCCGTTCGGCCAGGTCACGGTCAGTCTGTTCAAGCGCGCGAACAACCGGACGATCCGATCGCTCGACGACGCGTTCGCACGCACCGTCGGCGTGGGCGCGCTCAACGTCGCACAGCGGATCGTCGCGGCCCGCACCGACCTCGACCGACGACGCTTTGCGACGGTCGAACAGGCGCTCGGCGCGCTTTTGACCGGAGAGATCGACGTGCTGGCCTATCCCGAGCCGGTGATATGGCGGCTGGCGCGCGACCGCCGGGTCGCCGACCGGCTCGCGGTGGTGGCCGAGCCGCTGATGACGGTGCCCACCGCGGTCGGGGTGACCAAGGGCGATCCGGCGTTGCACGCCCGGCTCGACCACGCGGTCGGCGCTGTGATCGGGACGCCCGTGTTTCGGGCACTCCGGCGCAAATGGCTCGATCCCGGCGAGACCGCTCCGCGGGTCGCGACGGTCGCCTGGACGATCGTGGCGCTCGCGGTCGCCGGGGTGGTCGCGGGCGCACTGCTGCGCGGACGGCGCCTCGGGGGGACCGCGGTTGAGCTCGTGTTCGGGCGTCGCGACGATCCGACCGACCGCAGCCTCAGGCGGCGCGGTGGCGTCCTGGTGGCGGTGATGGCAAGCGCGGTCGCGGCTGCGACCGCGGCGACCTTGATCCTGCTCTTTACCGCGACGATCACCGAAGAACGCCGGCGCCTGACCGAAATCGTGCAAAGCCAGGCGCGATTGATGGAGGCGGTGGCACGGTTCGATCGCCGCCACCATGCCGACCATCCGGGCGGCCCAAGCGCCGCGACCCTTTCCCAGATCACCGAGGCGTTGGCGAATTGGAGCGGTACCGCCGAGTTCACTCTGGCGCGGCGCGTCCGCGACCAGATCGTGTTCCTGGTCCGTCAACGCGCCTGGGACAGCCACCGGCCGGCCCCGGTGCCGTTCGCCGCCGCGCGCGCCGAGCCGATGCGCCGCGCGCTGAGCGGCCTGTCGGGCACCATGATCGGCCCGGACTACCGCGGCGTCACCGTGCTCGCTGCCTTCGAGCCGGTCGCGGTGCTCGGGGTCGGCATCGTCGCCAAGGTCGATCTCGCCGAAATCCGGGCGCCGTTCATCGAGGCCGCGCTGACCGCCGGCGCGGTCGGCACCCTGATCTTGGTGCTCGGCGGGGTCGCCTTCTTCCGGGTCGGCACCCCGGTGATCAAGGACGCGCTCGACCGCGAACGTTGGCTGAGGTCGATCTTCGAGCAAGCGGGGGTCGGGGTCGCGCTGATCGACGCCGGCACCGGCCGGTTTTCCCGGATCAACCAGCGGTTTTGCGACCTGGTCGGGCGGGCCCGCTCGGACATGCTCGCCGATCGCTTGGCCGATCTGGTCGATCCGGAGGATCTGCCGGGGCTGACCCAACGCCTGGCTCAGTTGATCGACGGCGACACCGCAGAGATCAGCCTGGATTGTCGGTGCCGGCATCGCGACCGCCGGGTGGTCCACACCGACCTTACGGTGTCGCGCACCTGGAGCCCCGGCTCGCCGCCCGATGTCCTGATCGCGGTCGCCAACGACATCACCGACCGCCAACAGGCCAGGCAGGTGATCGACAGCTTCTTCGACCAGCCGATGAACCTGCATCTGATCGCCGAGGTCGACGGCACGATCCGTCGGGTCAACCGCGGCTGGGAACGCGCGCTCGGCTACCGCACGGACCAGCTCGAGGGCACCCGGCTCTTCGATCTGGTCCATCCCGAGGATTTGGCGCGCACCACCGCCGAGGTCGAAAAGATGAAATCGGGCGAGGCCAGCCTTTACTTCGAAAACCGCTACCGTCATCGCGACGGCAGCTACCGGGTGCTGGCATGGTCGGCCTCCGCGCTGACCGAGCACGCCACCATCCACGCGGTCGCCAGCGACATCACTGAGCGCAAATCGGCCGAACGCGAGCTGCGCGAGCAACTGCTCAACCTCCAACTCGCCCAGGAGATCGGCCGGATCGGCAACTGGACGCTCGACCCCGCGGTCGGGGTGCCGTCCTGGTCGCCGCTGATCTATCAGATCTACGACCGCGATCCCGCCCTGGGACCGCCCCATTTGTCCGAGTACCGGGAAATCTATCAAGACGATCAGTATCGCATCTTCCACCGCGCGATCCGGGACGCGATCGACCGCGGCCGGCCGTACACCATCACGCTACGCCTCAACCTGCCGGGCGGCGTGACCAAATGGGTCGCGGACAGCTGCCAGCCAGACCCGGACCGGGGGCCGGCCGGGCATTACCTGCGCGGCACGATCCAGGACATTTCGGACCGGGTGACCGATGCCGAGCGTCTGCGCGCGCTCACCGACCATGTCCGGTTGGCAACCAAGGCGGCCGGGGTCGGGATTTGGGATGTCGATCTCGCAACCGGTCAGCTGGTCTGGAACGAGGAAATGTTCCGGATCTACGGCATCGTGCCCTCCGGCTTCGACGGGCGGATGGGCGGCTGGCTGGCGCTGGTCCATCCGGACGATCGTGCCACCGCGTTCGCCACCTTTCGCAAGAAGATCAACGCCGAGGCGGAGTTCAGCACGGAGTTCCGCATCCGACGGCCGGACGGCGCGGTGCGCTCGATCCTGGCGCGCGGCCGGGTCACCCGCGCGGACGACGGCACGCCGGTGGGCATGCTCGGCACCAATTGGGACGTCACCGACTATCGCGAGGCACTGGCGCGCGCCGAGGCGGCCAAGGACCAGGCCGAGGCGGCGAACGCGGCGAAAAGCCGGTTCCTTGCGACCATGAGCCACGAGCTGCGCACCCCGCTCAACGCCGTGCTCGGTTTCTCACGGGTGTTGGCGGACAGCGAGACCGATCCGGTGCGCCGGGACCAGTTCGCGATCATCATCGATGCCGGCACCACCTTGCTCAACCTGATCCAAGACATCCTCGATCTCACGCGGATCGAGGCCGGCCGGGTCAAAATCGCCCACGAGCCCTTCGACCCCCGGCGCGAGGTCGAGGCGACCTTGGACCTGTTCCAGGTGCCGACGGCGCACAAAGGCATCGCGCTCGGCCACGAGACCGCCGCCGATCTGCCGCCCCTGGTGCACGGCGACCCCGGGCTGTTTCGCCAGGTCCTGATCAACCTGGTCGGCAACGCGGTCAAGTTCACCGACCAGGGGTCGGTCACCGTCGGTCTGGCCCACCGGGCGTCGTGGTCGGGCGACATCGTGCTGACGGCCGAGGTGTCGGACACCGGCATCGGCATTGCGCCCGAGAACCAGCAACGCATCTTCGATCTGTTCGAGCAGGAAGACGAGCGCACGCTGACCCGCCGCTACGGCGGCTCGGGCCTGGGTCTGACGGTCGCCAGGGACATCATCAAGCTGCTGGGCGGCGAGATCGCGGTGCGCTCGGCCCCGGGGGTCGGGTCTTGCTTTTCCTTCACCATGCCGGTCGCCGCGACCGACCGGGGCGCCGGCCGCGACGGCGCCGACCCATAAGCCGCTGCGACAAAGTGTCGCGCAGCCGGACCGGTTCGGGCTTGACGATCCCAGCGGCGGGAAGATTTGATCATTATTGCTGCAACTGGGGCGATGGCATCCAAGGCGTGGCCCATCCGATCCGCGGACGCGCGCCGCCCGTTCGCGCTCCACGGGTTTCGGCCGTCCGATCGTTCCGACCGCGGGAATCGAGCTCGGCCGGGGTGCGCGCAATGCGTGTTGATGACCGATCCCGCCCGTCGATCGGCGACCGGGTGGCCTTGGAGATCCGATCCGTCGTGACCCCGCCGCCCGTGACCGACATGAGAGTGAAAGATGCGGATTGGCGAGCTTCACCGAACCGTCCGGTCCCGATCGCACAGCAGCCGGTCGGGTGGCATCTCGCTGCGGACAATGTTGTTCGGTCCGATCGCTTTGCTCTTATTGGTCACTGGTTCGGCCATCGGTTATATTTCATACTCAAATATCCATTATACATCCAGGACAATGTCAGAGGCTGTACGCGCCGAAGTATCGGAACGCATCCGCTCTCATCTTGAGGATTTTTTGGCGGTCCCGCAACATCTTAATCGATTTAATGCCACCACGCTCGGCCGTGGCAATCTCGATGCGACATCTGTTCCGTCCTTAACCCATCATTTTCTGGCGCAGGTCGAGATTTTTGAAACCGTCACCAGTCTCTATTTCGGCAATGCCGACGGCGGGCTGATCGGGGTCGGGCGCGAGGGCGCCGGCGGCGCGCTTTACACGCTCAAGACCACGCCGTTCGCCGCAGGCCGATTTTCCAAGACCCGGGTCGATACGTCCGGTGCGCCGGTGCGCACCCTGGTGACCTTGCCCGACTTCGACGCCCGGACCCGCCCGTGGTATCGGGCCGCGGTCGCCCGCGCGACCGGCGCGTGGAGCGACGTCTATATCCTGTTCACCGGCGACGGCATGGCGATCGCGCCGACCTGGCCGGTCACCGACGATCGCGGCCGATTGATCGGGGTGGTGGCTGCCGATATCTTTTTGTCGCACATCTGCAGTTATCTGAAAGATCTCCACAAGGAGCTGCCGGGCCAGACCTTTATCATCGACGACGACGGGCTGCTGGTCGCGTCGTCCCACGACACCGCCTTGTTCACCCTCGCCGCAGAGGGCGCGGTCGGACGCCGGCTGGCCGCCCGCGACAGCGACGAGCCGGTGATCCGCGAGATCGGGCGCCGACTTGCCGACCATCCGACCTGGACCGCCGGGCCCGACGGGATCGCGCACACCACGGTCGAGCTTGCCGGCACGTCGCATTTCCTCGACATCGTGCCGTTCCGCGACCCGTTCGGCCTGTCGTGGCGGATCGTCACCGCGACCCCGGCCGACGCGCACCTCGGCGTGGTTCACGACCACAATCGACTGACCTTATGGTTGATCGTGCTGGCGCTGACCTTTGCCGGCGGTGTCGCGATCGGGCTTGCGCGCTGGATCGCCGACCCGATCCGACAGCTCCAGGTTTCGGCGGCCGAGCTGGCCGCCGGCGACTTCAGCCGACGGCTCGACATCCGCCATGCCGACGAGGTCAACCGGCTCGCCCAGTCGTTCAACCGCATGGCATCGCAGCTCCAGGTCTCGTTCGAGCGCCAGCAGAACCAACTGGAAGAATTGACCGCCAGCCAGGAGGCGCTGGCGGAGAGCGAGGCGCGCCTCAACACGGTGATCGACACCGCCCCGGTCGGCATCCTGGTCGCGGACGCCGACGGCGCGGTGTTGACCGCGAACCGGGCGGCAGAGGAGATCCTCGCCGCCCCCAAGCCCGCGCTGACCGCGCTTGCGATCGAAGATCTGGTGCCCGACCGGGTGCGCGGCGACCACCGCCGGTGGCGCGAGGGCGTGATCGCCAGCGGCGATGCGCGCGCGACCACCGTCCGCTGCGTGGTTGCCCGGCGCCGGGACGGCGAGGAGTTCCCGGTCGAGGTCGGGGTCGCGGTGGTCGCGTTTGCCGACCGGCCGCATTTGATCGTCTGCCTGTCCGACATCACCGAGCGCAACCGGCTCCAGGCCGAGCTGCGAGCGCGCGAAGGCATCTTCCTGGCGATCGCGAACCAGGCGTTCGACGCGATCGCCCTGATCGACCGGGAGAGTTTGCGCTTTGTCGAATTCAACGAAGCCGCCCACGCCAATCTCGGCTACGACCGCGACCACTTTGCCCGGCTGACGCTCGCCGCGATCGACGCCGCGGCCGACCCGGCCGTGACCGAGGCCGCGGTCGCGCGCGCGGTGGCGGACGGCGGCGGCGTGTTCGAGACCCGGCATCGCCGCATCGACGGCGAACCGCGCGACGTCCGGATCAGCATGCGCCTGATCGAGGTGCGCGACCGGCCGTGCCTGGCGGCGATCTGGTCCGACATCACCGAGCAGAAGCGGACGGCCCGCCAACTCGCGGCGAGCGAGGCCGCGCTCAACGCCGCCCAGGCGGTCGCCAAGACCGGCAGTTGGTCGTTCGACATCGCCGCCGACCGGCTGACCTGGTCGCGCGAGACCTACCGGCTGTTCGGCGTGCCCGAGGGCACGCCGGTGTCGTTTGACTTCTTCCTCGCCCTGGTCCATCCCGACGACCGCGACCAGGTGCGCGCGGCGTGGCAGGCGGCGCTCACCGGGGCGCCGTACCTGATCGACCATCGGATCGTGGTCGGCGGTGCCGTTTGGTACGTGCGCGAGGCCGCAACCATCAGCCGCGACCGCGACGGCCGACCGGTCCATACGATCGGCACCGTGCAGGACATCACCGAGCGCACCGAGGCCGAAGAGAAGATCCGCGATCTCGCCGAACGGATGCAGCTTGCGACCGAGGCGGCCGGGATCGGCATCTGGGACTACGACATCGCGACCGACCGGCTCGAATGGAGCGACCAGATGTTCGCGATCTACGGCATCTCGCCCGAGCAGTACGCCGGCACCCGCGAGGCCTGGCTGGCCCGGGTCCACCCCGATGACCGACCGGCGGTCGAGGAGGCGTATCGCGCCGCCCTGACCGACGACAGCCGGATTCGGATCGAGTTTCGGGTCCACCGTCCCGACCATAGCATCCGGGCGATCTCGTCGCGCGGCAAGGTCGATCGGGCACCGGACGGCACCGCGATCCGGATGATCGGGACCAATTGGGACATCACCGACTACCGCGCGGCCTTGAAGGCGGCGGAAACCGCCAAGGAGCAGGCGGAAAAGGCCAACGCGGCGAAAAGCCGCTTTCTTGCGACCATGAGCCACGAGCTGCGCACGCCGCTCAACGCCATTCTCGGCTTTTCCAACATCCTGGCCAATTCCGAGGCCGACCCGACCCGGCGCGATCAGCTGAACGTGATCACCGAGGCAGGCAATTCGCTGCTCAACCTGATCCAGGACATTCTCGATCTGTCGCGCATCGAGTCCGGCAAGGTCACGGTGGTTGCCGAGCGGTTCGAGCTTGCGCGCGAGCTCGCGTCGGTGTTCCAGCTGTTCCGGGTCCAGGCCGGGCGCAAGGGGCTTGCGCTGGCGCACGAGCTCGCGCCATCCCTGCCGCCGGTCCTGGTCGGCGACTGCGGCCTGTTGCGCCAAGTGTTGATCAATCTGGTCAGCAACGCGATCAAGTTCACCGACCGCGGCTCGGTCACGGTCTCGGTGGCCGGCACGCCCAAGGGGGCGGATCGGCTCGAGCTCCGGTTTGCGGTCACCGACACCGGGATCGGCATCTTGCCGGAAAACCAGGAACGGATCTTCCGGATCTTCGAGCAGGAAGAAGAAGGCGCGCTGACCCGGCGCTACGGCGGCTCAGGCCTGGGGCTGGCGATTGCCAAGGACATCGTCAAGCTGCTCGGCGGCGAGATCTGGGTCTCATCGACCCCGGGGGCGGGGTCGTGTTTCAGCTTCACCGCGGTGTTCGCGCGGGGCGTGGCGCCGGCCGCGCCGGCACGGCCGTCCGGCGCGATCGATCGGCCCCCCCGGACGGCGGTCGCCGACCCGCCGCCGCGTGCATCGATCCTGGTTGCCGAGGACGATGCGTCGAACCGCAAGCTGATCGACCATATCCTGACCTCGGCCGGATACTCGGTCGCTTTTGCCGAGGACGGTGCCGAGGCTTTGGCGGCATCGGCGCGCCAGCGCTTCGATTTGATGCTGATGGACATCCAGATGCCGGTGATCAACGGGGTCGAGGTGACCCGGCAGATCCGCGCCGGTGCGGTTGCAGGCTGCGACCCCCGGGTGCCGATCATCGCGGTGACCGCCCACGCCCTGATCGGCGACGGCGAGCGGTTCCGCGCCCAGGGCTTGACCGATTATGTCAGCAAGCCGATCTCGACCGCCGACCTGTTGGCCAAGATCACCGCGGCCCTGCCGGCGTCGGTGCATTGAGCTGTGCGCGGACGTTGGGGGGGGCCGGCCGGGCAGATTGCATCTCATCCAGGACGGGTCGGACGAACGCCGGTGAGGATCGAATGTCCCAAAACAGTCCGCGGGTGACGCAGGTCCTCGCGCCGGGTGACTGGCACGCCGCCGACACCCTCACCCTGCCCTCGTCCGACCGCCATCTCCGCCGCCGCCGTCTGGTCAGCGACCATGGCCTTGAGCTGTTGCTGGACCTGCCGCGCGCCGTGGTTCTGGAAGACGGTTGGGGCTTGCCTTTGGACGATGGCCGTTGCGTGCGGGTGTGCGCCGCCCCTGAACCCTTGCTGCGGGTGACCGCCGCCGATGCCGGCGATTTGATCCGGGTGGCGTGGCATCTCGGCAACCGGCATGTCCCGGCCGCGTTGGCGGCGGACCATGTCCTGGTGCGCGCCGATCCGGTGATTGCCGAGATGTTGGCCGGCCTGGGCGCCACCGTGTCGCCGGTGACCGGTCCGTTTTGTCCGCAGATCGGTGCGTATGGTCACGGCCATGGCGGGTGATGGTTTCGCGCTGTCCGGGCCGTCGTTGTTTCGCCTGATGGCGTGGCTGTCGCCGTCCTATCCGGTCGGCGCCTACAGTTTCAGCCATGGCTTGGAGTGGGCGGTCGAGAGCGGGTCGGTGCGCGACGAGGCGGGGCTGGCCGCCTTTGTCGCGACGGTGGTGCGGCGCGGCGGCGGCTTCGTCGATGCGGTGTTTCTGGCGCGGGCGTGGCGGGCGGCGCAGACCGGCGAGGTCGCCGCGTTGGACCGGGTCAATGCCGAGGCGTTGGCGTTCCGAGCGACCGCCGAAACCGCGGCGGAGAGTGTCGAGCAGGGGGCGGCGTTTGCGCGGGTGACCGTGGCGGCGTGGCCCGACACGCCGCTGTCGGCATGGTTGGCCGGGTCGTCGCCTCGGGCGGTCGCTTACCCGGTGGCGGTCGGGGCGGCGGGGGCCGCGGTCCCGCGCGAGGCCGTGCTGTGGGCGTATCTGCATGGGGTCGCGGCCAATCTGGTGTCGGCCGGGGTGCGGTTGATCCCGCTCGGCCAGACCGCGGGCCAGCGGGTACTGGCGGGGTTGGTGCCCGTTGTCGAGGGGGTGATCGCCGCGGCGCCGGAGCGGCTCGGCACCGCGGCGCCGCTGGTCGAGATCGCGTCGATGCGGCACGAGACGCAGTACACGCGGCTGTTTCGGTCGTGAGGTCTGTTACGAAATCCGGTTATTCGGTTCCAGATAGCAACCATCCTGTTGGGGCGATCGGCCGGCACGGTCTGCCTGTTTGCATCGCCGGTGGGGGCCGATCGCCCCGACATCGGCGGTTCAGCTTTGCGGCCCCGTCGATGTCGGGGCGGCGCCGACGGCCGTCCGCGGGATTGCGCGCAGAACCGGCAAGGTGATCCGCCTGGTGGGATCACCGCCGCAGTGGCGGTGCCAAGGGGCGGAACGCCCGGGCGACCGCGGCGTCGAGCGCGGCCTCGGGCAGGGCGAAGTCGCGGTAGCCGCTGCGGATCATCGCGACATAGCCGCCCGGCGGCGGGGCGCGGCGGCCGCGGTTGATCAGATAGACCATCACCGCGACCGCCTCGCCGGTCTCAAGCACCGCAAGCCGGGTCTCCTTGCGGTAGAGGATCGGAAACCCTTCGAACCGGTCGAGCGCACGCTCGTCGGCGCGAGTCAGGCGCCAGATCACGCCGACCGCCTCGGCACCGGGCTGCGGCTCGAGGTCGGCGAACCGGCAAAAGCGCAAACGATGGTCGCGCACCACCGCGCGGCCGACCGGCTCGGCGGTCGGACAGGTCTCGCGCATGTGGGTGCGCGACAGATTGGCGCCATAGGCGAAGTAGCAACACTGGCCGCGCACGCCGTAGAGCGGCGGTGCGCGGCGCAGATGGGGACGGTCGTCGGCCATCGGCGCCGGCGCCGTCACCCGCCGCGACGGGCGGGACGGGCGCGACGGTCCGGCGGTGCCGGCACGCTCAACGCCAGCACGAACGCCGGGGGATGGAGCAGGAACGCCTGCGGTGCCAGCGCCAGCAGCCACAGGGTCACAAGGGTCGGCACCTGGGTCATCGAAGCTGGTCTCCGCCGTCGCAGCCCCGGCCGCGCCGTCGGGCCGTGCGGCCGTGATCCGGGATCAGATTTTTGAGGTTCCCCGTTGGCCCTGAAGAATCAGGGAGTTAGACTGTGTTTATCAGAACAGAGTCAACACCAACGGGG
>JANQHG010000216.1 GCA_028277115.1 Azospirillaceae bacterium
CCGCCGCCTCGTCATGGCCGCTCAACCCGAACACGCCGCATTTTTCGCGCAAAGACGCGCCGTCGCCGGCGACCGCCGCCATTCAGCACTCCCGTTAACGGGTTCACCACTGCCGGTCGGTCGCCGCCGACCGGTCACCCCGGCCGAAAGCCGTCCGGTGTCTCGACCCGGCGCGCGTCAGCGCGCCGTCGGCGCGGGCTCGGCCGTCCGGTCGACCGCGCCGGGGTTGTCGATCAGGCCGCCCGCCGTGTTTTCGATCAGCCGCTCCAGGCTGTCGCGCTCACGCGCGCCATAGCCAGCGGCGGCGGAAGCCGCCGACCCATTGTCGGGGACCAGGGTCTGTTGGCGGCGCAGCGCCTCGTCGTTGCCGACCTGCGCCGCCGGCCCGCCGACGGCACCGTGGTCGGGCGGCGCCTCGGGATCGCCGAACGCCTGGCGGCGGATCTCCTCGGGCACCAGGTCGAGGATCAGCTGCGCGCCGGCGGCGGCGTAGGGCAGGGACCGCGCCTCGAGCAGCCAGGCCGGCCGCACGTCGGGCACGATCATCTTGTCCACCACCAAATACGCAAAGCAGATCAACACGGCGCCGCGCGCGACCCCGAACACCAAGCCGAGCGGCCGGTTGACCACGGCAAACGGCGAGCGGTCCAACAAACCGGTGACCAGCTGACCGATCAGGGTCAACACGATCAACGCGATGACGAACACGCCGCCGACCGTCAGAATGTCGGCCAGGATCTGCGAGCGGATGTATTGTTGGACATAGGGCAATGCGAACGGCCACGCGATCAGCGCGACCGCCGCCGCGCCGACCCAGCCGACGATCGACATCACCTCGGCGAAAAAGCCCCGAAGGAACGCCAGCAGTGCGGACAACAGCACCACGGCGGCAACGACAATATCGACCACATTCACGGCGCCCGTCTCCCAAAAACCCGGATCGTCCGGAAAGCGCCGACCGCGCGGGCGGCGCGGATGCGGGCGCGGTCGCGGCTCCGGCTGTCACCCTTGTTCGATGCACCGGACCGACCCGACCGCCGCGCCCGCGCGCGATCGACCCGATCGGCCCCCAAGACACAACGTCCCCGACCCCGCCCGTGGTCGCCGAACCACAGCGACTGCCCGGTCGCTCACGCGCCGGGGCGGCCGTCCGCGCGCGGCAGGTCGGGAAACAGTGGCATCACTTCGCCGAGCGTCCCGATCTCCATCACCGCAAGCCCGTGCTCGCGCCCGCCGGCGCCGCCGCGGCGCGCCCGCCCGGCCGGGATCACCGCGCGGGCGAACCCGAGCTTGGCCGCTTCCTTTAAGCGAAGGTCGGTCTGACCGACCGCGCGCACCTCGCCCGACAGCCCGACCTCGCCGAACACCACCGCATCGTGCGGCACCGCCTCGCCGCTCAACGACGACATCACCGCCGCGGCGACCGCGAGGTCGGCCGCAGGCTCGGTGACCTTGAGGCCGCCCGCAACATTGAGATACACGTCATGGCCGCCAATGGAAACGCCGCATCGCGCCTCCAGCACCGCAAGCAGCATCGCAAGCCGACCCGTGTCCCATCCGACCACGGCGCGCCGTGGCGTGCCGAACTGGGTTGGTGCGACCAGAGCTTGTATCTCGACCAGAACCGGCCGCGTCCCTTCGATCCCGGCAAACACTGCCGCGCCGCTGACGTCGTCGCGGCGGTCGGCCAAGAACAGCGCCGACGGGTTCGGCACCTCGGTCAGGCCGCGGTCGCCCATCTCGAACACCCCGATCTCGTCGGTCGGCCCGAATCGGTTCTTGACCGCGCGCAGGATGCGGAACTGGTGGCTGCGCTCGCCTTCGAAATACAACACGGTATCGACCATGTGCTCGAGCACCCGCGGCCCCGCGATCATGCCCTCCTTGGTGACATGGCCGACGATCAGGATCACGGTGCCGCGCCGCTTGGCCGCCCGGATCAACTCCTGGCACGCCGTACGGACCTGCGCGACCGTGCCGGGGGCGCTGTCGAGCGTGTCGACATACATGGTCTGGATCGAATCGATCACCACGACCGCCGGCGCATCCGGTCGGTCGAGCGCACCGATGATGTCGCGCACCCCGGTCGCCGACGCCAGGCCGACCGGCGCATCAGAGATGCCAAGCCGGTCGGCCCGCATGCGGATCTGCTCGACCGCTTCTTCGCCAGTGATATAAAGACAGGGCGTGGTGCTGGTTAATTGCGCCAGCACCTGCAGCAACAAGGTCGATTTGCCGATCCCGGGGTCGCCGCCGACCAACAGCGCCGAGCCGGCGACCAAGCCGCCGCCGCACACCCGGTCGAACTCGCCAAACCCGGTTTCGGTGCGGGCCGCCGGTGCGGTGTCGGTGCCGAGGCCGACGATCTCGAGCGCGCGGGCCCGGCCGCGGCCGGGCCCGCGGGGGGCGGTGTCGACGCTTTCCTCGACCAGAGGATTCCACGCGCCGCACGCTTCGCACCGGCCCGCCCATTTGGGGTGGCTGGCGCCGCACGCCTGGCAGGTGTGGCGGGTGGTCGGCCGTGCCACCGGCGGCGACCGCTCAAACCCGGTCCGGCCGGGCCCCGATCCCCGCGGGCGTCACCGCCCGACCGGCTCCAACACGCCGTTGGTGGCGGCCCCGTTGGCGGCAGCCTCGCGATGATGATGAACCCGCGCGATGCTGGTCGACATCTCCTGCAACTCGATGAAATTATCGGCTTGGCGTCGCAGCTCGTCGGCCACCATCGGCGGCTGGGAGCGGACGGTTGAGATCACGCTGACCCGCACGCCCTTGCGCTGCACCGCTTCGACCAGGCGCCGAAAATCACCATCGCCGGAGAACAGCAAAATGTGATCGACATGATCCGCCATTTCCATCACATCGATCGCGAGTTCGATATCCATATTTCCTTTGATCTTGCGTCGTCCGGAGGCGTCGGTGAACTCCTTGGTCGGCTTGGTGACCATGGTATATCCATTGTAATCCAACCAATCGACCAGCGGCCGGATCGGCGAATACTCCTGATCCTCGACCAACGCGGTGTAGTAAAACGCCCGGACCAAACGCCCTTTCGATGCGAACAGGTCGAGAAGACGTTTATAATCGATATCGAACCCGAGCGCTCGCGCCGCTGCATACAGATTGGCCCCGTCGATGAACATTGCCAGGCGTTCTTCTTGATAGAAGACCATGATGCGACCTTTTCCTAATAATGGTTGCAAAAACTTGCGATAATTTGGTTCGCTGGTCGCCCGAATGTCACCTCGAGGTTGCCGAACCGACCGACCGACCGCTGTGCGAGACGTCAACGTCGCGCCGGTGCGCCCCGGTCGATCGGGCGTCTTGCCAAGTTTTTGCCTGATTTCAGCCGTCGCGTCGGTGACATGGGCGCCATCGCGCCAACTCCGGCGGTCGTTTCCGTCCGAATACTAAGGTGGGTAGGTCGGCATCGGTCGTCAATTGGTCACATTCGCGATCGATACCTAAGCGCGTCGACCGGCGTGCGCGACGTCCGGTGGCGCGTCGTGCGTGCCGTGCGATCGGCGCCGCGACGTCGCATCGCAGCATGGCCTTGTCCTGCAATGCCACGGCTGTTACAATGATTGGTCGGCGTGACGTGACGCGGTGGTGGTGGAGACGAGCCAATGGCCCGAGTGACGGTCGAAGACTGCGTGCTCAAGGTTCCGAACCGGTTTGAGTTGGTGATGATGGCGGGGGCTCGGGCGCGTGACTTGACCAAGGGAACCGCGCCGACCGTGGACCGTGACAACGACAAGAACCCGGTGGTCGCGTTGCGCGAGATCGCGGACGAGACCGTGTCGCTCGACGACTTGCGCCAGCAACTGGTGCGCGGCCATCAGCGCCTGGTCGAACACGAGCGCGGCGACGGGGACGACGAACCGGTCGGGGCCGAACACAGTTGGGTCGCCGGTGCCGATCAGGCGCGGGTCGCGCGGGCGCGCGACCCCGACGCCGCCGACGGGGTCGAGGCGCTCGACGGCGACGACGGCGCGGACGACGGCGACGACGAACCGTTCGACGACGCCGACCCTGGGGCCGAGGGGGCCGACGGCGCCGATCCGTTCGAAGAAGAGGCGTCGGGCAATCTGGCCGGCGACGAGATCGCGCTCGAAGACGAGGGCGACGGTTTCGGGCCGGTGAGCTAGACCGGGGACGCGGCGGGGCGGCCGTCAGGTGGCGCCGGTCGACGCAGGCGAGATCGACCTTGCGGACACCGCGAACGCTGGCGGTGTCCGGCCGGAGCGGCGTGCCGGGCCGACCAAGATGATCCGGCAATACGAGTTGGTCGAACGGGTCAAGGCCTACGACCCGTCGGCCGACGAAGACGCGCTCAACCGCGCTTATGTCTTTTCGATGAAGGTACACGGCTCGCAAAAGCGCGCCTCCGGCGACCCCTATTTCATCCACCCGCTCGAGGTCGCGGGGATCCTGACCGAACTCAAGCTCGACACCGCCTCGATTGTCACCGGGCTTTTGCACGATACCGTCGAAGACACGGTCGCGACGCTCGACCAGCTCGACCAGCAGTTCGGGCCCGAGATCGCGCGCTTGGTCGATGGCGTGACCAAGCTGTCGCGGATCGAGTTGCCCAACGACCAGGCCAAGCAGGCGGAGAATTTCCGAAAACTGGTGCTCGCGATGTCGGAAGACATCCGGGTGCTGTTGGTCAAGCTCGCCGACCGCCTGCACAATATGCGCACCCTGCATTTCCTCAAATGCCCGGACAAGCGCCGCCGGATCGCCCGCGAGACCCTGGAGATCTACGCGCCGCTCGCCGAGCGGATCGGCATGCAGACCATGAAAGACGAGCTCGAGAACCTGGCGTTCCGCGAGCTCAACCCCGATGCCCGCGACTCGATCCTGGCCCAACTGAACCGCCGGCGCAGCGAAGGCGAAGAGCGGGTCCAGATGATCATCGAAGAGCTGCGCACCACCCTGCACAGCCAGGGTCTGCCGCGCGCCACGGTGACCGGCCGGGAGAAGACGCCCTACTCGATCTGGCAGAAGCTCCAGCGCAAGAACGTCACCTTCGAGCAGTTGTCGGATATCATGGCGTTTCGGGTGATCGTTCAATCGGTCAGCCAATGCTACCAGGCCTTGGGCGCGATCCATGCTGCCTATCCGGTGGTCCCGGGCCGGTTCAAGGATTACATCTCGACACCGAAGCCGAACGGCTATCGCAGCCTGCACACCACGGTGATCGGCCCGGATCGCCAGCGGATCGAGGTGCAGATCCGCAGCGATTCCATGCACGAGATCGCCGAACTCGGCGTCGCTGCCCACTGGGCGTACAAACAGGGCCAGCCGCGGCCGGAGGCGCGGGAATACCGCTGGTTGCGCGAGTTGTTGGAAATCCTGGAACATGCCCAAAAGCCCGAGGAATTCCTGGAACACACCAAGCTCGAGCTGTTCCAGGACCAGGTGTTCTGCTTTACCCCGCGCGGCGATCTGATCGAGTTGCCGCGCGGCGCCACCTCGGTCGATTTCGCGTACGCCGTGCATTCCGAGATCGGCGACACCTGCGTCGGCGCCAAGATCAACGGCCGCATGCTGCCGCTGCGCACCGCATTGCAGAACGGCGACCAGGTCGAAATCGTCACCTCGAAGACCCAGCGGCCGGCGCCGGACTGGGAGCGCTTCGTCGTCACCGGCAAGGCCAAGGCGCGGATCCGCCGGTACTTGCGTTCGCAGCAGCGGGCCCAGTACTCGGACCTGGGCCGCGCGATGCTGCAGAAGCTGTTCCGGCAGGAGGGCTACGACTTCACCGAAAAGGCGGTCGAGGGGGTGATGAAGAGCTTCCAGGCCGCGAGTGTCGAGGACGTCTATGCCAGCGTCGGCGCCGGCTTGCAGTCGGCCCGCGAGGTGTTCAACGCGATCTTCCCGGCGCACCGGACCCCGCAGCCGACCCCGGAGCGGGTCGAGGCGCCGAAACCGGCGACCCGCGGCCGTGCGGGCCGCGGCCGCTGCGACCCGTTGCCGATCCGCGGCCTGATCCCGGGCATGGCGGTCCATTATGCCCGCTGCTGCCATCCGTTGCCGGGCGACCGGATCGTCGGGATCGTCACCACCGGCAAGGGGGTGACGATCCACACGATCGACTGCGAGACCCTGGAGAGCTTCAACGACACCCCGGAGCGCTGGATCGACGTCGCCTGGAACACCGACGGCGACCCCGGCCCCGACCATGTCGGCCGGTTGACCTTGTTGGTCGCCAACGAGCCGGGCAACCTCGGGTCGTTGTCTACGGTGATCGGCAAGAATGGCGGGAACATCACGAACCTCAAGTTTACCCAGCGTAACCCGGACTTTTTCGAGATGTTGATCGATATCCAGGTGCGGGACGCTCGCCACTTGACCAATATCGTCGCGGCGTTGCGCGCGACGCCGGTGATACACGGTGTCGAACGAACCCGCGGGTGACCCAGCGGCGGCGCCGTGTTCGGCCGGTCGGCCGTTGCTAGGGGGGGCGCTGCCCCAACGCCCCCCGCCCGGGGGGCACCCTCCTTGACCCCCACGCACCGTGGGGGGAGGACTTTCCACCCCCCGCCAAAGGCGGGGGTGGCCGGGCCGTTTCTTCCAGGGCGGGTCGGCCGAAGGCCGGTGGGGACCGAAGGGGGGCCAGGGGGTGCCAGCCCCGGAAATCTCGCCGCTTGGCACCTGCGGCCGATCGCGCTGGACCGACCGGCCAAATGCGGTAGGATGTCCGTCCTTTCCCGTATCACCCCGGACCGATGACCAAGCCCTTGCGCCTCGGCGTCAACATCGATCATGTCGCGACCCTGCGCAACGCGCGCGGCGGCGTACGGCCGGCGCCGCTCGAGGCGGCGCGCCGGGTCGCGGCGGCCGGGGCCGACGGCCTGACCGTCCACCTGCGCGAGGACCGGCGCCACATCCGCGACGACGATGTGACGGCGCTTAAGGCGGCCGCCCTGTTGCCGCTCAATCTCGAGATGGCGGCGACCGACGAGATGGTCGCGATCGCACGGCGGGTGCGCCCGCATGCGGCTTGCCTGGTACCGGAGCGGCGCGAAGAGCTGACCACCGAGGGCGGGCTCGCGGTCGCGGGGGCGACCGCGACGCTGGCGCCGGTGGTCGCGGCGTTGGCGGGCGCCGGCATCCGGGTCTCCTTGTTCATCGACCCCGACCCGCCCCAGATCGCCGCAGCGGCCGCGGTCGGCGCCACCGCAATCGAGCTCCACACCGGCGCCTATTGCGAGGCCGCGCCGGGCGAGGCCCGTGCGGCCGAATCTGCGCGGCTTGCCCGCGCCGCCGACCAGGCCGCCGGGCTTGGGCTCGAGGTCCACGCCGGCCACGGTCTCGACTACGACACCGTGCCGGCGGTCGCGGCATTGGCCCCGGTGGTCGAGCTCAACATCGGCCATTTCCTGGTCGCCGAGGCGCTGTGGGTCGGGCTGGAAGCCGCGGTGCGCCGAATGATCCAGGTGATGGCCGAGGCGCGCGCGGCAGCCGCAGGGGTCGTCCCGTGATCATCCTCGGCATCGGCAGCGATCTGATCGACATCCGACGGATCGAGCGGACGCTTGACCGTTTCGGGTCCCGGTTCACCGGCCGGGTGTTCACCGAGATCGAGCAGAAAAAGGCCGACCGCCGGCGCGCCGCCGGCGGTGCCGGATGGGCCGCCAGCTATGCCAAGCGATTCGCGGCCAAGGAAGCCTGCGCCAAGGCGCTCGGCACCGGGCTTGCCGCGGGCGTCTATTGGCGTGATATCGGTGTGGTCAATTTGCCGAGCGGCCAGCCGACGGTGGCGCTGACCGGCGGGGCGCGGCGGCGGCTCGACCGTCTGACCCCGCCCGGCATGGTCGCGCAGATCTCGCTCAGCCTGACCGACGAGCCGCCGCTCGCCCAGGCGATCGTGATCATCAGCGCGGTGCCGGCGCCCGCCGATCCGACCCTCGTCTCCAACGGAAACGTGACCGACCGATCATGAGCTCCCAACGCACGGCCGCGACCAAGGCCGACACCGACCCTGTCCGCCAGCCGCGCGCGGCGATCGCCCCGGCCGCCAGAAGCGCCGGGGGATTTTGGGACACCGTTCGGACGATCCTGTTTGCGGTGATCATTGCCTTCGCCGTGCGCACCTTTGCGTTCGAGCCGTTCAACATCCCGTCCGGCTCGATGATCCCGACCCTATTGGTCGGCGACTATCTGTTCGTGTCGAAATTCTCATACGGCTACAGCCGCCACACCGTCGCCTTCGGCTACGAGCTGTTCGACGGCCGGTTGTTGGCCGGGATGCCGGAGCGCGGCGACGTCGCCGTGTTCAAGCTGCCGCGCGACGACAAGACCGACTACATCAAGCGGATCGTCGGGCTGCCGGGCGACACGATCCAGATGCGGAACGGGGTGCTGTATGTCAACGGCACGGCCTCGGAGATGGAGCGGGTCGAGGATGTGGTGATCTCGAAAGGACCGGGGCGGGAGATCCGCGCGGCCCAGTATCTCGAGACCCTGCCCGGATCCGACCAACCGCACCGGATCATCCACGAGGACATGGACGGGCCGCTCGACGACACCCCGGTCTACCGCGTGCCCGCCGGGCACTACTTTGCGATGGGCGACAATCGGGACAATTCGCTCGACAGCCGGGTCGCCTCAGCGGTCGGCTATGTGCCCGAGGAGAATCTGGTCGGGCGGGCTGAGTATCTGTTCTTCTCGCTCGCCGAGGGCACGCATTTTCTGGAGCTGTGGCGCTGGCCATGGGATGTGCGCTTCGGCCGTTTCTTCGAGCCGGTGATCTGACCCGGGCCGCCGTGTCCCGCGCCCGGCAGCGGGCGCGCCGGTGACCGGGCCGACCGCGCCGTCGGCGCCGCAGACCGCCCCGCAGGCGCCGGCCGAGCCTTTGGAGCGCGCGCTCGGCCACCGGTTCGCCGACCGCGCGCTGATCGACGCCGCGCTCACCCACCCGAGTGTCGCCGGGCTCGAGCGCGGCGCCGCGGCCGCGGGCCGCGCGCTCGCTTACGAACGGCTCGAGTTTCTTGGCGACCGGGTGCTCGGCCTGGTGATCGCGGCTTGGCTGCTGGCGCGGTTCCCAACCGAGCGCGAGGGCACGCTGGCGCGCCGACACGCCGCCCTGGTCCGGCGCGAGGCGCTCGGCCGGGTCGCAGAAACGCTGGGGCTCGGGGCGCATCTGCGTCTGTCGCCCGGCGAGGCCGGCGGCGGCGGTCGGCACAACCAGACCATCCTCGCCGATGCCTGCGAGGCGGTGATCGGCGCGCTCTTTCTCGACGGCGGCCTCGTGGCGGCCGAGCGGTTCATCTACGACCATTGGGCAGCCCTGATCGACGAGGCCCGGCCGCCGCCGCGCGATGCCAAGACGGCACTTCAGGAATGGGCCCAGGCGCGCGGGCGACCGTTGCCGGCCTACCGGATCACCCGCCAATGCGGGCCCGCCCACAAGCCCGAGTTCGAGGTCACGGTCGAGATCGCCGGCGAGGCACCGGCCGTCGGCACCGGGCCGAGCCGTCGCCACGCAGAAAAGGCGGCGGCGACCGCGCTGCTCCGACGGGTCGGCGCCTGGCTCGACCATGAGGACCCGCCATGAGCGCATCGGCGCCGGCCGTCCCGGACGCTGGGTCGGACGCCGTGCGCCGCTGCGGCTTCGTCGCCCTGGTCGGTGCACCGAACGCGGGCAAGTCCACCTTGCTCAACTGCCTGGTCGGCCAGAAGCTCGCGATCGTGACGCCGAAGGTCCAGACCACCCGGCGCCGCCTGATCGGCATCGTGACCGAGGGGGCGGCCCAAATCATCTTTGTCGACACACCCGGCATCTTCACGCCGCGCCGACGGCTCGACCGCGCGATGGTCTCGGACGCCTGGGAGGGGGCGAGCGACGCCGACCTGGTGGTGCTCCTGGTCGACGCCGCGCGGCCGGGGGCCGAGCGCGCGAACGCCGGGCTGATTGGGCGGCTCGCCGCGCTCGCCCGGCCGACCCTGCTTGCGCTCAACAAGATCGATCGTGTGCGGCGCGACCGCCTGCTCGGGCTGGCGGCGGCGCTCAACCGCGATGCCGGCTTCGAGGCGACCTTGATGATTTCGGCGCTGACCGGCGACGGGGTCGGTGATCTCAAGGCGGGGCTGGCGGCGCGGCTGCCGCCGGGCCCGTGGCTCTATCCCGATGATGACCTGACCGACCAGCCGATGCGCCAGCTCGCCGCCGAAGTGACGCGCGAGAAGCTGTTCCTGCAGCTCCAGCAGGAGTTGCCGTATCACATCACGGTCGAAACCGAGAGTTGGGACGAGCAGGCCGACGGCAGCGTGCGGATCGGCCAGGTGATCTATGTTCAACGCGACGGCCACAAGGCGATGGTGCTGGGCCGTGGTGGGGCGCGAATCAAGTCGATCGGCCAAGCCGCCCGCCTTGACCTTGAGAGCGCGCTCAGCCGTCGGGTCCATCTCGGCCTGTTCGTCAAGGTGCGCGACTGGCAGGAAGACCCGGAGCGCTATCGCGAGATCGGGCTCAAGTTCAACGGGTGATACCAAATCCGATTGTTTGGTTCCGGTTATCCACGACCGCAGCCCGCACCTGGTGGCGTCCGAAGACCAGACGGGGCGCCCGGCCAGGGGCGCCCCGTCAATCGGTCGACGTCGCGTGCACGCCCGGCCGTCACAACAGCCGGGCACCGACTCCGCCCATCACCACCCCGACCACCAGCGCCCCGGTCGAGATGGCGATCAACACGGCGATGCCGCGCGCGTGATCGAGAATCGTCCCGAGCACGTGCCGCACGCTGGTCCCTTGGTCCGCCATGGTCATCCCTCGTGGTTCCCCGCGCCCATGCCCGCCCTTGCCGTCGAGCGGGCCGTTTCGTTGCCTCGTAAACCATAATATGGCGAACTTCGGGCGCAGACCAGGTGATCCCGGTCACACCTTTGACAAATTTATGGCATGCGCCGCAGCATTCGGGCGACGCGGTGCGGCGGCCGCAATCTGCCGCAACCTATAGACGTACGAACGCCAAAGCGTGCACGTCGGCGGCGGTGCCGGTGTCCACGAGCGGCCGGGGTCGTCGCGGCCCTGCCGGACCGCCCCACGGCCGGTGCGGACCGGGACCGGTGTCGGGTCAGGGGGGCTCAGCGCTCGGCGACCGCCGTCGTGTTGATCGCGCTGAAGTAGAGCCGGCGGTCGCGGACCAGGCGTTCGGCGACCGCGACGTCGAGTTCGGGCGCGTGCGCCTTCCACGGGCAGGCGGCGCGCAGGCGGGCGAGCGCCTGCTCGTCGTCGGGGGCAAGCGTCCGCCAGCGCCGCAAGGATGCGGTCGCCGCGGTCAGGCCGCCGGCGGCGACCGCGCGCACGAAGCTGTCCGGGTCGTCGCCGCCCTTGCTGGTGCAGATGGTCGGCTGCACGCCTTGGCGGTGCAGGGTGTAGCCGGACGGCGCATAGAGGCGCGACCAGGTCAAAAACAGCTCGGCATCGTTGGGCAGGCGGGTCACGGTCTGAACGCTGCCCTTGCCGAACGACGAGGCGCCGACCACGACCGCGCGCCGGCTGTCCTGCAACGCCGCCGCGACGATTTCCGACGCCGAGGCCGAGCGGCCGTCGAGCAGCACCACCATCGGCAAACCGTCGACCAGATCGTCGCCGTCGGCATCGAACCGCTGCCAGCTGTCCGGGTGGCGCCCGGCGGTGCTGACGATCCGGCCGCGGCGCAGGAACAGGTCGGCAACCTCGACCGCCTGGTCGAGCAGGCCGCCCGGGTTGCCGCGCAAGTCGAGGATCAGGCCGGCGAGCGTGGACCCGATCCGGCGCCGGACCTCGGCGAGCGCGGTGCGCAGGTTGCTGGTGGTTGCGGCGTTGAACCGGGTGATCCGGATCACCGCGGTGTGCGAGCCCAGCACCAAGGAGACGGTGTTCGGGATCACCCGATCGCGCCGCAGCACCAGCTCGCGCATCGGGCGCGGGCCCACGGTCAGCCGGACCCGGGTCCCGACCGGGCCGCGCAGCCGGGCAACGATGTCGTCGGTCGGGCCGCCCCCGACCGGCGCACCGTCGATCTCGTACACGCGGTCGCCGACCCTGATCCCGGCCGCGGCCGCCGGCGCGTCGGGGTCGATCGCGCGGATCTCGCAGGCGCCGCCGCCGCAGTCGATCGCCGCCCCGATGCCGCCGAAGCCGTCGCGCTCGGCCCGCTCGCTGCTCGCCCGCTTGGGCCCGGAGTAGCGGGAATAGGCATCGAGATGGGCAAGCACCGCATCGAACACCGCCTGGTAGATGCGGTCAGGCGCGGCCCCGCGCAGCTGGCCCGAGAACCGCCGGGCCCGATCGATCGCCGCGATCGTCAGATCGGCCCAGCCGGTGGCGTCATCGGCCCCCGGGATCGGGAACATCCCGATTCGGCGGCCGTCGAGCACCAGATGAAGCTCGCGGCCGACCCGGTCGACCGAAAGGCCGGCGTCGAGTGCGCGCAAGCCGCCGAGTGCACGCAGCCCGATCTCGTCGATCGCGACCGGGTCGAGGTAGATATCGGCGATCCGGCTGTAGCCGATCGAAAACACCTCGGCCTCGAGCGGCGCCACCACCGCCGCCGCGGCGCTCGGCCCGCCGGCGCTGCCGCTGCACCCCGCGGCCAACAGGACCACCAATGCCGCAGCCGCGCGCAGCCACGCCGTGCGTGCCGGACCGACGGTCCACCGTCGGATGCGGGACCGCACACGACCGCCGGCCGAGGACCCCCTTGGCTGGTGACCGGCGCTGTTGCGACCAGTTTCGAAGATCATTCGTGAAGAGTAGGTCGTGACGTCGGTGCGGGGCAATCGGCGAGCCGGCCGGTCCGGCTCAGCGCCGCCGTCCTGTGGCGGCGGCGCATCGCGCCGTCCGGGCGTGCAGCCGACCGGCGCGCGCGGTCCGTCGGCCGGCACGACGGTGCGGGTCGGGCGGCGGCGGCGGTTGGGCGTCGTCCCACGCGACCAGCGTCAGGGTGAGCCGGCCGGTCTGGTAATCCGCCTCGTCGAGCCGGACCACCACCCGACCGCCCGGGCGGAAGGTCAGGCCGCGGTGGCGCCCGACCAGGCATTGATGGACCGGGTCGTGGTCGTAGCGGTCGTCGGGCAGGGTGCCGATCGGCACCAGACCGTCGGCGCCGGTCTCGTCGAGCCGGACGAACAGGCCGGCCCGGGTGGCGCCGCCGATCCGGCCGGACAACTCGGCACCGGTGCGCGCGGCGAGGAACGAGATCAGATAGCGGTCGACCACCTCGCGCTCGGCGGTCGCGGCGCGGCGTTCGGTCATCGAGATGTGGTCGCCGAGCTCGGCGAGCCGGGCGCGCGCGGCGTCGTCGAGCCCGTCCGGGCCGAAGCCGAGCGCGCGGATCAGCGCGCGGTGCACCACCAGATCGGCATAGCGCCGGATCGGCGAGGTGAAGTGCGCATAGCGCGCGAGCGCGAGCCCGAAATGGCCGATGTTGTCCGGGCTGTAGACCGCCTGGGCCTGGGCGCGCAGGATCGCCTCGCTGATCACCACGGCGTCGCCGCGCGCCCGGGTCTGGGCGAGCACGCGGTTGAACATCGCCGGCCGTGCGGCTTGGTCGCGGGCGAGCCGGATCCCGACCGCCGCCAGAATCTCGGCCAATTGGTCGATCTTGTCCGGTGCCGGCTGGTCGTGGACCCGGTAGAGGCAGGCCATGCCGCGCGCCTCCAGGGTCTCGGCGGCGGCGACGTTGGCCGCGATCATGAAGGTCTCGATCAGCCGGTGGCTGTCGGTGCGCGGCCGGGTCGCGACCGCGGTGACCGCGCCCTGGTCGTCGAGGGCGACCACCCGCTCGGGCAGGTCGAGCTCGAGCGGACCGCGGCGGTCGCGCGCCGCCGCGAGCGCCCGATAGGCGCCGCCCAGGTGCGCGATCACCGCGTGCTCGAGCCCGGCCGGCAGCGCCGCCCCGGCGCGGTCGCCGTCGAGCGCGGCCTGGACCTGGTCGTAGGTCAGCCGCGCCGCCGAGCGCATCACCGCGCGCGAAAAGCGGTGCGCGATCTTGGTGCCGTCGGCGGCCAGGTACAGATGGACCGCCAGGCACAGCCGGTCCTCGTCGGGTTTGAGCGAGCACAGGCCGTTCGACAACGCCTCGGGCAGCATCGGGATCACCCGGTCCGGGAAATAGACCGCGTTGCCGCGGTCGCGCGCCGCGCGGTCGAGCGCCGAGTCCGGCCGGACGTAATGGGCGACGTCGGCGATCGCGACCACCAGCTGCCAACCGCCCGGGTTGGCCGGGTCGGGGTCGGGGGCGGCCCACACCGCGTCGTCGAAGTCGCGGGCGTCGGCGCCGTCGATCGTGACCAGGGGCAGGTCGCGCAGGTCGTGGCGGTCGCCCGGGGTCGGCGGGGCGGCGCGCGCCGCCACGGCGAGCGCGTCGGCCGCAAACACCGACGGCAGACCGTGGCGCGCGACCGCGACCAGCGCGATCGCGCGCGGCGAGTCGCCGCGGCCGAGGGGTTCGACCAGCCGGGCCCGGCCGAGCCCGAGCCGACGGCCGGGCAAAATGTCGCAGACCACCAACTCGCCGGGCGCGGCGCGCGCGGCGTCGGCCGCATCAAGCAGGTATTCGGTGCGCGACCGGCGGTCGCACGGCACCACCCGGGGGCCGTGGGGGCCGGCGCGCACCGAATACCTGCTTGATGCGGCCGACGCCGCGCGCGCCGCGCCCGGCGAGTTGGTGGTGTGCGACATTTTGAA
>JANQHG010000249.1 GCA_028277115.1 Azospirillaceae bacterium
CCTGACACGAAATCTGGTTGAACCGTTCCGTTTGGTCGGAGCACCGCCGGTCGGTCGGGGCCGCAAAGCTGAACCGCCGATGTTGGGGCGATCGGCCCCCATCGGCGATGCAAACCGGCAGGCCGTGCCGGCCGATCGCCCCAACAGGATCGGTGAACAGCTTCCGCAGGCGTGGATAAACCGGAACCAAACAATCGGAGTTGGTATGACACGTCAAAGCTGCGAGACGAACTGGTTGGTGATCGGGTAGCGGCGGTCGCGCCCGAAGCTGCGCGGCGTGATCTTGACCCCAGGAGGTGCCTGGCGGCGCTTGTACTCCGCCCGGTCGACCATGTGCCAGACCCGGCTGACCATGGCGCGCGCGTGGCCGCGGGCGACGATGTCGTCGATCCCGAGGTCCCGTTCGATCAGGCATTCCAAAATGTCGTCGAGCGCCGGATAGGGCGGCAGGGTGTCCTGGTCGGTCTGGTTGGGTTTCAGCTCGGCCGTCGGCGCCTTGGTCAGGACGCGCTCCGGGATCACCCGGCCGGCCGGGCCGCGGCAGCCCGGCGGCAGCAGGCCGTTGCGCAGGCGGGCCAGGCGGTAGACCGTGGTCTTGTAGACGTCTTTCAAGACCGAGTAGCCGCCGCACATGTCGCCGTAGAGGGTGGCGTAGCCGACCGACATCTCGGACTTGTTGCCGGTCGACAGCACCATGGCGCCGAACTTGTTCGACAGCGCCATCAAAATCAGGCCGCGGGCGCGCGACTGCAGGTTTTCTTCCGTGATGTCCGGGTCGCGGCCGGCAAACGCCGGGGCGAGCTGGCGGGTCACCGCCATGGTCGCGGGCTCGATGTCGATGGTGTCGAGCCGACAGCCGAGCAACTCCGCGACCTCGGTCGCGTCGTCGCGGCTGGCGCGCGAGGTGTAGGGCGACGGCAGCATCACCGCATGGATCCGATCGGCGCCAAGCGCATCGACCGCGACCGCGGCCGAGAGCGCGCTGTCGATGCCGCCCGACAGGCCCAGGATCACGCCCGGAAAGCGGTTCTTGTTAACATAATCTCGTAACCCCAGAACCATTGCCTGATAGATCGCCTGATCGCCCTCGGCGACTGGGGCGACATGGGGGTGGCCCGGGCCGTCGGCGACCCAGCCGTCGGCGCCGGCGCGCCGCCAGGGGCTGATCACCAGGTCTTCCGCGAACGAGGCGGCCTGGGCGACCAGGCGGCAGGTCTTGGACAGCGCGAACGAGGCGCCGTCGAACACCAGCTCGTCCTGGCCGCCGACCTGGTTGACATAAACGAGCGGCAGCCTGGTCTCGGTAACCCGGGCGGTCGCGATGCCGATCCGGGTGTCGTACTTGGCGGTGTCGAACGGGCTGCCGTTGATCACGACCAGGAGCTCGGCACCGCTTTCGCCGAGCGCTTCGGCGACGTCGGGCACCCACATGTCCTCGCAGACCATCACGCCGAGGCGGACGTCGCGGAAATTGATCGGCCCGGGCACCGGTCCCTCGGCGAACAGCCGCTTTTCATCGAACACGCCGTAGTTCGGCAGGACATGTTTGAGGCGCACATCGGTGATCTGCCCGCGGTCGATCAGCACCGCGGCGTTGTAGAGCTTGTCGTTGTCGCGCCACGGCGTGCCGAGCAAAACCGCGGGGCCGCGGTCCGACAGCCGCTCGCGGGCAAAACGGGTGACCGCGGTGAGCGCGCGGTCGACGAAGAACGGCTTTAAGATCAGGTCTTCGGGCGGGTAGCCGGTGACCGCGAGCTCGGTCGCGACCAACAGATCCGCGTCGCGCGCGGCGGCGGCGGCCCAGGCATCGGCGATCCGGTCGAGGTTGCCGTCGACGTCGCCGACCGTCGGGTTGAGCTGGGCCAGCGCCAGGGTCAGGCGGTCGGTCATCGGTTACCCCTTTTGTCACCCTGTGTCGCGCCGGCCAGCGGCACGGCGATCGCAGAGTTGCGGTGCGTTACCCGGGGCTTGGCGGCCCCTGGAGCCCATGCTAGATCACCGGTGGCAAAAAGATGAACATTTACGACGATAACGAATGTCCTATGGCGTTTACCGCGGTCTGACCCAGCTCGGCGGTCCGTTGATTGATCTTTATCTCGCGCGGCGGCGCGCCGCCGGCAAGGAGGACCCGACGCGCGGCGCCGAACGTCGCGGCATCGCCTCGCGCCACCGCCCGGCCGGACCGCTGGTCTGGTTCCACGCCGCGAGTGTGGGCGAGTCCCTGTCGATCCTGTCGTTGGTCGAGCGGTTGCTGGCGGCGTCGCCGGCCCTGCACGTCCTGGTCACCACCGGCACGGTGACCTCGGCCCAAGTGCTGGGGCGGCGGTTGGGGGCGCGGGCGATCCACCAGTATGTCCCGGTCGACCGGCCGGGGTTCGTCGCCCGGTTCCTCGACCATTGGCACCCCGACTTCGCGATCTGGGTCGAGTCGGAGATTTGGCCGAACCTGCTCTGCGAGATCCGCCGCCGCCGGCTGCCGGCGGCCTTGATCAACGCGCGGATGTCGGACGGGTCGGCGCGGACCTGGGGCTGGATGCCGAGCTTGATCCGCTCCCTGCTGGCGGCGTTCCGGCTGTGCCTGGCACAGAGCGAGGATGATGCCGAACGCCTGCGCCGGCTCGGCGCGCGCGCGGTCGAGGCGACCGGCAACCTGAAGTTCTCGGCGGCGCCTTTGCCGGCCGATCCCGCGTCGCTTGCGGCGCTGCGCGGCGCGTGCGCCGGCCGGCCGGTGTGGCTGCTCGCGTCCAGCCATCCGGGCGAGGACGAGGTCGCGGTCGCGGCGCACCAGGCGCTGGCCGATCGGTTGCCCGGGCTGTTGACGATGATCGCACCGCGCCATCCGCAACGCGGCCCCGAGATCGCCGAGCTGGTCGGGCGCCACGGTCTCCGGGTGGCTCGGCGGGCGGCCGGGGCGTTGCCCGGTCCGGACGATGCGGTCCATGTCGCCGACACGATCGGCGAAATGGGGGTGCTGTACCGGTTGGCGCCGGTGGTGTGCATCGGCGGCTCGTTGGTGCCGCGCGGCGGCCAGAATCCGATCGAGCCGGCGCAGTTGGGCTGTGCGGTCCTGTTCGGCCCGCACATGCACAATTTCCGCACGATCGTCGCCGAGCTGACCCGCGCCGGCGCGGCGCACGCGGTCGCGGAGCGTGAGGGGCTGGCCGACGCGCTCTGCCGGCTGATGACCGACGACGATCTGCGAATGCGGATGGCTGACGCCGCGCGCGCGGTGACCGAGCGCAACCGCCGGGTCGCCGACCGGGTGCTCGAGGCGTTGGCACCGCTGCTCAGCGACGCCGGCGTGCCGACGGCACCTACGGGCCGGTGATGCGGGCACCGGCGTTCTGGTCCCGACCACCCGGCGTCGCCAGCCGTCTGCTTGCGCCGGCCGGGGCGGTCTATGCCGCCGCGACCGCGGCGCGGCTGCACCGCTCCGTGCCGGTGCGGATGGCGGTGCCGGTGATCTCGGTCGGCAATCTGGTTGCCGGCGGCACCGGCAAGACGCCGGTCGTGCTCGATCTGTTGGCGCGCCTCGGCGCGGCCGGGGTTCGGGCCCAGGCGCTGACCCGCGGCTACCGCGGTCGGCTGGCCGGGCCGGTGCGGGTTGATCTGGCCGCGCACGATGCCGGCGCCGTCGGTGACGAGGCGCTGTTGCTCGCCGCGAGGGCACCGACCTGGGTCGCGCGCGACCGCCGGCTCGGCGCGCGCGCGGCGGTGGCCGACGGGGCGGCGGCGCTGGTGCTGGACGATGCGCATCAGAGCCCCGGCCTGGTCAAGGATCTGGCCTTGGTGGTGGTCGACGGCGAGGTCGGGTTCGGCAACGGCGCGGTGGTGCCGGCCGGGCCGTTGCGCGAGCCGGTGTCGGTCGGGTTGGCGCCCGCCGACGCGGTGGCGGGGCTCGGCGACGACCGGGCGGGGGTCGGGACGACGCTGGCGGTGGCCGGCTGGGGCGGCCGGCCGGTTTGGCCGGCGCGCCTGGTGCCCGACCGGGTGGTGGTCGGCGCGGCGGACGATGCGGCCGGGGACCGGCCGGCGGGATGGCTCGAGGGCCGGGATGTGCTGGCGTTTGCCGGGATCGGCCGGCCGGAGAAGTTTTTTCAGACCTTGGTCGATCTGGGCGCGCGGGTGGTTGCGCACAGCGGGTTTCCCGACCATCACCGCTATCGCCCGGACGAGGTGATGGCAGTGGTCGAGGACGCGGTCAGGCGCGGGGCCCGGCCGGTGACGACGGCGAAGGACTGGGTGCGGTTGCCGGCGGCAGCGCGGGCGATGGTGTCGGTGGTGACGGTGCGGATCGCGTGGGACGCGCCGGGCGAGGTCGTGTCCGCGCTTGGCGCGGTGGTTGCGGGACGAGGTGGCTGATGGCGACGCGCGGGGCGGCGGCGCGCTGGTGGCGGCGCGAGGTCGGGCATCGGCTGGAAGCGGCCGCGGTGTTCGCGCTCTATGGCGTGTGCTGGGCGTTGCCGCTCGACCGGGCGTCGGGGTTCGGCGGCTGGTTCGGACGGACGATCGGGACGCGGCTTGGGGTCACCAAGCGGGCGTATCGCAATCTGACGGCGGCGATGCCGGAGCTGGACGCCACCGACCGGGCGGCGATCGTGCGCGGGATGTGGGACAATTTCGGCCGGGTGCTCGCCGAGTTTCCCCATCTGCGTCGGCTGTGGCGCGACGACGGCACCAGCGCGCGGGTGACGGTGGCCGGGGGCGACGTGGTGCGGGACCTGATGGCCGGAGGCGGCCCGATGATTTTGGTGTCCGCCCATGTCGGCAATTGGGAGGTGATGCCGATCGGGCTCGACCGGTTGGGGCTGCGGGTGACCGCGGTCTATCGCCGGCCGAACAACCGGTTCGTCGACGGTTTGTTGTTGTATGCGCGGGGTCTTGGGCGCGACCGGTTCGTGCCCAAGGGGCGCGAGGGTGCGCGGGCGGTGATCGGCCTGCTTGGCAAGGGGGCCACGGTCGGGATGCTGGTTGATCAGAAGATGAACGACGGCATTCCCGTGCCGTTTTTCGGCCGTCCGGCGATGACGGCGCCGGCGGTGGCGCAGTTGGCGTTGCGCTACCGCTGCCCGGTGGTCCCGACCCGAACCGAGCGTTTGGGCGGCGCGCATTTCCGGGTGACGCTGTATCCGCCGCTGGAACTGCCGTCGTCTGCGGACCGCGACGCCGACATCCGCGCGCTGATGGCGACGATCAACGGCGTGGTCGAGGGGTGGGTGCGCGACCGTCCCGACCAATGGCTGTGGCTTCACCGCCGCTGGCCGAGAAATTAGACCAAATCCGATTGTTTGGGTCCGGGGATCCACGCCTGCGGAAGGCGGGTTCTGCGTGCGCCCTTTTCCCTAACCGTCGCCGTCCTTCACCCCGTTTATCTCAGCCGGGTTGACGCCTGACAGGATGACCGCCCCCGTCCGCGTCGACACATCCTCCACCGGCCGCACCAGGAAGAAATCGGAGTGGAAGTACCCGGCCGCCTCGCGCCCGTGCGGGCTGCGCCCGAGCCGTGACAGCGCCGCGAGCGCCCCTTCTTGTTCCTCGGCGCCGGCGAACCGGCGGTGCGGGAAGGTCCAATCGAGCGGCTGTTCGGTGACCATGCCAAAGGCCGACAAGGCCTCGGCGATCGGCGAGAAATCGACCACCCGGTGGCAGACCACGCCGACCCACGGCCGCGGCGTCGCCCGCCCGTGGGCCAGACAGGCCGTGAAGGTCGCCCGGGTCAGATATGCCATCGCTCCGGTCACCATCACCAGATCGGTCGCCGCCATGATCTCGTCAAGCGCCGCGTCGGGCGGACCGCGCTCCAGGTTGGCGACCACGCCCGCGTCGAGCAAACCGGTCTCGACGCCGTAGCGGATCGCGTTCGGCGCGATGTCGAGCCCGGCGATCCAGAGGTCCGGCCGCCCCGGGCGCGCCGCGATCATCTCCCGGTCGCGCGCGATCACCGCTTCGGGCGACAGCGCTGCCATCTCCGCATAGCGCGCCCGAAGCGCGGCAAAGCCGAGACCGTGTTTAAGCAACGCCGCATTGACCCCATAACCACAGCACAGATCAAGGATGCGCACCTTGGTCAGGCCCCGCCGGGCGCGCAGCGCGTCGATCACCGCGGCGAACAACGGCACGCCGTTCTGCGGCGTCTGGTAGTCGTAGGCACCCAGTCTGACGTAGTACTCGCGCGGATCGGGCAGGTTGTAGATGTCGTCAAAGCTGATCTTGGCAGTCACATTGCCAGCCGCTCGGGTGGCGTCGCGATCCATCAACTCTCGTCCTTGTTGCCGCGTCGGTGGCGGGCGTGGCAATGGCTCGGCGCGGTCAGGCGTTGGCCGCCAGCATCGCGTACAGTTGGTCCACCGCCTCCGGACCCCCGATCCGCGGCAAACTGTCGGGCGCGATCGGCGAGACTTCGTCGGTGCGGCACGACCCCGAGGCATGGACCAGCACCGGGGCCTTTTCCTCGACCAGACCGCGGGCCCGGGCGTTCAACACACCCGTCATCACCATCACGGTCGCCCATTCGGCGAGTTGGCGCGGGTCCTCGGGCAACTCGATCCCGGTCGCCGTGAGCTGGCGGCGGATCAGCGGATAGCGCTCCAGGCACTCGGCGAGCGACACCACGAGCCCGGTGCCGCCGTGGTCGCGGATCAGCGCGGTCATCGGCGCTGCGGTCGCCGGGGTGCGGGCGTAGAAGGTCGCATCGATGAATTCGTCGGCGGCAAAGGTCTTCGACGGGAAATGCGGGTCGCGGTCCTGGCAAAGGAACCCGGTCTGCGGGCACACCGTATAGGCCGGCACCCCGTCGGGCACGAAATCGCCGTGGCGCAGGTGAACCACCACGTCCGGCCGCGCCAGCTGTTGGACAACGATGTAGCCGGGCTCGACCTGGTCGCTCGCGAGCCCCGCCATCCGCAACACCCGACGCCCGAGATGATAGCCAAGCAGCCCGAATGCCGACGAGATCGCGTGGGCCTGATAGCGCGCCAGCGGTGCGCCCAACTCGCGCATCAGTTCGAACTCGAAGAACGCCCGCACCGCATCGACCGCGACATAGTTGATCGCGTCGAAGGTGAACCAAATCTTCAGTCCGAACCGCTGTTCGACCTGGTCGGCATAACGTGCGACGAACCGCTGGCCCACGGCCTTGACCGCCTCCGGCGCGCCGCCGTCGAACAGGACCAAAGGGTTGGCCGCCGCCAAGGCGGCGGTGTCCGACAGCGCCGAGCGGCGCAGCTTTGGCGCGGACGCCGCCGGTGCGACCATCAGCACCCGCAGCTGGTCCGGCGTGCATAGCCCGCAGGCATAGGCATGGGCGACGCTGCGCCGCAGCGCCTGGCCCTTATTGCCCGAGGTCGTGACCAGGATCAAAATCCGCTCGCCGGTGCGCCGGATATGGTCGAGCGCGCGAGCGACCATCATCAAAGACGCAAAGGTCTTGGTCGTGCGGGTCTCGGCATCCCGGGTCAAATCGAGCACCGACAGTCCGTCGGCGCCCAGCCCGGTCAACGCCACCACCGCCGCGGTCGCCGGCGCGAACAGACACGCGAGCCTGTCGTCGAACGGCGGCGGCACCAAGGCCGGCGAAAACCCGTCGGAGCGGGTGGTCGGGCGGCTCTCCTCGGCCACCGCCGCCGCCGCCCGCAGGCCGCCATAATATCGGGTCAACAGCGAGCTCGCCGGGTCGAGGCCGCCGGCCGCCTCCGGACCCAAAATCAGCTTCGAAAAGTCGCTGGCGGTCGGCATCAATCCGTCCGCCCGGTTGCGGGACAACGATCCCACCGCAGTCGGATCGGACGGGCGGGATGATCGGGGCCTGGGCGGCGCGCGTCTCGACCGTGTCGGTCTGCCGTTTCCATGGGACGCTCCCCGTTGCAGTCCGGCGGTGGCACCGGGGTCGCGGACCGCGCGCGTGACGCGCTTGGATCAATCCAAGCGGGCGTACTGACACGCCCCCGACCGGCGCCGCCGACCGTAGACGCTTTGGCGCTCGCTGTCTCGCCATCTTTGCAAAGGTCCACCCGGTGCCGAAGCCAGTGCGCAAGGATGTCGAACAGCACACAGACCGGCATCGCCGAGACCTGGTGAGCCGACCGACCACCTGTCTGGGAACGAACCGCCGCCCGGTGATGTCGTGGAGCATCAGGGGGAAGAACACCACCGTGTCCGCGTGTTGGGCCGCCAGCGTCGTTTCCAGTGCCTCGAGCCGGAACGCCGAGAGACGGGTCACCGCGAGCCCGCGGCCGTCGAGCGCCGCGATCATCCCGTCGGCCAGCCGTCGGGTCTGGTCGCTGCCGTCCGAGATCACGACGGCACGCCGAACGCCCGGCCGTTGGCCGAGCGCAAGGTCGGCCGTGCCCCGCGAACGTGGGTTCGGTCCCGACCTCGACGGCGTTCGGATGACGGTGTTTGGATGAGTGTCCAGCGGCGGTGAGCCGGTGTCGACCGCCACCAGCGGCACCGCCCCGAAGGTCGCGATCCCATGACGGTTTGCCCAGGCGACCGCCAGAGACGACTCGGCGATGATCGCGTCCGGTGGCCGCGCCCGGCCGCTCGGCGCGGCCGGCAGACGGGCCGTCTTCAGGATCAATCGTGGCGACGCACGGCGCCCATCCGCCTGTCGGGGCTGCACACCCGGCCTTGGAGCGTCGTCGATGCGCGGCCCGGGGCCGCGCGGGCGGGCGCGATCGCTCTGCCCGGCGCGCCGCGCGGTCACTCGAAGCCGAGTTTGCGCCGGACGTCGTAACTGCGGTCCGCCGCCCATTGCTCGACGAACTCGGTCAACTCGGGGTCCGGCGGGTCGGGCAGCACCACCTTCAGCTTCACATACTGGTCGCCTGCGGCCCCCCGCTTGCCGTCATCGATCCCCTTGCCGCGTAATCGCAGGGTGGTCCCGGTGTTGGCACCGCGCGGCACCTTGACCGACACCGTGCCGTCCAGGGTCGGCACACGGATCACCCCGCCCAGCACCGCCTCGGGCAAGGTGACCGGCACGTCGATATGAATGTCGGTGTCGCTGCGGGTGAAATGGGGGTGCGGTTCGACATGCACCTCGACGATCGCGTCGCCGGTCTCGCCGCCCCCGGTCCCCGCTTGGCCCTGGCCGCGCAGGCGCAGTTTCTGCTGGTCCTCGGTGCCTGCCGGGATCGCGACGTCGATGCTCTTGCCGGTCGACAGGCTGATGCGGCGTTTGGTGCCGCGCGCCGCCTCGAGGAACGACACGGTCACCGAATAGCTGATGTCGCCGCCGCGCGCCGGCCCGGCGGCGGCGCTGGCCGCGCCGGCCGCGCCGGCCCGGGGGCGGGTGCCGGCCCCTGGGCCGGTCCCGGTCCGGGCCCCGGCACTGCCGGCGGCACCGCCGCGCCGGCCGGCTTGCGACCCGAACAGGTCGGCAAACAAGTCCTCGGGCGAAAAGCCGGTGGACGCGAACGGGTTGTCGCGGCGCGCCGACGAGCGGGCAAAACCGCCGCGATAGCTGTAGCGCGGCCGCTCCGACCCGTTGGCGTCGATCTCGCCGCGGTCGAACCGGCCGCGTTTGGCCGGGTCGGACAAGATCGCATAGGCGCCGGAGATCTCTTTGAACCGTTGCTCGATATCCGACCGCCCCGGGTTGCGATCGGGGTGATACTGCTTGGCCAGCTTGCGGTAGGCCTGCTTGATCTCCGCCGTGCTCGCCCCGCGGCCCACCCCAAGGGTCGAATATGGATCACGCATCAATCGGTTCACCCGCCCAACGACCGCCCCGCCGGCGCGCCCCGGCGACCGCCGCCCGACGCCCCGACACGGGTCACTCGATGATTTTCCAGGATCCGTCGGGCTGTTCGCAAGCGACACCGAACGCCTGGCGCTCGCGGCCGTCGACCACGATGGTCTGCCGGAACTCCCGGCAATAACTGCCCGAACGGCTGTAGCCGTCGCGCACCGTGGTGTAGGTGCCGCCGTGGCCCGAACCCGGGTTGTTCCAGGAGATGGTGTCGCCGACCGGGGCCTGGAACGATTGATGGGCCGCCTGGCGGGCATAATTCTGGTCGGCGCGGTCGAGCGACTTGCCGACCTCGCTGCCGATCAGGGCGCCGGCAAACACGCCGAGCCCGGTCGCGACCAGGTTGCCGGTGCCGCCGCCGAACTGCGAGCCGAGCAGACCGCCCAACGCCGCCCCGCCGAGCGCGCCCGCGGTCTGCTTGGTGCCGGTGCCGGTCTGGGCACAGCCGACCACCAGTCCAAGCGCCAGCACCAAAGAGACCATTGAGAACGCACGCATGACCGTCCACCTTTCGACTGCCAAAGAAGGGTTGCACTGCCGCACCGCGGGACGCGAAGGTGACCAATCCGCCCGCGGGCCGATGCCGCGGCAGCACCGCGGCCGCGACGTCTATATAAGCGGCGATCCGCGTCCTGTGAATTGTGGCGACCGTGACCGGACTCACAAATGAGCGATACTCAAGCGATCACCGACCCCGCGCCGGCCGCGGACCAGCCCGCCGTGGCAGACCCCGCGGGAACGGCGTCCGGTGACGACACCACCGAGCCCCAGGACCCGTTCGCCCGGTTTCACGCCTGGTTCGCCGAGGCCGAGCCGTCGGAGCCGAACGACCCCAACGCGATGGCGCTGGCGACCGCCGACGCCGAGGGCCGGCCGTCGGTCCGGATGGTGCTGTTGAAGGGCGTCGATCGCGACGGGTTCGTGTTCTACACCAATCTCGACAGCCGCAAGGGCCGCGCGCTCGCCGCCAACCCGGTCGCCGAGCTGTTGTTCCATTGGAAAAGCCTGCAGCGCCAGATCCGGGTCTTTGGCCCGGTCGCGCGGGTGTCCGATGCCGAGGCCGACGCGTACTTCGCGACCCGGCCGCGTGCCACCCGGATCGGCGCCTGGGCGTCCGACCAATCGCGGCCGATGGCGGGCCGCTTCGTGCTCGAGCGTCGGGTCGCCGAGATGACCGTGCGCTTCGGCTTCGGCGAGGTGCCGCGGCCGCCGCACTGGGGCGGCTTTCGGCTCAGTCCCGAGCGGATCGAGTTCTGGCGCGACCGGCCGTTCCGGCTGCACGAGCGGCTGGTCTACCACCGCATCGCCGACCACGATGACGGTGTCGGCGCGGTGGGCTGGCGCATCGAGCGGCTGTTCCCGTGACCTGCCCGGCGTCGGAGGACGCCCGGCTGCGCCGATCCGCGACGCGCGCGAGCCTGGCGGTCGCGCTCACCCTGATCCTGGCCAAGCTGTTTGCCTATCTGGTCTCGGGCTCGGTCAGCCTGTTGTCGAGCCTGGTCGATTCCGCGTCCGACCTGATGGCCTCGACGATCGCGGCGATGGGGGTCCGGGTCGCACTGCGCCCGGCCGACCAGCACCACCGGTTCGGCCACGGCAAGGCCGAACCGATCGCCGCCCTGATGCAGGCGGCGTTCATCACCGGCTCGGCCGTGTTCTTGTCGATCGAGGCGGTGAGCCGCCTGTTGGACCCGCAGCCGATCACCGGCGGTTCGATCGCGATCGGGGTCATGCTGTTCGCCAGCGCGCTGACCTTAGGATTGGTCTCTTACCAGCGCTCTGTCGTTCGCCGCACCGGCTCGATCGTGGTCGGCGCCGACCAGCTGCATTTCGTCGGCGATCTTCTGATCAACGGCGCGGTGATCTTGGCCCTGGTTTTGACCGAGGTGACCGGCTGGACCCGATTCGACGCGGTGTTCGCGTTCGTGATCGCGGCAGTGCTGATCCGCGGCGCGGTCCGGATCACCCGCGACTCGCTCGACGTCCTGATGGACCATGAGCTGCCCGATGCCGAGCGGGCCCGGATCGATGCGATCGTGCGCAGCCACCCCCAGACCCGCGGCCTGCATGACCTGCGCACCCGACGCTCGGGCAGCGGCCGGTTCATCGAGCTCCACCTCGAGCTCGACCGCACCCTGTCGCTCGCCGCCGCCCACGACATCACCGACGAGATCGAAGACCGCCTGCGCGCCGCCTTCCCCGACGCCCAGATCCTGATCCACCAGGAACCCGAGGGGGTCGACGACGACCGACTCGATCACCGGATCGACGGCGCCGCCGGCCATTGACCCGCCCCATTTGCCCCGGTTTGGCCACGGTGGTGAAAAGAAAAGTTAAAGCCCCGCCCTGCCGCGGCCACGGGGCGATTGCGCAACCGTGACCGACATGTGTAGATACCCCTACCCTTCAAAATAATAATGGCCGGCGGGATTGGGGGCGGACAAGCGGCGACCGCATGTCGATGCGGACGGTCTAAACAAGCCGTGTTGTACGAAAAGGGGAAGCGCGATGGACGGAAGTTATGCGTATCGTGGCCAATTGGTTTCGGACATCGCGACTGAGGCCGGCAATCTCGGGGTCGAGATCGCCGATGTCTCCGGCCATGTCGATGATGTCAGCGACCGTTTGACCCGCCAGGCGGCGTTTTTCGACGAATTGATGGCGTCGAGCGAGCAGATGGCGGCGCGCTCGCTCAGGATTGTCGAGACCTCGGCGGCGGCGCGGCGCGCGCTCGACCAGGCGCGGGGCGAGATGGACGGCTCGCGCCAGCAGGTCGAGGCGTCGCTCACCGACATCCACACCCTGGTCAACCTGGTCGGCGGGATCGAGGGGCACGTCGCCGGGTTCCACGAGGCGCTGGCCAAGATTGCCAAGGTCGCGCGCGAGATCAGCGCGATCGCCAAGCAGACCAACCTGCTCGCGCTCAATGCGACGATCGAGGCGGCGCGGGCGGGCGAGGCCGGGCGCGGCTTTGCCGTGGTTGCGGGCGAGGTCAAGAGCCTGTCGGTCAAGACCGGAGAGGCGACCGCCGAGATCGACGCCACCTTGCGCCAGTTGACCGAGCGCGCCGAGGAGGTGATCGCCTACACCGGCGACTGTGCCGGACGCGCCGCGGCGGTCAGCGACGGCACCGCCGCGATCGGGACCATGCTCGCCACCGTCGACACGGCGATGGCGGGGCTGACCGCACACAGCGACACGATCGACCAGGCGGCGGGCGACATCGGGGCCAGCTGCCGCCAGGTCACCGACGAGCTCGGCGCGATGGCGATCGGTGTGCAGCGCGCGAGCGACAGCCTCACCCAGGCGCGCGATCGGATCAGCACCTTGGTCGAGATGAGCGAGCGGTTGATCGGCACCACCGCCGAACTCGGGGTCGAGACGGTCGATACCCCGATGATCCGGCTGGTCCAGCGCACCGCCGACCGGATCGCAGCGACCTTTGAGGATGCGATGGTGGCGGGCCGGCTCACCCTTGATGACCTGTTCGACGAGGCGTACCGCCCGATCCCGGACACCGACCCCGAGCAGCATTTGGCCCGGTTCACTGCGTTCACCGACGAGGTGCTGCCGGCGATTCAGGAGCAGGTGCTGACGGAAAACGACCGGATCGTCTTTTGCGCCGCGGTTGACCGCAACGGCTATTTACCGACCCACAATCGCAAATTCTCCCAGCCGCAGGGCGACGACGCGGCCTGGAACAAGGCCAACTGCCGCAACCGGCGCATTTTCAACGACCGCACCGGGCTGGCGGCGGCGCGCAATGTCAAGCCGTTTCTGCTCCAGACCTATCGCCGCGACATGGGTCGCGGGCAGTTCGTGTTGATGAAGGATGTCTCGGCTCCGGTGGTGGTTGCCGGGCGTCATTGGGGCGGGTTCCGGATCGGCTTCAAGGTCTAGTTCCCCACCGTCCTTCGGCCGACCCACCCTGGATGAAACTGCGTGGCAGCCCCGCCGCAAGGCGGGGGACAGTCCTCCCCCCACGGAACGTGGGGGGAAGTTAGAGGGGGGCATACGGCGGGTCAGGTGGCCGCCGGCGCCGCCGTATGCCCCCATCCGTCCGCTGCGCGGACACCTTGGGTCTTGTGCGAAAACGTTGTCGGGCATTTGTCGTTGGGCTTCGGGGATGTCGCCACGGACCTACAACGACTGGGCTATCGCGTTGCAGCGGGCATGTTCAGCGCGCGAGAGCTGGGCGCCCCTCACCACCGCCGCCGCCTCTTCCTTGTGGCCCACGCCGACCGTGTCTTGCGGCGGGCAATCGGGTCACCGCGACCCTGACCCCGGACCGCCTACACTTTGGCCACGCCAAGAACCACCAGTTCGGCCTTCAGAGCGTCTCCCGGGTCTGGCATCTTCTCTACCGGATCGCACAATCGACGCCCCCGGCCTATTTCCGCCGCCTCCATCTGACTTT
>JANQHG010000282.1 GCA_028277115.1 Azospirillaceae bacterium
TTGGGTCCGACCGTCGCGCCGCCGGCGTCGACGGTCGGGCGGACCGCACGCGCGGCGGCGGGAGACGGACGATGCTGGGACACGGGGCGGCGGGACACGGCGCGGTCGGCCACGGAGCGACCGACCAGGGCGCAACGCAGGCGCAGACCTATTACCGGGGCGGGTGGCTCGAGGGCAATCCGAAAGTCATCGGCCCGATGACCCATGGCTTTTGGATGTCGTCGGTGGTGTTCGACGGTGCCCGGGCGTTCGACGGGGTCGCGCCCGACCTCGACCGCCATTGCGCGCGCTGCATCGCCTCGGCGGCCGTGATGGGGCTCGCGCCGATGCTGACCGCCGGCGAGATCGAAGAGATCGCGCGCGACGGCATCGCGCGTTTTCCCCGCGGCGCCGAACTCTACATCCGGCCCGCGTTCTTCGCCGAGGGCGGCTTCGTGCTCGCGGATGCCGAGACCACCGAGTTCGTGCTGACGATCCATGAGCTGCCGCTGCCCGGGGAGCGCGGCTTTTCCGCGTGTCTGTCGTCGCGCCAGCGCCCGTCGCCCGCGGTCGCGCCGACCCAGGCCAAGGCGTCGTGTCTCTACCCCAATGTCGGGCTGGCGCTGCGCGAGGCGCGCGCGCGCGGCTTCGACACCGCGGTGATGCTCGACCCGCTCGGCCATGTTGCCGAGTTCGCGACCGCCAACCTGTTTCTGGCCAAGGACGGGGTGGTGGCGACCCCGGCGCTCAACGGCACCTTCTTGAACGGCATCACCCGCCAACGGGTGATCGAGCTGTTGCGCGACGACGGCATCGAGGTGCGCGAGACCGTGGTCACGCCCGAGGACCTGTTCGAGGCCGACGAGCTGTTTTCCACCGGCAACCTCGCCAAGGTCCAACCGGCGACCCGGTTCGAGGGCCACCATTATCAAGCCGGACCGGTCTATCAACGGGCCCGCGCGCTCTATTGGGCGTTCGCGCATCAATGAGCGCGTCCGCACCGCTGCGCGGCACCGAGCGCGACGACCGTGCGCTCGCGCGCATCTTCGACCATTACGAGATCAGTTGCGTGATCGATGTCGGGGCCAACATCGGGCAGTACGCGTCGCGTCTGCGCCGGCTCGGCTGGCGCGGGCGCATCGTGTCGATCGAACCGGTCGCCGCCGCCCATGCCGCGCTTGAGCGCGCCGCCGACGGGGATCCGGCGTGGACCGTCGCGCCGCAACTGGCGCTCGGGGCGATCGACGGCACGGTGACGCTCAATGTCTCGGCTGAGAGCGACATGTCGTCGGTGCGCGGCTTCCGGCCGGAGATGGCCCAATTGCTCGACAGCGCGCGCTTCGTCGATGCTGAGACCGTGCCGCTCGCCCGGCTGGACGGCTGGATCGACCGCTGGGCCGGGCCGACCGACCGGCTGTTGCTCAAGCTCGACACCCAGGGCTATGATTTCGAGGTGCTGGCCGGCGCGGCGGCGACGCTGGCGCGGGTCTGGCTGATTCAGGTCGAATTGGCGCTGGCGCCGGTCTACCAGGGCGAACCGGACTGGCGCGCCGCCGCCGACCGGCTGGCAGCGCTCGGTTTTCAGCCGATCTTGTTGATCCCCGGCTATTTCAACCGCCGCACCGCGCGGCTTCTGTCCGCCGACGGCGTGTTCGCCCGGGTCGCCTGACCCGCACCCCTGGGGGCGGCTGCCGGACCCTTGCCGCCCCCCGACCCTTTCCGGACCGGAGCATGACCGACCGTTCGGACCGATTGCGGGCTCAGTACGAGGCCTATCCCTACCCCACCCGCGACCCCGCCGACGAGGCGCGCCGGTTGATCGTCGGCTCGCCGAGCCATCTCGACGAGCTCAACCACTATGTGTTCGGCGGCCGGCGCGACTTTGCGCAACCGTTTTCGGTCCTGGTCGCCGGCGGCGGCACCGGCGACGGCGCGATCATGCTGGCACAACAGCTGGCCGACCGCGCGAGCCCGGCCCGGATCGCCTACCTCGACCTGTCGGACGCCGCGCGCCGGATCGCCGAAGCCCGCGCCGCCCGTCGCGGTCTGACCAACCTGACGTTTCACCAGGGTTCGCTGCTCGACGTCGAGGGCGCCGGGGTGCCGGGGCCGTTCGACTATATCGACTGCTGCGGCATGCTCCACCACCTGGACGCGCCGGCCGACGGCTTGGCGGCGCTGACGCGCCGGCTCGCCCCCGGCGGCGGCATCGGCCTGATGGTGTACGCCCCCTATGGCCGGACCGGGGTCTACCCGCTCCAGGAGGCGTTGCGCGACCTCACCGACGACCTGCCGCCGGCCGAGCGGGTGGCGCTGGCGCGCCGGCTGATCGCTCAGCTGCCGCAGACCAACTGGTTCCGCCGGAACACCTTGCTCAGCGATCACCGTCAGTCGGACGCCGGTCTTTTTGATCTGTTGCTGCACAGTTGCGACCGGCCGTTCACGATCGACCAGGTCGCGGCGTTGGCCGCCGGCGCCGACCTTGCGATCGCCGGCCTGATCGAGCCTGCACGCTATCGTCCGTCGAGCTATGTCGCCGACCCGCGGCTGTTGCGCCGGCTGGAGCGGCTGGACCCGATTGCCCAGGCGGCGTGGGCCGAGCGGATTTCGGGCTCGATCACCAAACACATCGTCTATCTGGTCGCGAGCCGCGATCTGGCCGATGCGGTGGCGCGGCCCGACGACCCGGCGATGGTGCCGGTGTTGCGCGACTTCGACGGTGCTGCGCTCGGGCGCCGCCTGCCGGCCGGCGGCAGTCTCACGGCCGAACTCCACGGCCATCGCCTGTCCTTGCCGATGCCGCGGCTGGCCGGCCCGATGCTCGCCCGGATCGACGGCCGCCGGTCGATCGGCGAGATCGCCGAGGAGGTCGCCGCCGCCGCCGGCGGATCGGTAACCCCGGATCAGGTCGCGACCGAGTTTGCCCGGCTGTACGCGGCGCTCAATGGCCTCAACAAGGTGCTGCTGCGCCGGCCGCCGGCGCGTTCGGCGTGAGCCGACGCCAGCGGCGAGGTCTTGGGGGCTGGCGCCCCGCGCACGGCCGGTCGGCCGACCTTCGGCGGTTCTGCCGGGACGGGTCGGCCGAACCCGCGAGACCGATGACCAAAAAGGCGAACCGGAGGCGCCATGGCCTATTGGCTGATCAAATCCGAGCCGGCGACCTATTCATGGGACGATCTGGTGCGCGACGGTGCAACCGGGTGGGATGGGGTGCGCAATCATCAGGCTGCGAACAACATGAAGGCGATGCGGATCGGAGACCGCGCCTTCTACTATCACTCCAATGAAGGCCGCGCGATCGTCGGGATCGTCGAAATAACGCGCACGTATCATCCGGATCCGACCGACTCCAGCGGTCGGTTCGGCATGGTCGAGGTCCGCCCACTGCGACCGTTTGTCCGGCCAGTGACTTTAAGCCGGATCAAATCCGAGCCGAAATTGTCCGACATGGTATTGGTTCGCCAGTCTCGTCTCTCGGTCCAGCCGGTGTCCGAGATCGCATGGCACCAGATCTGTGACCTCGGCGGCGTCGAAGCCTGACAGCTCACGCTGATCAGCCAGTGTCGTAAGGACTAATCCCCGGCAATTGTCTTGCGCCGGTTGACCGGCTGTTGTATTGTCATCTGAGATATCGGTTGTGATTTCCAAGTGCGGTTTCGACCAGCTTGTTCCGACCGGCTTCCGGTCGCCCGCGCGGGTCCATTGGCGTCGGGTGAAAATCGATGCGATCAGTGATGGTTCACCAAACCCTCGGCGTGGTTGCGTTCGGGACGCTGGTGGTGCTAACCGCGGCCCCGGTGGCGCGGTCCGACAACCCGGCGCCGCAGGTGCTCCAGCTGGCGGCCTATCAGACCCGGGCGGACGCGATGGTCGGCTGGGCGAAGCTGACGGCGCGTTATCCGGACACGCTCGGCACCGACGTGACGCCGGTCGTGTTCGACTGGCCGACCCGCCGGTCCGGCAACTTGGTCGTGTTGGGCGCGGTGGCGCCGGCGGCGCGCCACAACAACCTGCTGGATCGTGCCTGCCGGCGGATCCGCCGCCGCGGCACCATGTGTCATTTCGTCTCGGTGCCGCCGGGCAGCGCGGTGGTCCCGCTCTTGCCCACCGTGTCGGACACCCCGACCGCGGGCACCGCACCGGCTGCGGACCCGGCCGCGCAGTCGGCCGGCGCCGACCCGCCGGCGCCCGCGGAGCCCGGCCGCTGGGTGATCCAACTCGGGTCGTACCGTCTGCGCGACAAAGCACTGAGCGGTTGGCAGCGACTGAATAGGCGGTACGGCGACACCCTTGGAAACTTGAAACCGATCCTTTACGAGTTGAGTTCGCCGGAACGGGGCGCCTATCAGGTAATCGGCGTGCATGGCGCGGCACCGCCAAGGCTCCGGTCGGTCTGCGGGGACCTGCGACGCCGGCGCGCCTCGTGTCTGGTCTCCCAACTCGACCCCGGCAAAACGGTCGAGCCGCTCGATACCGCCGGGCACCCTGACGCCGGTGCGCCCGACGGATCGGCGAGCCACCCGGACGCCGACATCCCCGCGCCCGAGGCGGTGATCGTCGAGCCGGATGCGATCGCCGCTCTCGCGCCCGCGGCGACCACCGAGCCCGCGTCGCTGACCGAACTGGCCGCGCTGGCAGAGACGCCGGCGGAGGTCGTGGCGGCAGCCACCGGCGCCGCCGCTGAGAGACAAGCCACCGACGGCGAAACCGCTGAGACAGACGCCGGTGCGGCCGAAACCACAGAGGCAGATGCCCCTGAGGTTGAGACCGCTGACGCGGACGCCGCTGACATCCCCGTTGCGGAGACCCGGCGACCAGAGGCTCCCGAGACGGAGACCCCGGTAACAGAGACCGCGGTAACAGAGACCTTGGTCACGCAGACCCCGGTCGCCGCGCGCCCCGTCTCGGAGACCGCGGCCCCGGCCGCGGAGACGGCTGAGGCTGGGCGGGTTGCGGCAGAGCCGGCGGCCGAGGTCGAGGTGGACCCGGTCGCCAGCGACCCCGCCGGGGCGATCCCGGCGACCGACACGGCGGTCGGCGGGCGCACACTGATCGCGGCGATGCCGGGCATTCAGCTCGGCTACTATTGGCGCGAGCGCGATGCCCGACGGGGTTGGCAGGTTCTGGTCCGGCGTCACCGGTCGCGGCTGACCGGCGTGGCGCCGGCAGTGTTTCGGGTCACCGCGTCGCGTCGGCGGTCCGCGGTCCTGTTGGCTGGGGTCGGGCCGGCGCCGGCCGACCTTGAGACGGCGTGCCGCGGTCTCCGTCGGCTCGGCGACGCCTGCTGGGCCACCACCGTGCCGGCCGGTGCGACCGTGATCGACGCGATGGCGGTCGCGGTGCCCGCGCCCGACCCGACCGCGGCACCGGCGGCGC
>JANQHG010000038.1 GCA_028277115.1 Azospirillaceae bacterium
CCGCCGCCGGGATCGCCGCGCTGAGCGAGCTGCGGGTGGCGCCGCGCACGCACGACGACACCACCGCGTCCCAGGTCCACGGCGACGGCGCCGGCACCGGGGTCGGCACCGCCGCGGCGCGCGCCGACGCGGTCGGCGACCCGATCGTGACCAGCCAGGCCTGGTTGGCCTCGCTCCACCGCACCCGGGTGGTCAGCGCGACCGACGCGGTGGCGGCGCCGAGCATCAGGCCGCTGACCGCCCAAACCGCGCTACGCGGAACCCGCCGGGCGAGCAGCGATCGCCGCCGCTCGGTCCTTTTTGCCGGCGCCTCGTCCCGCGCAGGCGCCGGCTTGGTCACGGTCGCCGGTTCGGCCGTCGGCGCGAACAAACTGATCGCGCGCCGTTTGCCGCGAGTCTCGGCCCCCCGCGCCTCGGTCCAATGGGCCGGCAGCCCGGTGATGTCCTTGGCGTCCGGTGTCGATCGTGAGAGCCAACTGATCTGCTTGCGCCGCCGGCCGATCTGTGCCCGCAACGACCGCCCGGCCTCGCCACTCCGCCGGGATTGATTCGCAAACAAAGCGAATGATTGTCCCATAACCCCCTCCGCTCTGGATGCCCGGTGCCGATCTACCCCGATCGGCGTCTGTCCCCTGTGGTTGGTCGTCGCTGCGAATTTTTTGTCTAAAATATGTTTATTAGACGGTTCATTTATGACGGTCGAGTCCCGCCAAGCACTGTTTTGGACCTCGGATACGCAGTCGGCGATCAACCTTGTAAAGAATGGGCACTAACCCGCGGGATGGCAACTGATAAATCGGATACCAACCGATTTGGTGAGGCTTCTCAGGACTTCGCAAGCGGGTGAGCCGCCGGATCGCTGCAGAATCGCCACAGGAAAGCGGTTTTTCTGCTTTGTGCAGCTGCAGCATCCCGGCCGGTCGATCGCGCCGGCGCGCACACCGGCCTGCGCCGCAAGACGCCGGCACGGGCGGACTTGACGCGGGGGCACGTGCCGACATTTGACTTTTCTCCACGTGCCACCCGGGCTGTACGCGAATCGGCCCGTCGGCCCGTCGGCCCGACCGTGACCCAGAGACCCCGCGCCTTTAAGGAGACCGCGCTCTTGACCGTTTCACCGTCTCAGCCGCCGACCGCGGCGTCCGAGAAGTGGCCGCGCCGGGCGGTCGGCCTGTGGCTGATCGGCTGCTGCTTGATGGTCGTCGCGATCGCGGTGATCGGGGCGATCACCCGGCTCACCGAATCAGGTCTGTCGATCGTCGAGTGGCGGCCGCTGATCGGGGCGCTACCGCCGCTCAGCGACGCCGAGTGGCAGCGGTTGTTCGCTCTGTATCGCGAGACCCCGGAGTTCCGGCTCAACAATTTCACGATGACGCTCGAGGGGTTTCGCACGATTTTCTGGTGGGAGTGGGTGCATCGGCTGTGGGGCCGGCTGATCGGGGTGGTGTTCCTGGTGCCGTTCCTGTGGTTCTGGCTGAGAGGGCAGTTGCCGCGATGGCTGGTGGCGCGGCTGGTCGGGTTCCTCGCGCTTGGCGGTTTGCAAGCCGGGGTCGGCTGGGTGATGGTGGCGAGCGGCCTGGTCGATCACCCGTCGGTCAGCCACTATCGCCTCGCGCTTCACTTGGTGCTGGCGATCGTGATCTTTGCGCTGATGCTCGCTCAGGGTCTTGCGTTGCTCGACCCGCGGGTGCCGGCGGCGACGCCCGGGCCGAGTGGGGGGCCGGGACCGGCGCGGCGGCTGCGGGCGGCGACTTGGACGGTGTTGGCGCTGACCGGGGTGACGGTCGTGTGGGGCGCGTTCGTCGCCGGGCTCGACGCCGGGCTTGCCTACAACAGCTTCCCGCTGATGGGCGAGCATTGGCTGCCGCCCGAGGCGGCGTCGCTGACGCCGCTGTGGCTCAACCTGGTCGAGAACACGGCGGCGGTCCAGTTCCTCCATCGCTGGCTCGGGGTCGCGACGGCGCTGTCGCTGCTGGGGCTGTGGGTGTGGGCCGAGTGGGCCGCGGTGCCGGATCGGGCGCGGCGGGTCGCCGGCACGCTCGGGCTGATGGGGCTCATCCAGGTCGGGCTCGGGATCACGACGCTGGTGCTCGCGGTGCCGGTGTGGCTCGGCGTGGCGCATCAGATCGGGGCGTTGGTGATCGTGACGCTGTTGGTCGGCCTGCTGCACACGCTCAAGGCCCCGGTGGCGGCGGCCGCGCGCGACCGGGAGGGCGAGATGAGGGCATCGACGCGGCCGACCGGCCGTCTTGGCCACACGGCGCGCACGGTCGCAGTCGCGGTGGTGGTGGCCGTTGGCGCGACCGTGGCCGCGCGTCCGGTCGCGGCGGTACCGCCTGACGACCCGCGGTTGGTCGCGGTGCCCGGGACCGGGATCTCGCTGCCGCCCGGGTTCAGCGCGACCGTGTTTGCCGACCGGCTCGGGCGGGCGCGCCACCTCGCGGTGCGTGACAGCGGCGAGGTCTATGTCCGTCTGCGTCGGCCGGCGGGCGGCGGCGGGGTGGTCGCGCTTGCCGACGACGACGGCGACGGGGTCGCCGACCGTGAGAAGCGATTCGCGCCCCATGGCGGGACCGGGATCGCGGTCCGGGGCGAGGAATTGTATGTTTCGACCGACCGCGCGGTGTTGCGCTATCGGCTTCGGCCGGGGGCGTTGGTGCCGGGCGAGGCGCCCCGGACGATCGTCGGCGGCTTTCCCGATCAGCACACCCATGCCGCCAAGCCGCTGGCGTTCGACGGCGCCGGCGGTCTGTACGTCGCGGTCGGGGCGCCGTCGAACGCGTGCCAGCGGCGCAGCCGCAGCCTCGAGTCGCCCGGGATGCGGCCGTGTCCGTGGCTGGCGGCGCATGCCGGGGTGTGGCGGTACGACGCCGACCGGACGGGTCAGCGCCATCCGGTCGATGGCCGTCGGCATATCACCGGGATGCGCCATGCCGTGGCGATCGCCTGGGAGCCCGCGGTCGATCGGTTGATGGTGGCGATGCACGGGCGCGACCAACTCGACACGCTGTGGCCGGCGTTCTTCGACGCCGTGGACAATGCCCGGCTGCCGGCCGAGGAGCTGCACAGCGTGTCCGCGCGGGCCGATCTGGGGTGGCCGTACACCTATTTCGATCCCGGGCGTGATCGGCGGATGGTGGCGCCGGAGTATGGCGGCGACGGCCGGATGGTGGCGCCAGCCGGTCGGTATGCCGACCCGCTGGTCGCGTTCCCGGCCCATTGGGCGCCCAACGACCTGTTGATCTATCGCGGGAGTGCCGGCGGGTTCCCGGCGCGCTATCACGGTGCTGCGTTCGTTGCGTTTCACGGCTCGTGGAATCGCGCGCCGCTGCCGCAGGCCGGCTATGCCGTGGTGGCGGTGCCGCGCCGGAACGGCGTCGGGTCGGCATGGGAGCTGTTTGCCGACGGCTTTGCCGGTACCGACCGTTTGGCGAGCCCGCACCAGGCGCGTTTTCGCCCGATGGGCTTGGCCGAGGGTCCCGACGGCGCGCTCTACATCAGCGATTCGATCCGCGGCCGGGTCTGGCGGATCACTGCCGCGTCGAGTTAGTGGGGTCCAAGGGCCTTCGGCCGTTGGTTGGGGGGGGGGGTGGGGGGCAACGCCCCCCCCATGTCTTGGGGCGAGATGTTATGCAGACATTGGTCACCGGCGCCACCGGCTTTGTCGGCGCCGCTGTTGCGCGCCATTTGTGCGCCCGCGGCGACGCCGTCCGGGTCTTGACCCGCTCGGGCAGCCCGCGCCGCAACCTGGCCGGTTTGTCGGTCGAGGTGGTCACCGGCGATCTGACCGACCCGTCTAGTCTGGCTGCGGCGGTACGCGGCTGTTCGGCGCTGTATCATGTCGCCGCCGACTACCGGCTGTGGGCGCGGCGCCCGGCCGAGCTTTACGCCGTCAATGTCGACGGCACGCGGTCTTTGATGCGCGCCGCGTTGGACGCCGGGGTCGGGCGGGTCGTTTACACCAGCAGCGTCGCGACCTTGGGGTTGCGGCGCGACGGCGGTCCGGCCGACGAGACCACGCCGGTCGGGTTGGACGACATGATCGGCGACTACAAGCGCTCGAAGTATCTGGCCGAGAAGGTGGTGCGCGAGCTGGTGGCGCGCGAGGGCTTGCCGGCGGTGATCGTCAACCCGTCGACCCCGGTCGGCCCGGGCGATCTGAAGCCGACGCCGACCGGCCGGATGGTGCTGGACGCCGCGGCCGGGCGGATGCCGGCGTATGTCGATACCGGGCTCAACATCGTCCATGTCGATGACGTCGCCGCCGGGCATCTGGCCGCCGGGGCGTCGGGGGTGGTCGGTGAGCGGTATGTTTTGGGCGGGACCGACATGACGTTGGCGGCGATTTTGGCGATGATCGCCGAGTTGACCGGGCGGCCGCCGCCGCGGATTGCGTTGCCGCACCGGGCCGTGCTGCCGATCGCCGTGGTGTCGGAGCTGTGGGCGCGGGTGTTCGGCGGTGAGCCGCTGGCGACGGTCGACGGGGTGCGGATGTCGATGAAGAAGATGTTCTTTTCGTCGGCGAAGGCGGAGCGGGTGCTTGGGTACCGCGCGCGGCCGGCGCGCGAGGCATTTGCGGACGCAATCGCGTGGTTTCGGGCTGAGGGGCGGTTGTAGGCGGTGTTTTCCTGTGGCGCCGGATGCCCACCTTCCCCCGCCTTGGGGCGGGGGAAGGAAAACACTTGAACGTGGGCGGTCCTGCCCTCGCCGCAGGCGGGGGGCGCTGCCCCCTCGACCCCCGCAAGGGGGGGCACCCCCCTTGACCCCCACGCCTGAAGCGGGGTCGAGGGGGCAACCCCTGGTCGGGGGGTGTCGGGGGGTGAAACCCCCTGACATGGGGGCGAAGCCCCCACAAGGCCGCTGGTGCGGCCACCCTTGGTCTCAGGAACCACCCCGAGTAAGCCGAGTGAACAACTCCATCGGCAGCGGAAACAAGATGGTGCTGGCGCGATCCGCCGCAGCCTCCTGGACCGCCGACAGATAACGCAACTCCATCGCGCGCGGATCCTTGGACAGCGTCCGCCCGGCCTCGACCAGCCGTTCCGCCGCCTGGTGCTCACCTTCCGCGTTGATCACCTTGGCGCGGCGGACACGCTCGGCTTCGGCCTGTTTGGCGATCGCGCGGACCATGCTCTCGTCGATATCGACATGCTTGATCTCGACATTGGCGACCTTGATGCCCCAGGCATCGGTCTGCGCATCGAGGATTTCCTGAATGTCGCGGTTGAGCTTGTCGCGCTCGGCAAGCATCTCGTCGAGATCGTGCTTGCCGAGCACCGAGCGCAGCGTGGTCTGGGCCAGCTGGCTGGTCGCGATCATATAGTCTTCGACCTGGTTGATCGCGCGGTCGGGGTCGACGACCCGGAAGTAGATCACCGCGTTGACCTTGACCGAGACGTTGTCGCGCGAAATCACGTCCTGCGACGGCACGTCCTGGACCAGAGTGCGGACGTCTACTTTGACCATCTGCTGAATGAACGGGATCAAAAGAAAGAAGCCGGGTCCCTTGACCGCGGTGAACCGGCCGAGCGTGAAAATCACCGCGCGTTCATACTCGCGCAGGATGCGGATCGCGGCCAACAGCACTCCGAGCAGCAGGACCACGACAAACGAAATCACCATCGAGACCTCCATAAACTCGATCAAGAGCTCGACCTCGGGAACGGGTGGCGTGTTTTTCATGCCGCGCACCTGTGGCTGGCGGTGAGCCGTGACCGGAGCGGCGGTGTGCCGCCCGCGGTCAGCCGGCAGGCTCCGGGTCGGTGGCGCCGCGTCCGACAGCGACGGTCAGGGTCAGGCCATCGACCCGTTCGACGGTGACCCGGGCGCCGGCCGCCAACGGTGCGGCGGCCTCGGCACGCCAATCTTCGCCGGCGACATGGACATAGCCGTCGGTGGTGTTCCAGCTGACCACGGTCGCCGTTTGCCCGACCAACCCTTCACGACCGGTGACCACCGGGCGGCCGTGCGAGCGGATCGCAACGAACAGGGCAGCGAACACGACCAGCCCGGTCGAGGCGGTGGTGCCGGCAATCACCGTCCAGTCGAGCGCGAACCCGGGCACGTCGGCGTCGATCAGCATGGTGGCGCCGACCGCGAACGCGACGATCCCGCCGATCCCGAGGATGCCGAACGACGGCAGAAACGCTTCGGCGACCATGAACGCGACGCCAAGCAGGATCAGCGCCAGCCCGGCATAGTCGATCGGCAGCACGCTCAGGGCATAGAGACCGAACACCAGGCTGATCGCGCCGATCACGCCCGGCACGGTGGCGCCCGGGTTGGCGAGCTCGAAGATCAGGCCGTAAATGCCGATCATCATCAAGATGAAGGCGACGTTCGGGTCGGTCAGCACCGAGAGCAGGCGGGTGCGCCAGTCGGCCTCGTAGTGTTCGACCGCGATGTCGCGGGTCGCCAGCGTCACCGGGTCGCCGTCGATCGTGACGGTGCGCCCGTCGATCGCCTCGAGCAGCGCGTCGAGGTCTTTGGCCATCAGCTCGACGACCTCGCGCTCGACCGCTTGGCGGGCCGACAGGCTGGCGGCTTCGCGGACCGCGCGCTCGGCCCACTCGACATTGCGGCCGCGCAACTCGGCGAGACTGCGCATATAGGCGGCGGCATCGCTGACCGCCTTGGCGGCGAGCGCGTCCGGCGGCGCCTGATCGTCGCCGTCGCCGTCGCCGTCTCGCTCGCCCTTGCGGTTCTTGCCCTCGCCGTCGTCGTCCGCGGTCGGATCGCCGCCGGGCAGCGGCATGCCGCCACCCATCTCGACCGGGGTCGCCGCCCCCATGTTGGTGCCGGGCGCCATCGCGGCCAGGTGGGTGGCGTAGAGGATATAGGTGCCGGCGCTGGCGGCATGGGCGCCGCGCGGCGCGACGAAGCCGACCACCGGGATCGGCGAGGCGAGGATGTCGCGGATGATGTCGCGGGTGCTGGTGACCAGGCCGCCCGGGGTGTCGATCCGCAGCACCACCAGGTCGGCGCCGCTGTCGCGGGCGTGGCCGAGGCCGTTTTCGATGTAATCGGCGGTCGCCGGGCCGATCGCGCCGTCTACCGTGAGCACGACCGCGCGGCCGGCGCGCCGGTCGCCGTCGGTCTGGGCGTGCACGCCTGCAGCGCCGACGGCGAGGCAAAGGGCCAAAGCCAAGAGCCGGATGATCAACAGACGCTCTCCCGAAGGCCGCCGACACGCCCTCACCCCGCCAGACATACCATGTCCGGGATCGGGCGTGCGATCCGGATCGCCGCAGGGCAGCCGACCCGGCGGCTCTGGTCCGCGCCCGCCTTACGCGACCGCCGCCTCGGCAGCCCCGGGGGGGCCGGCGGCGCGGGCGGCGGCGATCCCGAAGCTAGCGATGATATGCTGCTCGAGACAGTCGGCAAGCCGCGCGCGCTCGGTGCCGCCGCGGCGGAGCGCGATCGCGTAATTGGGCAGCGTGCTGAAGCCGTCGCCAGCGCGGAGCACGCTCAAGTCGTCCGGCACGGTGCTGCAGCCGAGCACCGAGATCGCCAGCCCGGCGCGCACCGCGGCAACCAGCCCGGCCATGCTGAGGCTGGTGTAGGCGTGGCGGAACGCGCGGCCCTTGGCGGCAAGCGCGCTCAAAGCCCAGCGCCGGAAGGTGCAGCCCGGCGGGAACAGGGCGATCGGCAGCGGGTCGCGTTCATGGACGCAATGGTGGGGCGAGGTCACCCAGACCACCGGCTCGCGCACCAACAGACGGTCGGTGTCGTCGTGCTCGCCCACCGTGATCAACGAGAGATCGAGCGTGCCGTCGGCGAGTTGGGTGCTGAGCCGCGCGGTCGAGTCGCACACCACCTCAATGTGGACCAGCGGGTGGCTTTCGGCAAACCGCGACAGGATCGCCGGCAGGAACGAGGTCGCATAGTCGTCGGGCGTGCCGAGACGCAGCGAGCCCTGGAGATCCGGTTCGGTGAACGCGCTGATCGCTTCCTGATGCGCGGCGAGGATGCGCCGGGCGTGGACCAACAGCCGTTCGCCGTCGGCGGTCAGCTGGACGGCGCGGCCGCTGCGATCGAGCAACGGGCGCCCGAGCCCGTCCTCGAGCCGCTTCATCTGCATGCTGACTGCGGACTGGGTGCGCAAGCACCGCCGCGCCGCCTCGGTGAAGCTGCCGGTCTCGGCAATCGAAACGAAGCTGCGCAACAGGTCGGGGTCGATCGCGTTCATCGCCGCCATGGTCATCGGGCACCCCTCCTGCCGCCGGGCCGTTCGCATCAACGAATCTGATCCCAACCATAAGCCCTATTCGTTTGCTTGATCAAGCGGTGAGGGCCAATCTTCGTGTCACCGCCGACCCAGCCTGACCGGCCGCGGCCGTCCTTCAAGACAGCGGGGAGAAGACAGATGACCATGACTTCGCAGACAGCGCTCCGGACCACCAAGGCGTCCCCGGTGATCTTGGCACCGGGTGCGGCGGCGCGCCGCGTGTTCTCGTGGCTGCGCGAGCGAGCGCAGGCGGCGCGCGGGCGTCGGGCGCTGCTGGGGTTGCCCGCCCATCTGCTCGAGGACGTCGGCGTGACCCGGGGCGACCTGGCGCGGCTGGGTGATTGGTGGGACGACCCGGCGCGCGATGCCCTGCTCCTGATCACGGCGCGCGAGCACAGCCGGGCGCGCAGTCTCGGGCTGCCGCGGGACTGACCGGGGCGACCCGGCATGTTCGCAAGGGTTGGGGGTGTCACCCCCCAACCCTTGCGCAAAGGCGTTCCGCCGGTCGCCGCACCGACCTCTGTTGCCGAGGCCGTTTTCGCGGCCGGATCGGGCCTCCGGCGCCCGCCGTCTTGAACCCCTATGCGGTTTCTGCTCTAACACCGGCACCGTCGTCGAAACCGCGAGCGTCGCGCCATGACCCGCCCCCGCCTGCCGTCCATCGCCCCGTTGCTCGCCGCGCTCCTGGTGGTCGCCGGGTGCGCCGGCATGGATATCGAGACCAGCAGCCCGGTCGACGACAAGAAGCGGGACGCCTACCGTCGCGGCAGCGTGCTCGGCGGCGACGGCGGCTTCACCCTGCTCGGTCCAGACCGCGCCGACGAAGAGAGCGGCGGCGGCACCGGCATCGCGGTCAACAGCTTCTTGTGGCGGGCATCGCTCGACACCTTGTCGTTCCTGCCGATCACCTCGGCCGACCCGTTCGGCGGCGTGATCCTGACCGACTGGTACACCCCGCCGGAGGCGCCGGATGAGCGGTTCAAGGTCAATCTCTATATCCTTGATCGCCAGCTGCGCGCGGACGGCATCCGCGCCTCGGTGTTCCGCCAGCGTCGCGCCGGGACCGACTGGCGGGACATCGCGGTCGAAGACGACACCGCGACCAAGCTCGAAGACAGCATTCTGACCCGCGCCCGCCAACTGCGGGTTCGCCAGCAACAGCGTGCCTCCTGAGCCACCGGCGCCACGGTCGCCCCACGACCCCGGGGTCGCTCGCGCCGCCATCGCGGTCGCGCGTCTTGTGCCCTATCGCGGCCCGGCACCGCGCGGGGTCGAGGTCGATTGCCTCGGCATCCACACCCCGGCGGCCTGGCTCGACCCGCACCACCCGGGCGTGCACGAGCGCACCGATCAAGACCGCATCATCGAAACCGCCCTGCCCGGCCTGTCGGAAAAGCTGCTCGAGCTCGGCGACCTGGTGGGCGCGATCGAGCAGGCCGGCGACCGCTTCACCCTGATCGAACTCGGCGCCGCCTGGGGCGTGCGCACCGTCGAGGCCGCGGCGATCGCCCGCCAGCTGCGCCCCGAGATCGCATGCCGGTTCGTCGCGGTCGACGGCCAGCCGCAGCACCACCGGTGGCTCGCGGCGCATCTCGCGACCAACGGCGTCGATCCGGCCGGCGTCACCGCGATCCACGCCGCAGTCAGCCACGACCACCGGCCGGTGTTGTTCCCCGATCTCGCGGGTCAGCTCGGCCAGGGCAAGGAGTCGGGCGAGGCGGCGGTGCGCCTGCGCGCGCTGTCGCCGGCCGAGGCGCACCAGGTCCTGCTCTCGCTGGTCGAGACCGGCCGCGCCGGGCTCGCCGACCCCTACGCGGTCGGCGACCGGGTGCGGTCGCGCGACTGGGTGTTGGCGAGCGCGGTCACGATCGCCGACCTGTTGGCGCTGGCGCCGCCGGTCGACCTGATCGACATCGACATCCAGGGCAGCGAGCTCGCCGCGGTGACCACCGGGCTGCCCGCGCTCGACCGGGCCTGCCGGCGGCTCCACATCGGGACCCATCGCCGCGCCGACCATGACGCCCTGGTCGCGCGGCTGGACGCGGCCGGCTGGCGGATCGCGTACGCCTTTGCGCCGAAGCAGACCCACGACACCGCGCTCGGCCCCTTACGCACCAAGGACGGCGTGATCTCCTGCACCAACCCACGACTGACCCCCGCGGCCGACCAATGAGTGAGGCGGGCGCCGCCTGGCTCGGGCCCGACGAGCCGGCACCGGTCGAAGCTCACGGGCCGCTCGACGCCGGGCATCTGCTCTTGGTGTGCGAGCACGCCGGCAACCGGGTGCCGCGCCGGCTCCAAGCCCTGGCCCCGCCGCCGGGCGAGCTCGCCCGCCACATCGCCTGGGACATCGGCGCCGCCGGGCTCGCCCGCAGCTTGGCCGAGGCGCTCGCGGCCCCGCTGGTGCTCCAGCGCTACTCGCGCCTGGTGATCGACGGCAACCGACCGCACCACGCCCCGAGCCTGATGCCGGCGCACGCCGACGGCACCGAGATCCCGTTCAACCAGGCGGTGACCGAGGCCGACCGCACCGCCCGCTGGCACGCGATCCACCAGCCGTTCCACCGCCGGGTCGCCGCCCTGCTCGACGCCCGGCCGCGGCCGGTGATCGCGGTCCACAGCTTCACCCCGTCGCTCGGCGGGGTGGCGCGGCCGTGGCAGGTCGGCCTGCTCGCCCGGCACGAGCGCGGCCTCGCCGCCGTCCTTGCCGAGACCTTGACGGCGGCCCGGCCCGACCTGGTGTGGGCCTTCAACCAGCCGTACTGGATCGACGACGACACCGACTACACGATCCCGGTCCACGGCGAGCGCCGGCGGCTGCCGCACCTGTTGCTCGAGGTCCGCAACGACCTGATCGCCACACCCGCCGGCCAAAATGCGGTCGCCGCCTGGCTCGCCCCGGCGATCGCCGCCGCGCTCGCCCGCGGCCAATAACCAACTGCCAATAACCAACTGTTGGCGTCGGACATGTCGACCTGCTACATCAGGGGTCATGTCTCGCGCTCGTCTGTCCGCCCCGACCGATCTCGACCTCGCCCCCGACGCGGTGTTGTGGGTGTTCGGTTACGGCTCCTTGATGTGGGACCCGGGGTTTCCGTACGTGACTCGCCGAATCGCACGGCTCGCCGGGTTCCACCGGCGGTTCTGCGTCACCTCGACCCGCTACCGCGGCACACCCGACCAGCCCGGGTTGGTGTGCGGCCTCGACCACGGCGGTACGTGTCGCGGCATGCTGTTCGCGGTCGCCCCGGACGACCGGCCGGCGGTGGTCGACTATCTGTGGCAGCGCGAGATGATCAACCGCGCCTACCGGCCCCGGCTGGTGCCGGTGCGCCACGGCGACGGCGCGGTCGAGGCGCTGACCTTCACGGTCGACCGGGCCCATCCGCAATACTGCCGGCACCTCGGCTTTGCCGAGATGGCGGCGCGAATCGCCCGGTCCCGCGGCGCGCGCGGGCCCAATGTCGAGTATCTCGCTAACACGGTCGAGCATCTCGCCGCGATCGGCATCCGCGACCGTGGCCTTGAAGCGCTGCTTGCCGAGGTTCGGCGGCTTCAGGGCACCGATGCCGGCGCCGCGGCCAGCCGCGCCGCCTGAACCGGGCGGTGCCGTGGCCGACCGCAAGCGGGGCGTCCGGTTGACAATCCCATGACGCATCGTCAGGTTACGTTCGGGATCTTTTTGGTCTCGACAAGCCGACGACCCCGCGCGGGAGAGTTCGGCCCGCGGGCGCGCGGGCCGGCGCCGAAGGAGCAACCGCCCCGGAAACTCTCAGGCCCCAAGGACCGCGCGGGCCAGGCACCTCTGGAAAGCGGCCTGCCCTTTGCCTTTGGCAGGGGCGTGCCCACCGAAGGAGTAAGTCTCGACACGCCGGACCGCCGGCGGTTCGCGGCGAATCTCTCAGGTCCCGTGACAGAGGGGGCACCCGATGCGCCGACAGTCCGGTCGGCGCGCGTTGGTGACCCGTCTGGACCGAGGACCGAGATGGCGAGTGACCCTTTGGGCCCGTGCGCACGGACCCCGCTCTATGATCTTCATGTCGCCCGCGGCGCCCGAATGGTGCCGTTCGCCGGCTTCGAGATGCCGGTGCAGTACCCGACCGGCATCCTGGCCGAGCACCATCACACCCGCTCGGCGGCCGGGCTGTTCGACGTCTCCCACATGGGCCAGCTCAAGCTTGAAGGCACCGAGGCGGCGGCGGCGCTCGAAACGTTGGTGCCGGGCGCGTTGCGCGATCTCAGCATCGGGCGGGTCCGCTACACCCTGTTCACCGACGCCGACGGCGGCATCCTCGACGACCTGATGGTGACCAACGCCGGCGACCACCTGTATCTGGTGGTCAACGCGGCGCGGCGCGCCCATGACGCGGCGCATCTTGCGGCCCACCTGCCGGCGGCGGTGCGCCTCGTCCCGCTCGACGACCGGGCGCTGTTGGCGCTCCAGGGGCCGGCGGCGGTCGCCGTGCTTGGCCGGCTCGCGCCCGAGGCGGCCGAACTGCGGTTCATGGCCGCCGGGCCGGCGACGATCGACGGCATCGCGGTCTGGGTCTCGCGCTCGGGCTACACCGGCGAGGACGGGTTCGAGCTGTCGGTGCCCGCGGACGCGGCGGTCGCGGTCGCCGAGCGGCTGCTCGCCGCGCCCGAGGTCGCGCCGATCGGGCTCGGCGCCCGCGACACCCTGCGGCTCGAGGCCGGCTTGTGCCTCTACGGCCACGACATCGACACCACCACCACCCCGATCGAGGCCGGGCTGGCCTGGACGATTGGCAAGCGCCGGCGCGCCGCCGCCGATTTCCCGGGCGCGTCGGTGATCCTGGACCAATTGGCGAACGGTCCCCCCCGGCGCCGGGTCGGGTTGCGGCTCGATGGCCGGGCGCCGGCGCGCGAGGGTGCGGCGATCGAAGACGACGCCGGCACCCCGCTCGGCACCGTGACCAGCGGCGGTGTCGGCCCGAGCGCCGGCGCGCCGATCGCGATGGGCACCGTCGCCGCCGCGGCCGCGACCCCGGGCCGCGCGGTCCGCGCGGTCGTGCGCGGCCGGCGGTTGCCGGCCACCGTGGTCGATCTGCCGTTCGTGCAGCACCGCTACCACCGCGGCTGACCCCAAGCCGCCCCTTCCCCTTCTCGGAGTTGTTCAACCGATGGGCGTGATGAAATTCACCGAAGACCATGAATGGATCCGGGTCGACGATCCGGTCACGGTCGGCGTCGAGGCGACGGTCGGGATCACCGACCATGCCCAAACCCAACTCGGCGATATCGTCTTTGTCGAGCTGCCCGAGGTCGGGCGCACGGTCGCCAAGGGCGGCGAGGTCGCGGTGGTCGAATCGGTCAAGGCGGCGAGCGAGGTCTACGCCCCGGTAGACGGCAAGGTGACCGCGGTCAATGCGGCGCTGGCCGACGAGCCGGCCCGGGTCAACGCCGCGCCCGAGGGCGACGGCTGGTTCTTCAAGTTCGCGATCGCCGCGCCGGCGCAGCTCGACGGCCTGATGGACGCCGACGCCTACCACGCCTTCATCGAGGGGACCGGATGACATGATGCGCTATCAGCCCCTGACCGAGACCGATCGCGCCGAGATGCTGGCAGCGATCGGCGTTGCCGGCGCCGACGAGCTGTTCGCCGACGTGCCCGAAAGCGCGCGCACCGACGGCCCGATCGCCGGCCTGCCGCCGCACCAGCCGGAATGGGAGGTCGAGCGCGCGCTGACCGAGCTCGCGGCGCGCTCGACCCCCGCCGGCGCCGTGCCGAGCTTCCTCGGCTGCGGCGCCTATCGCCACCACATCCCGGCCGCGGTCGACCATCTGATCCAGCGCGGCGAGTTCCTGACCTCCTACACGCCGTATCAGCCCGAGGTTGCCCAGGGCACGTTGCAGTATCTGTTCGAGTTCCAGACCCAGGTCGCGCTGTTGACCGGCATGGAGATCGCCAACGCCTCGATGTACGACGGCGCCACCGCGTGCGCCGAGGCGGTGCTGATGGCCAACCGGGTGACCAAGCGGCGCCGGGTCGTGCTGTCGGGCGGGCTGCACCCGCATTACCGCGACGTCACCCTGACCTCGGCGCGCTTCTCCGGCTTCGAAGTGGTCGCCGCCCCGACCGACCCGTCCGATCAGGAGGACCTGGCGGCGCTGATCGACGACGAGACGTCGTGCGTCGTGGTCCAGACCCCGACCGTGTTCGGCCATCTGCGCGAGCTTTCCGCGCTGTCGGCGCGCGCGCATGAGCGCGGCGCGCTGGTGATCGCCGTGGTCACCGAGGTGGTGTCGCTCGGCCTCGTCACCTCGCCCGGCGAGATGGGCGCGGACATCGTGGTCGCCGAGGGCCAGTCGCTCGGCAACCCGCTCGGCTTCGGCGGGCCGTACGTCGGCCTGTTCGCGACCCGCGAGCGCTTCGTCCGCCAGATGCCGGGGCGGCTGGCCGGCCAGACCGTCGATGCCGACGGCCGGCGCGGCTTCGTCCTGACCCTGTCTACGCGCGAGCAGCACATCCGGCGCGACAAGGCGACGTCCAACATCTGCACCAACTCGGGCCTGTGCGCGCTCGCGTTCACCATCCATCTGTCGCTGCTCGGCGAGACCGGGCTGCGGCGGCTGGCCGAGCTCAACCACGCCCGTGCGGTGCAGTTGGCCGAGCGGCTGGCGGCGCTGCCCGGCGTGATCGTGCTGAACGACAGCTTCTTCAACGAGTTCACGGTGCGGCTGCCGCGGCGCGCGCACAAGGTGGTGCGCAAGCTGGCCAAGCGCGGCGTGCTCGCCGGCGTGCCGGCCAGCCGGTTGTTCCCCGAGCAACCCGGGGGCGACGACCTGGTGGTGGTCGCGGTGACCGAAACCACCCGCGACGCCGACATGGACGCCTTGATTGCCGGCTTGAAGGAGTTGGTTTGAGATGACCGCGATGACGACCAAGACCACCGCGGCCGACGCGCCGACCATCGAGACCCCCGCCGGCGGCACGACGACGCCCGCCGCGCCCGCCGCATCCGCCGCGACCGCGCCGCCGCCGACGATCTCCGGCCACCGCGGTCTTCAGCTGGAAGAGCCGCTGATCTTCGAGCTCGACAGCCCGGGCCGTCCGGGCGTGGACCTGCCCCCTGTGCCCGCCGTGCGCGCGCGTTTGGGCGCTGTGTCGGCACGCGGCCGGATCGGCCTGCCCGACCTGGCCGAGCCGACCGTGGTCCGCCACTACACCCGGCTCAGCCAGAACAACTATGCGATCGACGCCGGCTTTTACCCGCTCGGCTCGTGCACGATGAAGCACAACCCGCGGCTCAATGAGAAGCTGGCGCGGCTGCCCGGGTTCGCCGATGTCCACCCGCTGCAGCCGGTCGAAACCGCGCAGGGCGCATTGGCGCTGATCGACCAGCTGGCGCACTGGCTGAAGACGGTGACCGGCATGCCGGCGGTGGCGCTGTCGCCGGGCGCCGGCGCCCACGGCGAGCTGTGCGGCATGATGGCGATCCGGGCAGCGCTTGAGGATCGCGAGGGACCGGCGCGCACCAAGGTGCTGGTGCCCGAGAGCGCGCACGGCACCAACCCGGCGACCGCGGTCGGCTGCGGTTACCAGGTGGTCGCGATCCCGAACGACGCCCGCGGCCGGCTCGACCTCGCGGCGTACGAGGCGGCGCTCGGCGACGACGTCGCCGCGGTGATGCTGACCAACCCCAACACGTACGGCCTGTTCGAGACCGAGATCCTGCGGGTCGCCGACGGCATACACCAGGTCGGCGGTTTCTTCTACTGCGACGGCGCCAACTTCAACGCGATCGTCGGACGCGTACGGCCGGCCGATCTCGGCATCGACGCGATGCATCTGAACCTGCACAAGACCTTCTCAACCCCGCACGGCGGCGGCGGCCCGGGCAGCGGCCCGGTGGTGTTCTCGGCCCCGCTCGCGCCGTACGTACCGTTCCCGTATGTGGTTCACGGCGACGACGGGTACACTCTGGTCGAGACCCGCCACTGCGACCACCGGGGTGGCCGCGAGTTCGGTCGGATCAAGGGGTTCCACGGCCAGATGGGCATGTACGTGCGCGCGTTGGCGTACATGATGAGCCTGGGCGGCGATGGCCTGCGCCAGGCGGCGACCGACGCGGTGATCAATGCCAACTACATCCTGGCCCGTTTGAAGGATCTGATGCCGCCGACCTTCGGCGACCGCTGCCTGCACGAGGCATTGTTCGACGATCGATGCCTCAAGGGGACCGGGGTCACCACGCTGGATCTCGCTAAGGCGTTGATCGACGAGGGCTTCCACCCGATGACGGTGTACTTCCCGCTCGGGATCACCGGAGCGATGCTGATCGAGCCGACCGAGAGCGAGACCAAGGCGACCCTCGACCGGTTCATCGCGACGATGCGGGGGTTGATCGGGCGGGCGCAGGCCGGGGACGTCGCGTCGTTCAAGGCGGCACCGCGGCTGGTGCCGCGGCGGCGGCTGGACGAGACCGCGGCGGCCAGAAAGCCGATATTGCGCTGGCGGGACCGCGGGTAGCTCAGGGGGCTTGGCCCCTTGGACCCACTTATCAGTTTCCCACCGTCCTTCGGCCGACCCACCTTGGACGAAACTGCGTGGCAGCCCCGCCGAAAGGCGGGGGACAGTCCTCCCCCCACGGAACGTGGGGGGAGATAGAGGGGGGCATGCGGCGGCGCAGGTGGCCACCGGCGCCGCCGT
>JANQHG010000057.1 GCA_028277115.1 Azospirillaceae bacterium
CGACGGGGTCGATGTGATCGTCGGCGGCGACAGCCACAGTTTGTTGTCGAACCGCGATCCTGCCGCGCTCGGCCCCTATCCGACCGTGGTGACCGGGCCGGGCGGGCAGCCGGTGCTGGTGGTTCAGGCCGGATCGAGCGGGCGGTACCTCGGGCGGCTCGAGGTCGCTTTCGATGCCGCCGGGGTGCCGGTCGCCTGGGACGGCGAGCCGATCCGGCTTGACCAGTCGGTGCCCGAGACGCCCGAGATACTGGTTCGGGTCGCGGCGCTTGCCGCGTCGTTCGCCGCGCTCAAGGCGGACGTGGTGGGGGCGACCGACGTGGCGTTACCGGGCGGCAGTGCGGCGTGTCGGTTCGGCGAGTGTGCGCTCGGCAATCTGGTCGCCGACGCGATGCTGTGGCGGACCCGCGCCGCCGGGACCGAGATCGCGATCCAGAACGGCGGGGGCTTGCGCGCCAGCCTGCCGGCCGGGCCGATCACCCGCGGCCAAGTGCTCGAGGTTCTGCCGTTCGCCAACACGATTGCGACCTTCGGGCTCTCGGGGGCCGAGATCGTCGCCGCGCTCGAGATCGGGGTCAGCCGGGCCGAGGCGTTCGACAATCCCGGGACCGGTCGGTTTCCCCAGGTTGCCGGGCTGCGGTTTACGTGGTCGCCGGCGCGGGCCGTGGGGTCGCGGGTTGTGTCGGTCGCGGTGCCCGACGGTGCCGGCGGTTGGGCCGCGATCGAGGCCGATCGGGTCTATCGGGTGGTCAGCAACAACTTCCTGCGCGCCGGCGGCGACGGCTACACGGTGTTTGCCGAGCATGGGCGGGACGCCTACGACGCCGGGCCCAACCTCGACGAGGCGCTGGTCGGGTATCTCGCGGCCCGGGGCACGGTGGCGCCGCGGATCGAGGGGCGGATCAGGCGGGCCGACGGCTGACGGCGTGGGGGCGGTTGCCACCACGGTCACGGCGACGCTAGTCCTTGAACCGGCGGGGCGACGGCGACGGGGCGCGCGGGTGATCGAGGGCGGCGGCGGGTGAGCTGGGTGGGCGGCGGGCGGATGCCGGTGCCGGCGGTGGTGGTCGCGGCGGCGCTGGGGGGGCTTGCCACCAACTTCGCGTTGCCGCTGTTCGCCGAGCGGTTCATCGACGATGTGCTGGTTGCCGGCGACCGGGGCGGCGTCGCGCTGTTGGTCGTGGCGATGGTGGCGACCGCAGGCGTGCGCGCGGGGCTGGTGTGGTGTCTGCGCCGGCGGTTGCGGCGGGTGCTCCTGTGGCGGGCGCGGCGGTCGGCGCGGCGGTTGATCGCCGCGGTGGTCGGGGCCGACCCGGTCGCGCTGGCCGCGACGGTCGGCGACGCCGGCGACGTCGCGAGCCGGGTGCGCCGCCATGGGCATGCATGGCGGACGCTGTTGGGCGACGTGCTGGTCGGACTGACCGAGCTGCCGGCCGTGCCGGCGTTGGTCGTGTTGATGGTTTGGTTCGATCCGTGGCTGGGTGGGCTGGCGCTCTTGTTGACGCTCGCCAATCTGGTCGCGGTCGGGGTGGTCGGGCGGCATCGGCGGCGGGTCGGGGCGCGGGTGGTGCGGGCCCGCGGGCGGTTGGCGCGGCGGCTGGTGCGGGATTTCGACGATCTCGGCGCCGTGCGCGCGGGCGGGCTCGAGGACGCCGTGTTCTCACGCTGGGTGTGGGCCGACCGGCATCGCCGTGCCGTTACCGTCGCGTTCGGTCGGTTCGGGGAGCGGTTGGCGGTGGTGCCGGGGCTGGTCGGCGGGGTGTCGCTCGCCTTGATCGTCGCGGTCGGGGCGTGGCTGATCATCGGCGGGACGCTTACGGTCGGCGCGTTGGTCGCTTGTCAGACCGTGTTCTTTACGATCAACGATATCCTGCGGCGTGCGGTCGAGGCGATGGTGCAGCTGGCCGATCTTTCGGCGGATTTGGCGCATGCGGGCGCCGTTTTTTCGGTGCCTTCGGCACCGTGCGGGGGGCGCCGCCCCCTCGCCCCCCTCTTAATGGGGTCCAGGGGGCACCCCCTGGTCGGGGGGTGTCGGGGGGTGAAACCCCCTGACCTTGGGGGCGAAGCCCCCAAAACGGCGGCCGTGGTGCTGGCGCGCGCCCTGGTGCTACCATCGGGCGCCGGCCCGCTTTCGCTCGACCTCGCACCCGGCACCCTGTCCGCGCTGGTCGGCCCGTCGGGCAGCGGCAAGAGCGTGCTGTGCCGGGTGCTCGCCGGCGAGCTCGCGCCGCGCGCTGGCGCGCTGTCGCTGTCCGGCCCGGATCGCGGCGGCGGGCATCCGGTCGCGGTGGTCGGCCGCACGGTCGCGCGTCTGTCCGGGACGGTGCGCGATGTCGTCACTCTGTGGGACGACGACGCGCCGGACCGGGCGGTGTGGCGGGTCCTGGAGCTCGCCGCGGTCGCGGACGTGATCGCCCGGCTGCCGGGCCAGCTCGACGCCCGGCTCGGTGCCGAGGGCCGGGCGCTCAGCGGCGGCCAGGCGCAGCGCCTGGCGATCGCGCGCGCGCTCTTTCGGCAGCCGTGGCTGCTTTGCCTCGACGAGGCGCTCGAGGCGCTGGACGGGCCGTTGGCGCGCCGGCTGCTCGCGGCACTCCGAGCGGACGGCGTGACCGCCCTGATCGTGACCCATCGCGCCGATATCCTGCAAAGCTGCGACCGGGTGGTCGCGTTGCCCTCGTCGGTGGAGCCGGGCACGTGAGCGACCCGGACGCGGCCGCCGCGCGGGCCCGGGCGCTGGCTTGGCTTGGCCGGCACGAGCGGCTGTCCCTTGGGGACGGCAAGAGTGCCGGCGGCCGGGTGGCGGCGCGGCTGCGCGCGGTCCGGCTGGTCTGGCGCTGGTGGCGGCGACCGCCGGTGTCGCTGGTGGTCGGTCGGCGCGACGGCGCCTGGTGGCGTGCGGTCTCGGTGCCCGCGGTCGGGACGCCGGCGGTCGGGCCGGACCCGGCCGCCCCGGGGTCGCTGGCGCGGGCCGAGCGTGGCGAGGCGGTGGTGCGCCGGCTGCCGCCGGGCGGCCGGGTCTCGCCGGGCGCGCTGGTGCGGCTGGTCGGGCGCGGGGTTTGGCCGATCGTCGGCGGTCTGGTCGGGCTGACCGCGGCCGCGGCCGGGCTCGCGATGGTGTTGCCGGTGGCGATCGCGGTGCTGTTCGACCGGGTGATCCCGGACCGCGATCTCGGCGGGCTCGGCGGGGTCGCCCTGGTTCTGGTCGGGGCCGCGCTGCTGACCGCGGCGACCGAGCTCGGCCGGGCCGAAATCCTGCTGCGCGGGGTGTTCGCGATCGACCGGGTGGTCCAGCAGGCGGTGGTCGACCGGCTGCTCGCCGCGGTGCCGGCGGCGCTGCGGCCGTTTGGGGCCGAGGACTTGGCGTCGCGTCTGCTCGAGGCCGCCGAACTCGGGCGCCAGGTCGGGCCGTTGGTGGTCGCCGGTCTGGTCCATGGCGGGGTGTTCTGCGCCAGCCTCGGCTTTCTGGTGTGGCGCGACGCCGGGCTGGCGCTGGTCGCGCTCGCGCTGGCGGGCGGGCTCGCGGTCGCGACCGCGGTGCTGGCACGCCGCCAGGCCGGACATCGGGCGGCGGCGGCGACCGGCGAGGCGCGCGCGGTGCGGCTGATCCACGAGGCGGTTGCGGCGCTCGTCGAGGTGCGCGCGGCCGGCGCGGTGCCGCGGCTGGCACGGCGCTGGCGCCGGCTCGCCGGCGCGGTCGAGCGTGACCATCTGGCCGCCCTGCGCGCGGCCGACCTCGCGCACGCGCTCAACGCCGGGTTTGCCCTGGCCGCGCCCGCGCTGTTGTTCGCGGTGGTCGCGATGCGGCCGGCGCCGCCGTCGCTCGCCGGGTTCCTGTCGTTCTATGCCGCCTACGGCCAGATGCTGTTCGCGCTGGTCGCGCTCGCGTCCGCGGCGGCGAGCGCTGCCGCGGCAGCGGTGCCGCTGGCGCGGCTCGGGCCGCTCGCGGCGCTGCCCGAGGAGCCCGCGGGCGCACCGGTGCCCGCCGCAGCGGTGCCGGCTGCGGTGGAGCTCCGGCTTGTCCGGTTTCGCTATGCATCCGACGCGCCGCTCGCGCTCGACCGCGTGTCGATCCGGGTGCCTGCCGGGGCGCTGGTCGCGCTGACGGGGCCGTCCGGGTCGGGCAAGTCGACGATCCTGCGTCTGGTGCTCAAGTTCGAGGAACCGGACGACGGCGAGATCCTGATCGACGGCCGGCCGATCCGGGAGACCTCGCCCGCCGCGCTGCGCCGCCAGATCGGGGTGGTGCTGCAGGACAGCCCGCTGTTCGACGGCACGGTCGCGAGCAACATCGACGGCACCGGCACCCGCGACCCGGCGACGATCGCCGAGACGGCCCGGCTGGTCGGGCTCGACACGGTCGGTCCGTCGTTGCCCCACGGGCTCGACACCCGGGTCGGGCGTGCCACGCCGCTGCCCGGCGGGGTCAAGCAGCAGATTTTGCTCGCCCGCGCGTTGATCGGCCGGCCGCGGCTGTTACTGCTCGACGAGGCGACCAATGTGATGGATGGGCCGGTGCAGGTTCAGATCGCCGCGAGCGTGCGTCGGCTCGGGGTGACCTGTCTGGTGGTGACCCACCGGCTGACGCTGATGGGGCTGGCCGACCGGATCGTCCGGCTCGACCGCGGCCGGGTGGTCGAGGAGGGGCGGTTCGACGCGCTGCTGCTCGCGGGCGGCGGCTTTGCCCGCGCGGTGGCGACCGGCGGCGGCGACGGTGACGAGGCTTGAGCCAAGGGGAGGGGCGCGGGTGGCCGAAGACGGCGAGGCGGCGATCGGCCGGGCGGTCCGGGCCCAGCTGCGCCAGCGGGTCGAGGCGCCGGTCGCAGCACTGGTCGCGTTCACCGAGATGCTGCTCGAGGATCTGCCGGGCCACGGCGCCGCCGATCTCGCCGAGGATGTCGAGAAGATGCGCGCGGCCGGGCTCCGGCTCGCCGAACTGGTCGCCGGTACCGGCGGCGATGCGGCACGGGCCGGGCGCGACCGCGCGGCCGACCAGCGGCGGTTGCGCCATGATCTGCGCACGCCGCTCAACGCGATCATCGGCTATGCCGAACTGGTGGCTGAGGATGCCGAGGCGCGGGGGCTGGCCCAGGTGGTCGCCGACCTTGAGCGGATCCGGGCCGCCGCGCGCGAGCTGGTCGCGGCGATCGACGGCTTCGTCGCGCCGGCGGGTGCGGACCGCGACCGCGGTTCGCCCGAAGCGATGGTCGCGGCGACCCTGTTCGACGAGGTGGCGGTGCCGGCGCGCACCCCCCCCGGCGCGGGCGGCGGCCGTCATGCCGCGATCTTGGTGGTCGACGACAACGAGACCAACCGTGAGGTGATCGCGCGCCGGCTCGCGCGCGACGGTCATCGGGTCACCCTGGCCGCCGGTGGGCGCGAGGCGCTGGCGCGGCTGGACGCCGAGAGTTTCGATCTGATCCTGCTTGATTTGTTAATGCCGGACCTCAACGGCTACGAAGTCTTGCAGCAGGTGCAGCGCTCGCCGCGCTGGCGCGAGATCCCGGTGATCATGGTCTCGGCGATCAACGAGATGGTGTCGACCATCCGCTGCATCGAAGCCGGCGCAGCCGATTACTTGCAAAAACCGGTGGATCCGGTGTTGTTGCGCGCGCGGATCGGCGCTTTGCTCGAACGGCAATGGTTGCGCGAGCGGGAACAAATGCTGGTCCGTCGCGAGATCGAGACCGCGGTCGCGATTCAACGCAGTTTGTTGCCACCCGAACCGGCCGACGACACGCCAGTGTGCGGCATCAATCGAGCCTTCCGTTATGTTTCGGGTGATTTTTTCGATTACTTTGTTCGGCCCGATGGTCTGGTGCCGTTTGCGCTCGGCGATGTTTCCGGGAAAGGTTTCGACGCAGCGATTCTGATGGCAAAAATCGCCGGTTTATTTCGATATTTGGCAAAGACCGTGACCGACCCGGGCGTATTGCTTACGGTTCTCAATACCGAGCTGGTCGAAACTGCGACGCATGGCCGTTTCGTGACGGCTGTCGTTGGTTTTTATGATGGCGCGCGCCGGCAGGTTCGGTTCGGCAATGCCGGCCATGTTCCGCCGGTTCTGCTGACACCGGGCGAGGCGGTGGTCCGGTTCGAGGCCGCCGACCCCCCGCTTGGCGTGCTGCCCGATCTGTCTTACGAGACCGTCTGCGCGTCGCTCGCGCCCGCCGCGCGGTTCGTGGTGGTCACCGACGGTGTGATCGAATGTCGGTGCCCGAACGGCCCCGAGCTCGGCCTTGAGGGACTGACCGCGTTGCTGGCCGACACGGTCGGTCTTTCGGCCAAGGCGTCGATCACCCGTCTCCTGGCGGGGTTGGATGCGGCACCGTGGCATGCTCGGGACGACCTGACGGTCGTGATCCTTGCCCCACCTGCGCTATAGGTGGTTCGTGTCGATCCGAGGGGTACGGCCCCGAGTGGGACAGTCATGGGCAACGATGTCCACCTGACCGGCCGCCGCCCCGGCCCCGTTCCGATCGGATACGAAATCCGGGCGCAACAGCGACCCTCGGTTGACGACCCGGCGCTGGATTTCCGGCGCGGGCACGCGATCCAGGTGTGGCGTATGGTCGTATTGGGGCGATCTGGCGCAGAACCGTACAACGGTGGGGAGAGAGGGATGAGCGGGCTTTACTCGTCAACGTTTCGCCGCGCGTTCGAGTATGCTCGGCTGGCGATTGTCCTGGCGGCGCCAGGGCCGGTCCGGGCGATTACGCGACGGCCGCTTACAGGTCTCGGGATCAAGACCGTGCACGAGTGCAGCGGAGAGCGCGAGGTCTGGCGGGTGATCGGCCATGACAGGGTTGACCTGATTTTCTATTCCAACGAGTTGCCGACCGACGGGGTTGCGTTTTGCCAAGCGGTGCGTCGCCGCGCGGTGCCGTCGGGTTTGACGGTCGGCGACGCGTTTGACCCGGAGGTCCCGATCATCGTGCTCGACGGCTCGCCGGACGGCGCCTTGCGGCGCGACGCCCAGCTGGTCGGGGCGAGCATGGTGATCGAGCCGCCGGCGGACCGCGCCACGGTCGGGGAGGTTCTGGACACGGTGCTGGCCGACCAATCGCAGCTGCGCGGGTCGGATCTGTTGTATATGCCCGACGTCTCGCCGGGGCCGATGACGTGGGCGGTCGCGCGGCGCCGCGGGGCCTTGGTCGTGACCCTGACCGGTCATTTGTGCGCGCAGAACCGCCAGGAACTTGAGGCGTTGTTGGCCCGTTTGTCGGCCGAGCCGTCGGTGTCCGAGGTCGTGTGCAACTTGGACGGTCTGGCCGAGGTCGACCCCTATGGTCTCGGCACGCTGGTGTGCCTACACTCGGTGTTCGAGGCGGGCGGCGTCAAATTCACGCTGGTGGCCGGGGTTCCGGCGGTGCGCCGTCGGATCGCGCCGTTGATGCACGGGGTCCGGGTGGTGCGCGAGGACGAGGGCATGACCACGCCACCGGCAACCAAGGGCCCGGCCGCCAGGGGCCCGGCAGCCAAGGGCGTTGACGCGGACGCTGCCCGGTACGTGGCGTGATCCACCCGCGGGCTGCGCGATTGCGGCCTTACGGGGGCCCTTTGGGGGGTTCGATGACCCGACGGACGCTCGGTTTGACCGAGGCGCTTTACGAGTATGTCCTGGCGCATGGGGTGCGCGAGCCGGAGCTTTTGGTGCGGCTGCGCGCGGAGACCGACCGGCTCGGCAAGCCGGCCCGGATGCAGATCAGCCCCGAGCAGGGGCAGTTGATGGCCTTCCTGGTCGAGTTGATCGGCGCGCGCCGGGGGCTCGAGATCGGCACTTTCACCGGCTATTCGGCGCTGGCGTGCGCGCTCGCCCTGCCGCCGCACGGCGAGTTGGTGGTCTGCGAGATCAACGACAGCTGGCTTGAGATCGCCGGGCGCTATTGGGCCGAGGCCGGGGTGGCGTCGCGGATCACGGTGCGGCGCGGACCGGCGTTGGCGACGCTGGATGCCATGACGATCGAAGAGGGCGAGGCCGGGCGTTTCGACTTTGCCTTCATCGATGCCAACAAGGACGATTACGACGGCTATTACGAGCGTTGCCTGCAACTGGTGCGGCCGGGCGGGCTGATCCTGCTCGACAACATGCTGTGGCGCGGCGCGGTCGCCGACCCGGCGGATCAGGACGCGGCGACCGTGGCGTTGCGCGCGCTCAACGAGAAACTGTACAACGACCCCCGGATCAGCCTGGCGCTGGTGCCGATCGGGGACGGCTTGACCTTGGCGCGGCGGCGGTAGTGGCGGCGGCGATCGTGACCGCGCGCGATCACTGGAAGGTGGCGTGGATCAGCCGATCGCCCGGCCGGATGCCGAGGCGGGCGGTGGTGCCGCCTTTGAGCTCGAGCACCGCGCCGACCGGCGAGGTCGAGGAGATCACGGCGTTCGAGCCCGGGACCGCGCGTTCATGGATGCTGACGATCCGGCCGTCGCGCGCGACGAAGATGATGTCGAGCGAGATGAAGGTGTTGCGCATCCAGAACGACGCGACATGGGGGGTCGGGAAGACGAACAGCATGCCGCCGTCATCGGGCAGGTGGTCGCGGAACATCAGGCCCTGTTCGCGCTGTTCCGGCGTATCGGCGACCTCGACGGTGAACGGGTAGCGCTGGCCGGTCTGGGTTTCGATCGCCAGACGGGTCTTGGCGAAGGTGGCGGCGTTGGCCGGGGCTGCGAGCATGGGACCCCAAGACATCAGGACACACAGGACCACGATCCGGATCGATTGAGCCAGCATGGCACTCCTCGGCAACACGGTCACGGCGGGACGGGGGCGCGGCACCGTCCGGTCGACCGCGGATGGTTGGACCATCCTTGATCTCTTCCGACCGGTCAAGCATCGCCCGCCGGTCCGGTCGGCGCGATGATCGGGATCGCGGTCACGCTGTTGCCGGTGTTCGGGCTGATCCTGACCGGCTGCGGGCTGCGGCGCATGGGCGCGCTCGGGCCCGGGTTCTGGTCGGGGGCGGAGTGGCTTGCGTACCACATGCTGTTGCCCGCCCTGATCGTCGACACGCTGGCGCGTCAGGCACCGCCCGTGGCGACGGGGCTCGGGGTCGGGGCGGCGCTGATGGGGGCGGTCTTGGTGGTCGCCGGCGGGCTTTCGGGCGCGCGGTGGGCCGGCGGGGTCGGCGGCGCCAGGTTCGGGGACGTGCTCCAAGGCGCGATCCGGCCCAACACTTATGTCGGCCTTGCGGCGGCGACGGCCGTGTTCGGCGACCACGGACGGGCGCTCGCGGTGGTCGGGGTCGGGGTCACGGTGCCGCTGGTCAACGTGTTGAGCGTGATTGCGCTGAGCACGACGGCGGCTGTCGCCGACCGGCGGGCGATGGTGCGCGCGCTGGTGACCAACCCGCTGTTGGTCGCAACCGCGGTGGGCGCGGGTGCGGCGGCGCTCGGCGCCGGGCTGCCGCCGGTGATCGGGCCGATGCTCGGCATCCTTGGACGCGCGGCGTTGCCGATCGGGTTGCTCGCGGTCGGTGCCGGGCTCGACCTCGCGGCGGCGCGGGCGGCCGGCGGTGCGGTCGCGCTTGCGAGCGGGCTCAAACTGGTGGTGTTGCCGGGGGTCGCAGTGGCCGTGGCGCTCGGGCTCGGGCTGCCGGCGCGGTCGGTGGCCGTGGTGGCGTTGTTCGCCGCCTTGCCCTGCGCGGTCGCGTCCTATGTGCTGTCCCGGCAGTTGGGCGGCGATCCGCGCCTGATGGCCGCGATCATCTCGATCGAAACGGTGGCCGCGTTGGTGACCATGCCGGTGGTGGTCGGGGCCGTGGTCGCGCTGGTCTGACAGCGCTTGCGCCCGGCGGCCTGATACCCGACCGGAAAAGGGGGCCGCGTGGAGACGCGGCCCCTAGTCTAGGGAGGAAACGCCCAAGAAGTGCGTTACGCCCTGGACCGCATCGCGGATGCGACCCATGACGCACTGCACAATATGAATTGGGGTCGGCCGGATATCAAGGGGGAAAATTTTGCCCACCAATCTTCAGAGCGCTACCCCAAAGCATAGAGTTTCATTAAATGAATGGATTCGACCATGACGAGTAATCTCCTTGCAACGCACAAAAGGCGATGCGCCCCGGGCGGCCGACCGCCGGTCGGCGCCGGGGCGCGCGATCGTCGCAGTGGTTCGCTTGGAGATGGTCGGCGATGACGGCGACGTTGGTCGCCGACATCGGCGGCACTCATGCGCGATTCGGCTTGGTCCGCAACGGCGCGGTCGGCCGGGTCGAGGTGGTGGCCACCGCGGACCATCCGGGTTTTGCCGCGGCGGCCGCGGCCTATCTCGACCGTGTGTGCGTCGGGTCCGGGGCGCGGCCGAGGGCGGGTGCGATCGCGGTCGCCGGCCCGGTCGGGGGCGACCGGGTGCGGTTGACCAACCATCCGTGGTCGTTCCCGGTCGCGGGAACCGCGGCGGCGCTCGGGTTGGCGCGGCTCGAGGTGATCAACGACTTCGCGGCGGTGGCGTTGGCGGTGCCGCGGCTTGGGGCCGGCGATCTGCGGTCGGTCGGCGGCGGCGGCCCGGCGGTCGCCGGGGCGCCGGTCGCGGTGATCGGCCCCGGCACCGGGCTGGGCGTGTCGTCGGTGATCGCGGACCGCGACGGCTGGCTTGCGGTGCCGGGCGAGGGCGGGCACGTGACGCTGGCCGGGACCTGCGCTGACGAGGATCGGGTGATCGCACGGCTTCGGGACCGGTTCGGCCATGCCTCCGGCGAACGTGCGGTCTCGGGGCCCGGACTGGTCAACCTCTACGAGGCCTTGGCCGGCACGCCGCCGCCGCCGCCCGGCACGCCCGCGGCGGTGACCGATGCGGCCGCGGTCGGAAAGGACCCGGCGGCCGCGACCGCGGTGACGATGTTCTGCGGCTTCCTCGGCACGCTCGCCGGCAATCTCGCACTGACGATCGGGGCCGCGGGCGGGGTTTACATCGCCGGCGGCATCGTACCCAAGCTCGGCGGGCTGTTCGACCGCTCGCCGTTCCGCGCGCGTTTCGTCGCCAAGGGGCGCTTTTCCGGGTATCTGGACACGATACCTTGCTGGGTGATCACCCAGCCGCTGGCGGCGCTGGTCGGCCTCGGCGGGTTGCTCGACGGGCGCGGCCGGGTCGCCGGCGCACCCGATTCCCTCTCCGACCCCGCAGCGGGAGCGCGCGGATGACCCGATCGTCACAAAAAATCCTGGGCCTGATCGGCGGGCTCAGTTGGGAGAGCACCGCCGTCTATTACCGCCTGCTCAACCAGGGGGTGCGCCAACGGCTGGGCGGCCTGCATTCGGCCAGGCTGCTGGTGTGGTCGTTCGATTTCGAGACGATCGCGGCCGCGCAGGCCGCCGATGACTGGGACCGGGCGACCGCCGAGATGGTCGCGGCGGCGGAGCGGCTGGCGCGCGCCGGCGCGGACGGCCTGGTGATCTGCGCCAACACCATGCACCGGGTCGCGGACGAGGTCGCGGCCGCCGCCGGGCGTCCGGTGATCCACATCGTCGATGCGACCGCCGCGGCGTTGCGCGCGGCCGGGGTGCGTCGCCCGCTCCTGCTCGCGACCCGCTACACGATGGAGCAGGACTTCTACACCGGCCGGCTCGCCGATCGCCACGGCATCACCGCCGTGACTCCGCCGGAACCGGCGCGGGGCGAGGTGCATCGGATCATCTACGACGAACTGTGCTGCGGCGAGATCGTGCCGGCGTCGAAGGCGCGCGCGGTCGAGATGATCGCGGACGCGGCGGCCGGCGGCGCGGACGCCGTGATCCTCGGCTGCACCGAGCTCGGGCTGCTGCTCGGTCCGGGCGATGCGGCACTGCCGATGTTCGATTCGGCCCAACTTCATGCCGATGCCGCGATCTCGTTCGCGCTCGGGTAGGGCAGCGCGGCGGTCGCATTTCCTTCCTGCCAGCTCCTCCAGGGGATGCCCCTTGGACCCTCAAGACTCCCTATCATTCCGACTGGATCGTCGGCTCAAATACGAAATCCGGTTGAACCGTTCCGTTTGGTCGGAGCACGCCGATCGGGGCGCGGGCCGCACCCTGGTCGATCGGGAGCGCCCTGTCCCAGGCCCGCGCCCCGACATCTACAGGCTTCAGACGACCGGAGAAGCGGACGCCCGACCCCGTCCGGTTAAAGCTGCGGCATCCCGGCGACCGCGCGCGGGCGGCGGTGCGGCCCGGCTGCGGTCGCCGCGAGCGGTACCGCCGCAACCGCAGCCGTGCGCCAGTTTCGGTGCCGGCGGTCCTTGAGATAAGCGAAGAACCGGCGATCGTGCTCGACGATATGAGTCGAAAACAAATGATCGATCACGATCAGGAAATAGCCCGGGCAGTCGTCATCGGCCCGGAGCAAAGTCCGCCGGCTGTCGATCTGGCGCAGCAGGCGGTCGTGCTCGGTCTTGTGCAACTCCCGGTCGGGGTAGCGACTCGCCCGCAACAGCTGGTTTTGATGCTCGAAATGCACCGCCATGATCTCACGCAGGCGGTCGAGCGCGGACAAGACCGCACGAGCTTCGTCGCCGTCATCGACAGTGGTGCGGGCGCGGTCGATCAGGTCGGCGATCGCTTGATGCTCATTGGTCATTTCATCGAGGCTGGCCGCGGCCAACGCATCGAAATCGATCGGGGCCGTGATCATCGTCGAAGCTCCCTCCCTCGCATCCGACGGCAAGGCCAGACGCCGACATATCCGGTGCCGCGGTCGCCCCGGCCGCGATCAGGCCTAGCTGACCGCTCCGACTGACCGCGTTGCGCCGGATTCACTGCAAGTTTAGGCGGGCGGCGGCGCCGTGGGGAACTGTAATCCCTTACAGGGGAGACGCCGGCAGCGGTCCGGTCGCGCCAGGGTCGGCGTGACTGACAGGACACGAGTAAAATCCTGAAAGAAATTGTGCCAATGCCCGGTCCTGGTTGCGATTGTGGTCGTTCAGATGTGCATCGAGCGTGGTCAACACCTGGATCGCGGTCATCGACCCCTGGGTGATCAATTTGCAGTGACCGTCAAACGCCCGCAGAATCCAGGCGTGATCGCGACGGTGGCTCGCGGCGCGCCGATAGTCGGTCGCGACCATCACCGCGTCTTCCACTTCGAACTGCTCGCGCAACAGCCGGCCCAGTGTCTGGAGGCCCGGCACCAAAAGATCCCCCGCACGCGGCATCACGCCGGCCGCGATGCGCGCGGTCTCGAAACACGCTGCGAACTGGGCCCGGGCCTCGGTCAGATCGGCGAGCTCGTCGGCGGTCGCCGAGGCTTCGGCGCGATCGGGGTCGTGGGTGGTCGTTCCGACCAGGGCGGCGGGCGAACCGCCAGTGGTCGCAATGCTCGAGTGAGGGGCCGCGAACGGCATGGGAGCTCTCCTGAGCTTGGTGTCTCTTGCCCTGGGGTGCGGCCCCGGTTCCGGTTGCCCGCCGGTCCCGCGGCCCGCCGGGTCGGTCGATCGATCCGCGCGGTCTCGGTTGGGTCCTCGATCCAGCGCCAGCCGGGCTCGGGCCACACCGCCCGCTTTCCGACAAAACCGCCGTCCCACTTTGGTCTTTATAGAGAATGCCCAGAGTCGGCAAGAACCGGCACTGTCAGTCTTGACAGGTCGGGGGACAATAAGAATACGAGCAATAATAAACAATTTCGATCAGTCACAGCTGAAAGGATCGGTGCCGATCGACGGTGGGGGCGCCACGCGGGGCCGCGCTTCCGACCGGCGCGCCCAGGTGAGGTCCGGCGGCGCGCCGGTGGGTCTGCGGTCCTCCACCCGATGCCTGGATTCGGAATACAAACTATGCTGCCACCGCAGGGCGCCGCGGCCGGCAATCGGCCGTGGGGTGTTTGGGTGTGGGAGGCAGGGCTTTCCTTCATTTTTTTCTTCCTTTTATACGAAATCCGGTTGAACCGTTCCGTTTGGTCGGAGCACCGCCGGTCGGTCGGGGCTTGGGGCCGCACCCTGGTCGATCGGACGCGCCCTGTCCCAGGCCCGCGCCCCGACATCGACGGGGCCGCATAGCTGAACCGCCGATGTTGGGGCGATCGGCCCCCACCGGCGATGCAAACAGGCAGACCGTGCCGGCCGATCGCCCCAACCTACATGATCGGTGAACAGCTTTTTCAGGCATGGACAACCGGAACCAAACAATCGGATTTGGTATTACGAGATCGCGCGCGGGCGCGAGACGGTCAGCAGCATGTTGAGCGCGTGGACGACCGCGCCGAGCCGGACCCCGGCGCGGTCGCCGTGGAGAATGTGGTCTTCGTGGGTCGGCGCCGCGCCGTAGCGCGCGAGCCCGAAATAGACCAGACCGACCGGTTTGTCCGGGGTTGCGCCTCCGGGCCCGGCGATCCCGGTGATCGCGAGCGCGAGATCGGCCTGGGAGCGGGCGAGCGCACCCGCCGCCATCGCCTCGGCGCACGCGGCACTGACCGCGCCGAACCGGGCGAGCACACCCTCCGGAACCCCCAGCAGATCCGTCTTGGACGCGTTGGAATAGGTGACGAAGCCGCGTTCGAACGCCTCGGACGAGCCGGGAACGCTGGTCAGACAGCCGCCGATCAGCCCGCCGGTGCACGACTCGGCCAGCGCGACCTTGAGCCGGCAGGTCGCGAGATGGCTCACCACCTCTTCGGCCAGCGCAAGCACATGGGTGGGAAACATCGTCCGCGCGTCCCCTCCCCCTTGTCAGCCCGTGCCCGCGGCGTCGATCACCAGGGTTGCCGCGGCCTGGGCCGCGATCCCCTCGCCGCGACCGGTGAAGCCGAGGCGTTCGGTGGTGGTCGCCTTGACCGAGACCCGGTCGGGCGACAGGTCAAGCAACCCGGCGAGCCGCGTCTGCATGGCGGCGCGGTGCGGGCCGATTTTCGGGCGCTCACAGATCAGGGTGACGTCGGCATGGGCGATCCGTCCGCCGCGCGCGCGCACCATGCCGGCGGCGTGGCGCAGGAACACCGCGCTGTCGCAGCCGCGCCACCGCGGGTCGCTCGGCGGGAAATGCTGGCCGATGTCGCCGGCGGCGAGCGCACCCAGGATGGCATCGGTCAGGGCGTGCAGTCCGACATCGGCGTCGGAGTGGCCGACCAAGCCCTGGTCGTGCGGTACCGCGACCCCGCACAGCCACACCGCCGCCCCGGGCCCGAAGCGGTGGACGTCGAACCCGGTGCCGACCCGGACTTCGGGGGCCGGGGGCGAGGCGGCAGCGGCGTCGGGTGTCGGCATCGCAAGCAACCGGTGGGCGCGGGACAGGTCGTCGGCGGTGGTGATCTTGAGATTATCGGGGCTGCCGAGCACCAGGGCAACCGTCAGCCCGGCCAGTTCGGCGACCGCGGCGTCGTCGGTCGCCTCGGCCCCCTCGGCGGCGGCGCGGGCGTGGGCGGCGCACAGCGGCGCGTAGTGGAACCCCTGGGGTGTTTGCGCCTGCCAGAGGTCGCGCCGGTCGACCGTGCCGCGGCTGGTTCCGTCGCTGCCGCGTTTGAGGGTGTCGACCACCGGGATCGCCGCGATCGCGCCCGGGGTGCGGTCGAGCGCGGCGACCACCCGGTCGATCGTCGCGGCATCGACCAGCGGCCGCGCCGCGTCGTGGATCAGCACCAGGTCGGGCGGTTGGTCGGCCAAGGCCGCTAGGCCACGGCGGCACGACTCCTGGCGGGTGGCGCCGCCGTCGATCGGTGGTGCGAGGTCGAGCCCGGCGACCGCGGCGCGATAGAGGTCGTCGTGGTCGGGTTGGCGGACCACCCGGACCGTGTCGACCGCCGGATGGTCCAGGAACGCGCGCGCCGAACGGCCGAGCAGGGTCTCGCCGGCAAGGGTCAGATACTGTTTGGGCAGATCGGCGCCGAAGCGGACGGCGCGTCCGGCGGCGACGATCAGGGCGGTTGTGCGCGGCATCGAGGCTCCACGACCGGTCCGGTCGGCGGCGGGCGAGGGCAGGGGGGTTGGCCGACCCCCCGGGGTTATAGCAAGGATCGCGGTCGGCGCACCGTCGTCGTGAGCTCGCCGCCGGCCGACTCGCCAACGGCGCCGGGGCCGGCCCCGCAGCCGTTCGGGGAGCGCCGCCCCCTCACCCCCACAAAGGGGTTGCCCCCCATTAATGGGGTCCAGGGGGCACCCCCTGGTCGGGGGGTGTCGGGGGGTGAAACCCCCTGA
>JANQHG010000044.1 GCA_028277115.1 Azospirillaceae bacterium
GGGGGGTGTCGGGGGGTGAAACCCCCTGACCTTGGGGGCGCCAGCCCCCAAAACTCGGCGCTTGCACCGCGCGACTGGGCCTCGATAGGGTGCGCCCGCGGGAGCGGCGGCGATCACCGCGGTACGGGGCAGCGGTGTCCGGACCACCGATCAGCTGGGCTGTCATGGGTCTTATCGCCGGGCTCGCGTCGGCGCAGCTCGCCTGCGCGCCGGTTCTGGCTGGTGATGCGGCCTCGCCGACCCTGACCGTCTGTTACCCCGACTTCCCCCCGTTCTCCTATGCCGATCCCGAAGGTCGGCCGGCCGGCCACCTGATGACCCTGTTCGCCGAGATGACCGCGATCACCGGCGACCGCTTCCGCCCGGCCTGCGTTCCGGCCCGCCGGTTGGCCCGCTGGATGCTGACCGGCGCCTGCACCGTCGCGATGGTGGTCCGCTCTCTGCCGGGCTGGCGCACCGGCGTCCTGACCAGCCCGACCCCGATCGACCGCATGGTGCTCCGTGTCTACGCGATCGGCCACCCGCCCGCGGTCGCCCGCGCCACCGACCTGTTCGGCCGCAGGGTGATCGCGAGGCTCGGCTTCAGCTACGCCGGCCTGCGCCCGCTGCTCTCCGACGCGGCAAACGGCGTCGAGGTCGTCCACGAGGCGCGCACCGCGGTCCAGGGCCTGCGCCTGCTCGAGGCCGGCCGCGCCGAGCTGCTGCTCGACTACGAGAACAACATCGACGCCGTCCTCGCCCGCCGGCCGGTCGCCGGCCTGCGCTCGGTGGTGCTGAAGACCGTGCCGATTTACCTCAACATCTCGCGGCAGGCGCCGGACCCTGCCGGCCTGATGCGCCGCTTGGTCGCGGCTCACCGGCGCGTCACCGCGCATCGCTGATCCACGGCACCGGCCGGAACACGCCCATCCCGTAATGCCGGTTGAAGCCGAGCGCGATCGGCCCCCACACCGCAGTCGGGAACACCAGACGCCAATAGCCGCCGAGCCGGCCGCGCAGTTCCTCCGGCCGCCCCTTGACATGGGGCAGGAACCAGTTCTCGGGCACGCCGCAGCTCGGCCAGACCGGCTCGACCACGACCGGCGCCGGCAGGCCCGCGCGCTCGCACTGGACGATCAGCTGGTGCCGGGTGGTCAGGCCGCGCCGCGGCTTGTTGTGCAGCGGCGCGACGAACGGTGTCAGCGACCACCACACCACTGCCCGGTCGATCAGACTGCCCAGCCGCTCGCCGGCATAGACCGTCCAGGTCCGGACCACCCGCCATTCGCCGTCGCGCCCGGCCCACAACCGCTCCAGCGACACCAGGGCGCGCAGCGAGGCGTTGTCGATCTCGCCCGCCAGATAGGCGGTGACGTGGTCGATCCGGCCGTCGCCGTCGCAGTCCTCGGACAGGAATGCCATGCCGGCCTCGCCGCCGGTCAGCGGGCCGCCGGCTTGCCCGTCGTGACGCGAGATCGGCGGCGGCAAATCGTCTGGGCCGAACAGCTCGCGCGCCCGGCTCATCAACGCGCGGCGCACCAGGTCGCCGGTCGGCACGCACCGGGTCAACGGCGGCAGCGCCGCCCCGACCAGCTGCCAGCGCACCGCAATCAGCCCGGTCAGTTGATCGCCGCCCGGCGGCGCGGCGCCGCTCACCCCGCGTCCCCCGCCGAGACCCCGGCCAAGGCTGGCGGGATCGGGCGGCTGCGAGTATGGTGAACGGCCGGCGGAGACCCGAGACCCACCGGTCCCCGCCGCTTGACAGCCGACGCCCAGTTCCCGCCGGAGGACGAAAGTATGCCGCTTGGAGACGCCAAGACCAAGACCTGGGACAAGTCAAAACTGCCGAGCCGCCACGTCACCGTCGGACCGGAACGGGCCCCGCACCGATCCTATTACTATGCCATGGGCCTCACCGAACAGGACATCGCCCAACCCTTCGTCGGCGTTGCCACCTGCTGGAACGAAGCCGCGCCGTGCAACATCGCGCTCAGCCGCCAGGCCCAGGCGGTCAAGCACGGGGTCAAGGTCGGCGGCGGCACCCCGCGCGAGTTCACCACCATCACCGTCACCGACGGCATCGCGATGGGTCACGCCGGCATGAAATCCTCGCTGGTCAGCCGCGAGGTGATCGCCGACTCGGTCGAACTCACCATACGCGGCCATTGCTACGACGCGCTGGTCGGGCTCGCCGGCTGCGACAAGTCGTTGCCCGGCATGATGATGGCCATGGTCCGGCTCGACGTCCCCAGCGTCTTTCTCTACGGCGGCTCGATCCTGCCCGGACGCTACAAAGGCCGCGACGTCACCGTCCAGGACGTCTTCGAAGCGGTCGGCCAGCACAGCGCCGGCAACCTCGCCGACGACGAACTCCGCCGCCTGGAATGCGCCGCCTGCCCGGGCGCCGGCTCGTGCGGCGGCCAGTTCACCGCCAACACCATGGCCTGCGTCTCCGAAGCTATGGGCCTTGCCTTGCCCGGCTCCGCCGGCGCCCCGGCGCCGTTTGAATCGCGCGATGCGTTCGCCGAAGCGTCCGGGCGCGCGGTCATGGCCGCGCTGGAGAAGGGCCTCCGGCCGCGCCAGATCGTCACCCGCCGGTCGCTCGAAAACGCCGCCGCAGTGGTCGCCGCCTCGGGCGGCTCGACCAACGCCGGGCTCCATCTGCCGGCGATCGCCCACGAGGCCGGCATCGACTTCGACCTCCACGACGTCTGCGCCGCCTTCAAGCGCACCCCCTACATCGCCGACCTCAAACCGTCCGGCCGCTTCGTCGCCAAAGACCTCTACGAAATCGGCGGCGTCCCGGCGCTGATGAAGGTGCTGCTCGACGGCGGCTACCTTGACGGCGACTGCATCACCGTCAACGGCAAGACGATCGCGGAAAACCTGGCCGACGTCGTCCTGCCCGACGGCCAGGAAATCATCCGGCCGACCACCAACCCGATCCGGCCGACCGGCGGCGTCACCGGCCTCACCGGCAACCTCGCGCCCCAAGGCGCGATCGTGAAGGTCGCCGGCATGAAGAACACCACCTTCCGCGGCCCCGCCCGCTGCTTCGACAGCGAGGAAGCCTGCTTCGCCGCCGTCGAACGCCGCGACTACAAGGCCGGCGAGGTCCTGGTGATCCGCTACGAAGGACCGCGCGGCGGACCGGGCATGCGCGAAATGCTCGCAACCACCGCGGCAATCTACGGCCAAGGCATGGGCGATCGGATCGCCCTGATCACCGACGGACGCTTCTCGGGCGCGACCCGGGGGTTCTGTATCGGGCACGTCGGGCCGGAAGCCGCGGTCGGCGGGCCGATCGGGCTCTTGCGCGACGGCGACATCATCGTGATCGATGCTGACAACGGGAAGCTCGACGTCGCGTTGTCGGACGAGGAACTGGCGGCCCGGCGTCAGACCTGGCAGGCGCGGCGGCACGACTTCCAGTCCGGGGCGCTTTGGAAGTATGCCCAGACCGTCGGGGACGCGGAGACAGGCGCCGTGACCCACCCGGGCGGGAAGGCGGAAACCCACGTCTACGCGGACATCTGAGCAAACGGCAGAGGCAAAGGGGGGCGCCGCCCCCCTTTGGATCCCCCCGCCAAGGGGCCGAAGGCCCCCTGGACCCCCCGAAATGGGGTGAAAGAAGAAAAAGGATCAAAAGATGCGGATGTCGGTCTTCTTTTTGCCGACGCTCAAGGAAACGCCGGCAGAAGCACAAATCGCCTCGCACCGGTTGATGCTGCGCGCAGGCATGGTCCGACAGACCAGCGCCGGCATCTATGCCTGGTTGCCGCTCGGACACCGCGTCTTGCGAAAAATCGAACAAATCGTAAGAGAAGAACAAGACGCAGCCGGCGCCCAGGAACTCCTGATGCCGACCATCCAACCCGCCGAGCTGTGGCGCGAAAGCGGCCGCTACGACGACTACGGCAAGGAAATGCTGCGCATCAAAGATCGCCACGAACGCGACATGCTGTTCGGGCCGACCAATGAAGAGATGATCACCGATATCTTCCGCACCGCAGTCAAGAGCTATCGCAACCTGCCGCTCAATCTCTACCACATCCAGTGGAAGTTCCGCGACGAAATCCGCCCGCGCTTCGGCGTCATGCGCGGGCGCGAATTCCTGATGAAGGATGCCTACTCCTTCGACACCGATGCCGCGGCGGCGCGCCGGTCCTACCAGGTCATGTTCCTCGCCTACCTGCGCACCTTCGCCCGCCTGGGCTTGCGCGCAATCCCGATGCGCGCGGACACCGGACCGATCGGCGGCGACCTCAGCCACGAGTTCATCATCCTCGCCGAAACCGGCGAAAGCGGCGTCTACTGTGACCCGGACTGGCTGACCCTCGACGTGCTCACCGACGCCCCGGGCTACCAGGACGACCTCAACCCGTTCTTCGAACGCTACACCGGCATCTACGCGGCGACCGACGAAAAACACGACCCAACCGCCTGCCCGGTGCCGGCGGACCAACTGGTCTCAGCCCGCGGCATCGAAGTTGGCCACATCTTCAACTTCGGCACCAAGTATTCCGAGCCGATGAACGCCCGGGTCGCGCTCGCCGACGGCGAGCAGGTCGCGGTCCACATGGGCTCCTACGGCATCGGCGTCTCCCGCCTGGTCGGCGGCATCATCGAGGCCAGCCACGACGCCGCCGGCATCATCTGGCCGGCCGCGGTCGCGCCGTTCAAGGTCGGGCTGATCAACCTCAAACCCGACGACGACACTTGCCGCAGCCTGTGCGAAGACCTTGAGGGCACCCTCGCCATGGGCGGCGACGACCAAGTCCTCTACGACGACCGCGCCGAACGCGCCGGGGTCAAGTTTGCCGACATGGACCTGATCGGCCTGCCGTGGCAAATCATCGTCGGCCCGCGCGGCGCCAAGACCGGCACCGTCGAGGTCAAGAACCGCGCCACCGGCGAGCGCCAGGAGGTCGAAACCACCCGCGCCCTCGACCTGGTCGCCTGACCCGATGTTCTCGCCATTCGAGCGCATGGTTGCGCTCCGCTACCTGCGCGCGCGGCGCCAGGAAGGCTTCATCTCGGTGATCGCCGGCTTCTCGCTGCTCGGCATCGCGCTCGGCGTCGCCACCCTGATCATCGTCATGGCGGTGATGAACGGCTTCCGCCAGGAGCTCCTGACCCGCATCCTCGGCCTCAACGGCCACCTCGACGTCACCGCCGCCGCAGGCGGGCCGATCGTCGACCACGAACCGGTGATCGCGCGCCTCTTGACCCGCCCGGGCGTCATCGCCGCCACCCCGACGGTCGAAGGCCAAGCCCTGCTCAGCGTCCGCGGCGCCGCCTCGGGCGCAGTGGTCCGCGGCCTCGACCCCGCCCACTTCCGCACCCGCCCGGTTCTGTCCGACAGCATCAAATGGGGCGACGCCGGCCTGTTCGACGAGGACCGGGTCGCGATCGGCGAACGCATGGCGACCCGTCTCGGCCTGCGCGTCGGCGACCGGATCACCCTGATCGCGCCGCGCGGCAAGATCACCGCGTTCGGCACCGTGCCGCGCATGCGCAGCTATCCGATCGCGGCGATCTTCGACGTCGGCATGTACGAATACGACAACAACTTCATCTTCATGCCGCTCAAGGCCGCCCAGCTGTTCTTCGACCAGAAAGTCGGCGTGTCGTCGATCGAGGTATTCGTCGAAGACCCGCTCGACATCAACCATGCCCGCCTCGACATCCTGCCGGCGGTCGCCGGGCTCGGCCGGATCACCGACTGGCAGCAGTCCAACGCCAGCTTCTTCAACGCGCTCCAGGTCGAACGCAACGTCATGTTCTTAATCCTGACGCTGATCATCCTGGTCGCCGCCTTCAACATCATCTCGAGCCTGATCATGCTGGTCAAAGACAAGGGCCGGGACATCGCGATCCTGCGCACCATGGGCGCGACCAAGGGGATGGTACAGCGAATATTCTTCCTAAGCGGCGCCAGCATCGGCGTCACCGGCACGTTAACCGGTCTGGTGCTCGGCGTCTTGTTCTGCGAGAACATCGAGGCGGTCCGCCAGTTTCTCCAGACCCTCACCGGCACCAACCTGTTCGCCGCCGAGATCTATTTCCTCAGCACCATCCCCGCCGAAATGGAATGGACCGAGGTCGCCCAGGTCGTCGCCATGGCACTGACCCTGTCGTTCGGCGCCACCGTGTACCCAAGCTGGCGCGCCGCCACCCTCGACCCGGTCGAGGCGCTACGCTACGAATGATCCGAAAGTGGGTGCGTAACGGGAACCGTGGGTTGACCTGGAGCTGTTTGACAACGCCGAGCCGCGCACTGATCTCGATGATCTGGAAACCACACCGGCGTTCGTGGGGATCGACATGGCGAGCGTGTCGGACATCGCGGCCGTTGCCGTGGCGTGGCCTGACGGCGCCGGGGGGTATGATGTGGGTGTCACCGGCTTCCTGCCGGCCGACAATCTGACTGCCCGCGGCGAACGCGACCAATCGGACGATCACGCGATGGTTGAGGCCGGGTGCCTACGCTTGACCGAGGGCAACGTGATCGACCAAGAGGCGATCCTCGCTCACGTCGTCGAACTGGCCAAACCTTTCCGGATCGAAGAAGCGATCCTCGATCGGTGGGGTCCGCCGGGTTCATGACCGGACTGCAGGCCGAAGGCGTCACCGTGGCGACCTTTGGTCAGGGGTTCGCTTCGATGTCTGCGCCCACCAAAGAGCTCGCGCGGGCGATCCTGTCCCGGGCGTTGCGCCACGGCGGGAACCTGCTGCTGCGCTCGGTGATCGCCAACGTCGCGGTCGAGAAAGATGCCGCGGGCAACGTCAAGTTCACGAAGTCCAAAGCTCGCGGGCGCATCGACGCGTCAGTTGCATTGGCGATGGCGGTCGGTCGGGCGATGGCCGCGGCGCCGACGGCGCTTGGCGGCCGGCCGTTGTGCCGCCGCCGGAACTTCACGAGCCGATCGGCCCTGTATGATGGCAACACCGACGACCAGCGTCCGTTTGCCGCACCATCTGCATCCCGTCATCTGGTCGGTCGCCGCGGCATTGCGTCGTGACCCGGGCATCGCCGACGAACTGGCGCAGGGATCGATCGGCGGGCGCCCGAGGGCGCGATCAGTGTTGACACCAGCGGTGTTGCGCGGCGTTTACGCTGATGCAATGCATGCCAAACCAATGCGTTGCTATGCTGGCAGATGGTATCACGGCCGAGCTTGATACCCCTCGCCTGGGCTGGTGTGTGACCTGAAAATTGGGTTTTCATGCAGGACCACCATCTTTGCTCATAGAAAGCCATGCCACTAGCCACAATAAACCAAAAGAGAAGTATATAAGACGGATTGAAAAAGTCACAATACCTTTATGCTTAGGCAGGACACCAATAAAAGACCTCGGATACTCCGCCATGAGATATCTCTTTATATTGTTAATGTACTCATTAAGGTGCGCCTCCATAAGTAAAAAGGCACCCACAACTGCCAACGGCACCAAGCCAAAGAGCGGATAGCGGTTTATGGGTATCATCCCTGGATCTTTTACGAAAAGCACGCCAAATAGCACATTCAAAGACACAAAAACTGGCAACATCAGAAATCTGATGCTACTAAAATAGCGATACATTGCGCAATCTTGGGTTACAAACGCTGCGATTACCTCGCTGTCACTCTTCTGGAGTCCCATTGCCATTCTCCACTTAGGTAGGAAACACCACATCCCTCAAGAAGGCGATCGAAACACAAACGTTCACTCTTACTCAGTGTCACGGACCTTGGATACAATGGGCGATCTCGATCTTGCATTATCGGAACGTCCCAGCCGCCTGTTGTTAATACAAACCGCTCGATCCCGTCAACACCAAAACGGCGCAAAAAACCAAGCATCACGCAATCCAGATAACTCTGCCATATAGGATAATCCACCCCCCCGGCCCGATGAAACGGAGCTTTGGAAGCAAATGTAAAACACGCAATAAGATGTACATTCTGGGAATTGGCAAGGGTCTCCGCATCTAACTTTATTCGTTTGTACCCTATTTCACGCTGGTCAAGTGAGGGAAGGTCGGATAGATCGCATAGTGCAGTAACTCCTTGCACTTTACTTCCATTTTGCGGGCGAATACTCAAAGCACAGATTGGACCAGAAGGCGTATCAACGCAATGCCGCCATTCCCGTACCCAGCCACCAAGAATCGTCTCTACGCCATTGCCCCAATCATTATTGTTTCGAATCGTCTCGTGGACAAGCGACCCATATCCAAATATCCCTATTCGCCTATCTTCATTCATGACTTATCGCTCCGATCAGACAAAATCGCAAATCTGTTACTTTGCCCATTCGCCCAGGTTCAACTGCCCTACCATTGCACATTAACCTCGACCCGATTACCCGTCCGGTCTGAGCAACCGCACCCCCGGCCCGCCGCCATTGTCGCTGATGAACTCGACGCCGGCCGCTTCGAGGGCGGAGCGGATCGCGGCGAGGGTTGCCGGGATAGGGACCGTCTTCCCAGTCTCAAATCGGTTGATCGTGTTCGGGGCAACCCGGGCCGAGGCTGCTAGCTCAGCAACCGTCAACTCAACGGCGGCACGAGCCATGCGACACTGCGCTGGCGTGATCATGCTGCGATGATATCGCCATCCTGGGATTGACGCAACGGCCCGAGGGTGGCTACGCTACACCCTTGCTGCGATAGCATCACAGAGCGGGCCGAACCGATGCAGCAACATCGATCCGGCCCTGACCACGTCCACCACACCGGCAGTCACCACGTGTTCAAGCACCCGACCAGGCCGGGCAACATCGTTGTGCCGCACCCGAAGAAGGGCCTGTCCTGGCCGATGGTCCGTGCCATCCGGCAAAAGGCCGGCCTGCCATAGGCCGGACTTGAACAGGGAGCAATCAGAATGAACAGATATGTCGCGCTTCTTGACCGCTATGACGCTGGATACGGTGTCGTTTTTCCGGACCTTCCGGGCTGCGTGTCGTGCGGCGAGACTTACGTGGAGGCGTTGCGCGCGGCAGAAGAGGCGGTCCGCGCCCACTGCGACACCCTGGCGCGACGGGGAACCGATCCCGACCCCGCGCACGGTTGAGGACATCGACCGAGCGGGGCCGACCGACTGGTACGAACTGGACGGCCGCCAGATCGCGCTGGTCCCGTACTTCCCGGCGGAGACCGACCGGGTGGCCCGGGTCACGTTCAGCATCAGCCCACAGCTTCTGGACGCGATCGATTGCGATGCCAAGACCCGTGGCCAGACCCGATCGGCCTATTTGGCGGAGGCGGCGCGCCGCCGGATGGCCGAACCGTGAGCCGGGCAACGGTGCGGGCGTGACGATCATGCCGCCCGCCCCCGGTCCGGGCGCCACGTCCACACCCCAAGCGCCCCGCGCGCCGGCACCGGGTGCAGCGAGAGCACCACCGAAACGACCGGCCAGCCGTACCGATCGGGTGGGTTCCCCGCGAATGACAGCCCGCGAAGCAGAGGGTCGGGAAGCCAGCCCGACGGCTGGTGTAATCGACAGCCAATCCGCCAAGACAACGGAACTTGTTGTTCTGCCTCGGCGCTGGATCGTTGAACGCACCTTTGCACGGCTGAAACGGAATCGGCGTCTCGCCAAGGATTTTGAAACCCGTGTTGAGACGGCCTGTACATGGCTCACAGGCGCAAGCGTCAAACTCTTGACCGGCAGTCTCGCCAGGGTGCAATGCAACCCAGGGGCGCACAGAGATGCGATCAACGCAACCAGACCGATTCTGGCTCAGACTCTTATGTCGCGCAGCACCGGGAAGGGCAAGGGTGCCAGGCCGCGACCGCGCGTCGCGAACTCACGGTGTTGCGTGCGGCCGTCAACCACGACTATGGGGCCGGTCGCTTGACCGAGGTCCGGCCCGTCTGGATGCCACCGACGGTGGCGGCAAAGGATCGTTGGCTGACCAGGGACGAGGCTGCCAGGTTGCTGCGCACGGCTCGCGCAAACCCCAAGGCGCGTCACCACCTGTCGCGGTTCATCCTGATCGGCCTCTACACGTGTGCGCGGTCCGAGGCGATACTGTCGCCCCGCTGGCCCCAGGTCGACCCCGAACGCGGCCTGATCGACTTTGCCTTGGCGGGACGCGAACGCACGAGCAAGGGCCGGCCGCCGACCCAAACCATCTGTCGCGCTCATCTCAAACCATTTGGCGCGCAACAGCCACTCAAGGTCGTGACTGCCCCAAAAACCGCCTCCATTGGGCCCGTCATCGTTCTAAATTGGCTGCTAACTACTTGATTTTATGGTCGGAGAGAGAGGATTCGAACCTCCGGCCCCTGCCTCCCGAAGGCAGTGCTCTACCAGGCTGAGCTACTCTCCGTCAGATCGAGGGCTTTATATACGGTGATGCGGCCTCGTGATGCAAGAGGCTGGGTGGTGACCGGGCTCAGTATTCCCGGTCGACCGCAAAGGTCGCGACGTTGGCGAGTGCCCGGCGCGCCGGTTGATCGGGGAAGCGGTCAAGCGCCGCCGCCGCCGCATGGGCGTAGCCGCGCGCCCGCGCCATCGCGACGTCGAGCGCGCCGTGCCGCCGCATCAGCTCGATCGCGCGGTCGAGGTCGCCCGGCGCCTGCTCGGCGTCGGCCTCGAGACAGCAGCGCCAGAACGCCCGTTCCTCGTCGTCACCGCGCGCGAGCGCGATCACCACTGGCAAGGTCATCTTGCCCTCGCGGAAATCGTCGCCGACGGTCTTGCCGAGCCGCGCCTGATGCGCCGAATAGTCGAGAATGTCGTCGACCAGCTGAAACGCGACCCCGAGGTTGCGGCCGTAATCGGACAGCGCCGCGCACTCCTCGGCCGGACGGTCCGCGACCACCGCGACCACCTCGCACGCCGCCGCGAACAGGGCTGCGGTCTTGCCCTCGATCACTTGAAGATAGGCGTCCTCGGTGGTGGTGACGTCGTTGGTGGTCTGGAGCTGCAGCACCTCACCCTCGGCGATCACCGCCGAGGCCTGGGACAAGATGCGCAAAACCTCGAGCGAGCCGGTCTCGACCATCAACAAGAACGCCCGGCTGAACAGGAAGTCGCCGACCAGCACGCTCGCCTGATTGCCGAACACCGCATTGGCCGAGGCGCGGCCGCGTCGCAGCCCGCTTTCGTCGACCACGTCGTCGTGGAGCAGGGTCGCGGTGTGGATGAACTCGATCGACGCCGCAAGCCGGTGGCGATGGTCGCCGCGGTAGTCGAACAGCATCGCCGAGCCGAGGGTCAGCATCGGCCGCAGGCGCTTGCCGCCGGCCGTGATCAGATAGCCCGCCAGCTGCGGGATCATCGACACCGACGAGTGCATCCGATCGACGATCAACTGATTGACCGCCTTGAGGTCGTCGGCAACCAGCGCCGCCAACTCATCCAGGGCGGTCGGGGCCGAACCGGACGAGGACGCAGGGGAAACGGCCGTCACGGGCGGGTCTCCGGAAGCAAAGAGGCGAACATGGATGCGGTGTCGGCCCGGGACGTCGGCGGCGCCGGGGTGCCGCAGCGGGTCCTGGTCGGCGCGAGCACCCCGCGGGAGTGACCATGAGTGGGCGTCGGACAATCGTCAAGCCCGGGCGTCAGGCCCGGGGCGTCAAGCCCGGGCGTCAGGCCCGGGGCGTCAAGCCCGGGCATCAGGCCCGGGCGTCAGGTCCGGGGTGTCAAGCCCGGGCCGCGTCAGGGCCGATCAGCTCGAGCGTGTCGGTCGCGATCATCAGGTCCTCGTCGGTCGGGATCACCCACACGCCGACCCGGCTGTCGGGGGCGGCGATCCGGAGCGCGCCCGCCTGGTTGGCTGCGGCGTCGAGCCGGGCGCCGAGCCAGCCGAGGCCCGCCGTGACGCGGGCCCTGATCGGCGGCGCGTTCTCGCCGATCCCGGCGGTGAAGACCAGCGCGTCGAGACCGCCGAGCACCGCGGTCAGCGCGCCGACCTCGCGCACGATCCGATAGACGAACAGATCGATCGCTTCGGCCGCGTGCGGGTGGTCGCTGGCCAGAAGGGTGCGCATGTCGTTGCCGATGCCTGAGACCCCGCGCAGGCCCGATTCCTTGTACAACAGCCGCTCGAGCGCGGCGGCGTCATAACCCTTTTCCTGGATCAGCCACAAGATCACACCGGGGTCGAGGCTGCCCGTGCGGGTGCCCATCATCAGCCCGTCTACGGCGGTGAAGCCCATCGAACTGTCGATGCTGCGGCCATCGCACATCGCGCACAGGCTGGCGCCGTTGCCGAGATGGGCGACCACCACCCGCCCGGCCGCCGCGACCGGGTCGAGCGCGCGCAGACGCCGCGCGATATAGGCATAAGACAGGCCGTGGAAGCCGTAGCGCCGGACCCCGGCGGCGGTGAGCGCGCGCGGCAGCGCGAACAGCTGGGCGACCGGCGGGATCGTGCGGTGGAACGCGGTGTCGAACGCGGCGACCTGGGGCAAGCTCGGCCATCGCGCGGCGAGGCGGCGGATCGGCGCCAGATTGTGTGGTTGGTGGAGCGGCGCCAGCGGCACCAGCGCCTCGAGCGCGCGCACCACATCGGCGTCGAGTCGGGTCGGCGCGGCGAACCGTTCGCCGCCGTGGACCACCCGGTGGCCGACCGCGGCGAACGGCGGCGCGGCGGCCGACCGGGTCGGTGCCGCCGTTTCCGGCTGGGTGTCGAGCCAGCCGACCAGCCACTCGAGCAGCCGTTCGAACACCGCGTCATGGCCGGGCCGCTCGCCGTCCGGCGGCTGCCAGGGCGCGATCGCGCGGCCGTCTTCGGCACGCGCGTCAAAGCGCGGCGCGCCGCCAAGCCCCGACACCGCTCCGTCGAGCAGGCGCACCGGCGCGCCGCTGCAGGTGAGATAGACCGAGAACTTGAGGCTCGACGAGCCGGCGTTCACAACCAAGATCGGCGCGGGCAGGATCGGCGCGGGCATGGGTTGGCGAGACCTCGAACGACGGACCGGGACCACCCCGGCCCCGGGTCACCGGCCGGAGCGCGGCGGGACGGGCCCCCGCGACAGTGACCGGTCGTCCGGCCGTCCGCAACCGCGATAAAGTGACGCATCCTGCCAAAGAAAGGCCGCGACAAGAAACCGCGCGGCGCGACGCGCCTTGGGTCGGCGCGTCAAGACAGGTAGGAAACGTTACACATGTGACCTGGATCAACGCGGCGACGTCGCCCCAATCGCTAGTGTCGAAAGCATGAACACTGATCTTATTGCCCGCTATACCGACCTGCGGGTGCCGCGATACACCAGTTATCCGACGGCACCGCATTTCACCAGCGACGTCGGTCCGGCGCGCTATCGGGCGTGGCTCGGGGCGATTGCGCCGATGGCCGATGCCTCACTTTACCTGCATGTGCCGTTCTGCAACAGCCTGTGCTGGTACTGCGGCTGCAACACCAAGGTGGTGGCGCGCTACGACCCGGTTGCGACCTACGTCGGCCATCTGATCGGCGAGATCGATCTGATCGGCGCCGCGGTGCCGGGCGGACTGACGGTCCGACATGTTCATTGGGGCGGCGGCACCCCGACGATTTTGTCGCCCGACGATTTCGAGCGGGTGATGGCGCGGTTGCGCCACCACTTCGCGTTTGCGCCGTCGGCCGAGGTTGCGGTCGAGATCGATCCGCGCAGTCTGGACGACGCGATGATTTCGGCGCTGGCGCGGGCGGGGGTGACCCGGGCCAGCCTGGGCGTCCAGGACTTCGATCCGGCGGTTCAGCAGAAGATCAACCGGATCCAGCCGTTCGAGACCACGGCGGCGGTCGCGGAAAAGCTGCGCGGGGTCGGGATCACCGCGCTCAACCTCGATTTGATGTACGGCCTGCCGGGCCAGACGGTTAACGGCTGCGCCGAGGCGGCGCGCCGGGCGCTGGTGCTGGACCCGGGCCGGCTCGCGGTGTTCGGCTACGCCCACGTGCCGTGGATGAAGACCCACCAGCGCCTGATCAACGAGGCCGAGCTGCCGGGGACCGAGGAGCGGTGGCGCCAGTTCGCGGCGATCGCCGACACCCTGGTTGCGGCCGGCTTTTCGGCGATCGGGCTCGACCATTTCGCAGCGCCGGGCGACGAGCTGTCGATCGCGGTCCAAAATGGGACGCTGCGGCGCAACTTCCAGGGCTACACCACCGACACCGCCGAAGTTCTCCTTGGGCTCGGCGCGTCGGCCATCGGGTCGTTGCCTCAGGGCTATATCCAGAGCGCGACCGATTGGCATGCCTATGGCGATGCGATCGCGGGTGGTGAGCCGGCGACCGTGCGCGGTTTGGCGATCGACGCCGACGACCGGTTGCGGCGGGCGGTGATCGAACGGCTGATGTGCGATCTGTCGGTGCGGTTGGACCAGGTGGCGGCCGATCACGGCACCGATCCGGCGGTGTTCGACGCGGACTTGACCCAGGTCGAACCCCTGGTCCGCGACGGCATTGCCGAGGTGGACGGCTATCGGATCACCGTGCGTGAGGAAGCGCGCCAGTTGGTCCGGGCGGTCGCGGCGGCGTTCGACCGCTATGTCGGGACCGGCCAGGCGCGCCATTCGAAGGCGATCTGAGCCGGGGCCACCGCCCGCTGCCGGCGGGCTATGCGACACCATGCCCCAGATCGGGCCGAACGTTACGGAACGACGTTTTGCCCGGCGCGATCCGCGGGTCGGACGGTCGCATCCCCGGCGCGACGCCTTGTCTATTCGCGATGTGTGGTTATATAGACAAATGCTGTGCAACACGCCTTGAAACGGAGACGATCGATGCACGGGATCAGAGACCCCGCACTCGGTCTTGAGGGTACGGGCGAGGACGAGATCGATCGTCAACATGGCGAGGTGATGCGGCGGTTCGACGAGCTGTTTTCGGTCAGCCACTCGGCGGCGTCGCGGCCGATCAAGCGCAAGTGCGTGCAAGACTTGCTGGATGCGGTGATCTATCATTTCTGTTTCGAAGAAGGCCTGATGGTGGATCTCGGGTTTCCATACCACGGCCAGCACTCGCAACAACATAACGCGATGGTCGAGCAGTTGATCATGCTGATCGACGAATTCGACCGCGGCTTTGTCGAGATCGGGCCTCGGACGGTGTCGAGCCTGCGCGACGGCTTCAAAGTCCACATCGACATTTACGACCGTGAGTTCATCCAGTTCCAGGCCCGGGCCGATCAGTTGGTCGGCGCCGGCGGTCGGCCGACCGGTACCGGTGCGGGATGGGGCGCCTGCGCGTCCTGGGACTCGGTCTGACGTCAGCTTGAGGTGCCGCAGCGGCGGCGGCGGCCGGCAAGTTTAAACGCGTGACGGCCCCACCAGGGATGATACCCCGCGTGGGCGGTTAAGGCCGGTCAGCCGGCGTAGAGCGCGTCGATCTCGGCTTGGTACTTGCGGTGGATGTTGGCGCGCCGGACCTTCATGGTTGCGGTGACCTCATCGTCGTCGTGATCGAGTTCCTTGGTCAACAGATGGAATTTGCGGATTTGGGCGACCCGGGCGAGCCGGTGGTTGGCGGCGTCGACCTCGTCTGCGACCAACTGGTGGACGGCCGGGTTTTCGGCGAGGCTGCGGAAATTGGTGAACGGGAGGCGTCGGGTTTCGGCCCAGCTGCCGACGGTCTCGGGGTCGATCTGGATCAAGGCCGAGACGAAGCGCCGGCCTTCGCCGAGCGCGATGCACTCCTTGATGAACGGGCTGGCTTTGACCGTGTTTTCGATTTCTGACGGGCTTAGGTTTTTGCCGCCGGCGGTGATCATGATGTCTTTCAGCCGGTCGATGATCCGGACCTCGCCGGTCTCGAGGGCCGCGACATCGCCGGTGGCGAGCCAGCCGTCGCGGATGGTCGCGGCGGTGGCGTCGGGGTTTCGGTAGTAACCGGCGAACACGGCATCGCCTCTGATCTCGAGCTCGCCGTGGGCGCCGAGCCGGACCTCGGCGCCTTCGATCGGCGGGCCGACCGAGCCCGGGACCAGATGGTCGAGGCGTTGGCCGGTGATCATGCCGGTGCTTTCGGTCAGGCCGTAGACCTCGATGAACGGCAGGCCGAGGGTGCGGAAAAAGGCGACGATCCCGGGCGCGATCGGCGCAGCGCCGGTCAGGCACAAGCGCGCGCGGCCGAGCCCGATCGCGTTTTGCAGCGCGCGCAGGATCACCAGGTACCACAGGCCGAAGACCAGGCGGCGGCCGAGCGGGCGGCGGGCCGGCGGGGTCAGGGCGTCGGGGGCGACGTGGCGGAACGCGCGGTCGAACAGCCAGCGCCGCGCGCCGCCGGCCTCGATCATCTTGATGGTGATGGCCGCGTGCAGCTTTTCCCAGATGCGCGGCACGCCGAGGAAATGGGTCGGTGCGACCTCGCGCAGGTCGTCTTGGACCGTGCGGATCGATTCGCCGAAATTGACCGTTGATCCGACATAAATCGGCGCGAAGTTGGTCAGCATCTGCTCGGCGACATGGCAGAGCGGCAGGTAGGACAGGCCGGTGCTGGCGGCGTCGAGGCCGAGCCGTTCGACGAGACCGATCGCTTCGGCGCGCATGTTGCGGTAGCTGAGCATTGCACCCTTGGGCCGGCCGGTCGAGCCCGAGGTGTAGATGGTGAGGCCGATGTCGTCGAGGGTTTGGGCGTCGAGGGTGCGGTCGAGCGCGGCGCCCGCGTCGCCCGGTGCGGCGGCGCCGGCGGCCTCGACCTCGGCGAACGGGACGACGAGGTCGCGCGGGTAGGCGCGCAGGCCTTTTTGTTCGATCACGATGACGCGGCGGACGCGGGGAAGTTCGGCGAGGGTTTCCAGTACCTTGTCGGTCTGTTCCTGATCTTCGCAGACCACGGCGTCGACCTCGCCGTGGCCGAGGATGTAGGCGACTTCGTTGGCCGGGCTGGTGGCGTAGACGCCGACCGCGACGCCGCCGCTCAGGTTGGTGCCGTGTTGGGCGATCACCCACTCGACGCGGTTGTCCGAGAGCACGCCGATGCGTGGGCGCTCCGGCAGGCCGAGGGTTCCGAGGCCGAGACCGAAGTTGCGGCAGCGTTGGTGGTATTGGGCCCAGGTAAGCGGGTGCCAGATGCCGAAGTCTTTTTGGCGCACCGCGGTGTGATCGGGGGTCTCGGCGGCACGGCGGCGCAGCATTTGCGGCAAGGTCAGGTCAGGCAGGTGGGGTGCGGTGGTCATTCGAGCGTTCCCTGCCGATTGGATCGATCCGATGAAACGGGGTCCAGGGGGTAACCCCTGGTGGGGGGTGTCGGGGGGCGACGCCCCCTGACATCGCGCAGCGAAACTACGACAGCCATCGCTTACGCCGCTTGTAGTGCTTGACGTCCCGATAACTCCGCCCCCCCTGCCCTAAATAGAATTCCCGCACGTCTTCGTCGCGCATCAGTCGTTCGACCGGTCCGTCGATCACGACTTTGCCGGTCTCGAGAATATAGGCATAAGACGCGATCGCGAATGCCATGGCCGCGTTCTGCTCGACCAACAGCAGCGCGGTCCCCTGCTCTCGATTGATCCGGGCGATGATTTCGAAGATGGTCTCGACCAGGATCGGCGACAGCCCGAGCGACGGCTCATCCAACAGCATCAGCTGCGGCGATGCGATCAGGGCGCGCCCGATCGCGAGCATTTGCTGTTCGCCGCCCGAGAGGTAGCCCGCGGTCGAGGTCCGGCGTTCATAGAGCCTGGGAAAATACTCGTACACCAACTCGAAGCCGGCGCGCGCGGTGCCGCTGCGGCAGGCGTAGGTCGCGGCGGTCAGGTTTTCCTCGACCGTCAGGTCTTCGAACACCCGACGGCCCTCGAGCACATGGAACAGCCCGCGCCGGACCAGGGTGTGGGGCGCGAGGCCGGCGATCGGCTGGTCGGCGAAGCGGATGTCACCGGCGGTGACCGCGCCGTTCTCGAGTTCGAGCAGCCGGGACACCGCTTTGAGGGTGGTGGTCTTGCCGGCGCCGTTGGCGCCGAGCAAGGCGACCACGGCGCCGCGCGGCACCGACAGCGACAGGCCGCGCAGCACCTGGATGGTGTCGTGGTAGACGACCTCGATGTTGTTGACCGCCAGCACCGCTGCGGTGCCGGCGGTCGCAGTTGCGATGGTCACTCGAGCACGATCCAGTCGGACGCCGGCACCATGCGGCCGGCTTGGGCGTCGGCGCGGTAGATGCGCCCGACCGGGACCGAGTTGCCGGTGATCGAAATCGGCACGCCGATCAGGCCGCCGGTGTCGAAGTCGCGGATGCTGTTCAGCCCCGCTTTCAGGCTGGCGCCGGTCAGCGGTTCGCCGGTGGCGAGCGCGCGCCGGGTTGCCTCGATCATCAGCATGGCGGTGACGAAACCCTGCATATAGGCGGTCGATTGGTACTCGGGCCGGATTTCGCGGATTTTCGCCAGCATCGGCGCGTCCGCCGATTCGTCATAATAGTACCGGTAGGGCATCACGCCGAGGAAGCCGTCGGCCGCGTCGCCCATGGTTTGGACGATCGCGTTGTCCATGCTCCAGAACGTGCCCATGAACTCGGTGCGCAGCCTCATCTGGCGCGCCTGGGTGATGAATTCGGGTATGGGTGCCAGGACGTAGCCGTGGAAGATGGTGTAGTCGGGCCGGACCCGGCGCAGGCGCAGGACCTCGGTGGTGACGTCAACGCTGCCGGGCGCGGTGACGATGGTGATCGGCACGCTAAGGCCGAGCTCTTCCGCGATCTCGGTGCCGCGGGCGATCGGGTCGCGGCCGAACTCGGTGTCGGAGTGGACGAACGCGACCTTGGCGCCCGGGCTTTGGTCGGCGATGTAGCGGAGCAGGATGCCGAACATCTCGGTGTAATCGGGCCCGCTCAGGAAGTGATAGGGGAAGCGCTCGGGGTCGTTGAGTTCGGACGCGAAGCTGTCGCCGCCCATCAGGATGGTGCCGCGGCGGGCCAACTCGGGCGCCATGGTTTTGGAGAAGGCGGTGCTGTCGCCGTAGTAGAGCTGGACCTCGTACTGGCTGGTGATCCGGTTGAACGCGGCGACCGAGGCGTCGACCTTGTACGCGGTGTCCTCGGCGACGTAGCGGACCGGGCGGCCGTCGATGCCGCCGTCTTGGTTGACCAGACCGACGTAGTCGCCGATGCCGGCGTGGATGCCGACCCCGGCGAACGCGAACACGCCGGTGATCGGCACCGAGGCGCCGAGCACGATCTCGTCGGCCGCACGGGCCGGACCGGCGACGAGGAGCGCGAGCGCGACCAAGGCGACCGGGGCGGGGGCGCGTCCCGCCGACCCTCCGGGGTGGTGTCGCGACGTGGGCATGGTGGTTTCCTCCTTGATGATTGTTGGTCTTGCGTGCGTCAGGTCCGAAACGGCCAGAGATGTTGGAGCCGCCGGAAGCGCCGCCAGATCTCGGCGAGACCGAGCGGCTCGAAAATCAAAAAGCCGATGATCAGCGCGCCGAACACGACGGTGCGCACGGGTGCCAGAATGGCAACCGCGTCGGGCAGGACGCCGGACAAGAGGCCGACCCCGAGCTTGAGCGCTTCGGGCACCAGGGTCATAAACACCGCGCCCAACACCCCGCCCAGGATGCTGCCGAGGCCGCCGACGATGATCGCGGCCAAGAAGAAGATCGACATGATCAAAGGAAAGCTCTCCGGCGTCACCACGCGGAAGAAGTAGGCCCACAGGCCGCCGGCGACCCCGGCGTAGAAGGATGAGATCCCGAAGCTCATCAGCTTGGTCTTGAGCAGCGGGATGCCGATCAGCTCGGCCGAGATGTCGCGGTCGCGGATCGCGATGAAGGCGCGGCCGACCCGGGTGCGGAACAGGTTGGCGGCGCCGAGCACCATCACACCGGCAACCGGCAGGATCAGCCAGTAGAGGGCGAAAGGCGTGTCGAGCGCGACGCCGAACAGGGTCGCGGGCGGCAGCGACAGCCCGGCCGGGCCGCCGGTCAGGCTGGCCCAGTGCAGGAACACGAAATGCAGGATCACCGAGGCGGCAATGGTCGCGATCGCGAGGTAGAGGCCCTTGACCCTGAGGCTGGGCAGACCGACCACCAGGCCGACCGCGGCGGCGGCGAGGCCGCCGGCAAGCAGGTTGACCGGGAACGGCGTGCCGATCCGAGCTTCCAGCACCGCGACCGTGTAGGCGCCGACGCCGAGGAAGGCGGCGTGGCCGAGGCTGACCAGGCCGGTGAAGCCGGTCAGGATGTTGAGCCCGGTGGCGCCGATCACGTGGATCGCGATCAGGCAGACCAGGTAGACCCAGTAGGGATCGCCGAAGAGCGGGAGTGCCGCCAGGCCGGCGATCATGAGAGCGAGCATGGTCCATTGGAACGGGCTGTCGAGCAGCGCCTCGTCGGCGGCGTAGCTTTCCTTGGCGTGGCCGATACGCATGGGTCAGGCGTCTCTCAAGCGGCGAGGGTTTGGGGGCTTCGCCCCCAGGTCAGGGGGGACACCCGCCTTGCGGGGGTCGGGGGGGGGCAGCGCCCCCCGAACGGCCGACAGGCCGCAGTCGGCCTCGCCCATGGGGGGAGGACTGGCCCACTCATCACAGGCGTTCGATCTCCCGAGTACCGAACAACCCGTAGGGCCGGATCAACAGAACGACCACCAACAACCCGAAAGTGACCAACAGCTTGTACTCGCCGCCAAGGAAGGTGCCGGCGAGCGCCTCAAGCAGCCCGATCAACAGCCCGGCGACCAGCGCACCGAGCAGACTGTCAAGCCCGCCGACGATCACCACCACCAGGACCGACAGCCCAAACACGCCCATGGTCGAGGAGATGCCGCCGATCGCGCCGAGCAGGACGCCGGCGCCGAACGCGGCGACCGAGCCGGCGATCCAGGCGGTCGCGAACACCAGCGGCACGTTGATCCCGACGGTATAGGCGGCGCCCCGGTCGGTCGCGGTGGCGCGCAACGCGACACCGCCGCGCCAATAGCGGAACGCGAGCATGAAGCCGGTGATCAAGACCAGGGCCGCCGCCGAGGCATAGGCGGTCTTGGGCGACACATAGGCCTCGCCCCATGGGGTCGGCAGGAAGATCGGGGCGTCGGGCAGAAACGCGGGCAGCCGCCGCGGCTCGGGCGACCAGACCAACTCGACCAGCCCGACCAGGAGGCTGCCGAGGCCGACCGTGATCATGAACACCGCGATCGGGCTTTCGCCGAGCATCGGGCGGATCATCGTGCGTTCGACCACCCCACCGAACAAGCCGCCGACCACCAACGCCGCCGGCACCGCGGCCCACGGCGGCCAGCCGAGGCCGCTGGCAAAGCCGAAGAAGACGAAGGCGCCGAGCATCAAGATCTCGCCGATCGCCATGTTGACGACCCGGGTCGCCTTGTAAACGACGACGAAGCCGACCGCAGCGAGCGCGTAAAGCCCACCCGCCCCAAGCCCGGCGATCGCGACCTCGAACAGGAACAGCCAGTCCATCACGCCGCCTCGGCGCCGCGGTCGCTGCCGCCGGCAAAGCGCCGGCGCAGGCTCTCGACATCGCCCGAGCCGAGATAGGCGGCGACCACGGTCGGGTCGTCCTGGACCTCGGCCGGACGGCCGCGCGCGATCACCTCGCCGAAGTTCAAGACCAGGACATGGTCGGACAGGTCCATCACCAGCCCCATGTCGTGGTCGACCATCAAGATGGTCACACCCCAGTCGGCTTTGACGTCGAGGATGAAGCGCGCCATGTCCTCGGTCTCTTCGCGGTTCATGCCCGCGACCGGCTCGTCGAGCAAAAGGATCTTCGGGCGCATCGCAAGCGCACGCGCAAGCTCGACCCGTTTCTGCAGGCCGTAGGCGAGCGCACCGACCGGCGCCTTGCGGATATGGTCGATCTCGAGGAAGTCGATGATCCGGTGTTCAATCTCCGCGCGCAACGCGACCTCTTCGCGCCGCGCGCGGCCGTAATAGACCAAGGCATCGACCAAGCTGGTCTCGAGATGGGCGTGGCGGCCGAGCTTGATGTTGTCGAGCACGGTCATACCGCGGAACAGCGCGATGTTCTGGAAGGTGCGGGCGAGGCCATGGCGGGCGCGCCGCGGCGGCGACCAGCGGTCGATCCGCTCGCCGAACAGCCGGATCGACCCGGCGGCCGGCCGATAGAAGCCGGAGATGCAGTTGAACAGCGAGGTCTTGCCGGCGCCGTTGGGGCCGATCACCGAGGTGATGCTGCCCGGTTGGACCTCGAAGCTGACGTCGTGGAGCGCGCGCACGCCGCCGAACGACAGCGTCACCCCCGCGACGGCCAGCGCGGGCGCGGGCTCAGACACCACGGAACGCGGCCGCACGTTTCTCCACGAAAGCGGCGACGCCCTCGCGGAAGTCTTCGGTCGCGGTGGCGTCGAGGAAGGCGGTGCGCTCGGCGTCGAGCTGGGCGTCGAGGTCGCGGCCATGGCTGTCGCGCATCAGCCGCTTGACCGCGGCAAACGCCCTGGTCGGTCCATTGGCCAGACGCTCGGCGAGCGCGTGCACCTCGGCGTCGAGCCGGTCGGTCGGCACCACCCGATTGACCAAGCCGAGCGCCACGGCCTCGGCCGCCGTCACGGGGTCGGCGAGCATCGCCATCTCGATCGCCCGGCGCCGGCCGATCAGGCGCGGCAGGAAGAAGGTGGACGAAGTGTCGGGTGGCGCGCCGATCCGGGTAAAGGCAAGGGTGAACCGGGCATCCTCGGCGGCGAGCGCGAAATCGCAGGCGAGCGCGAAGCTGACCCCAGCGCCGGCGACCGCGCCCTGGAGCCGCGCGACCACCGGGCAATGCAGCCCGACGATCAGGCGGATGGCGGCATGGGCGGCGGTGATCACCCGGTCGGCAACCTCGCCGGCGCGCGCCGGGTCGGCGGCAAAGCGTCGGACATCGCCCCCGGCCATGAAGGCGCGGCCGTGTCCGCCCAGGATGACGGCGCGAACGTCGGGGTCACGGTCGATCGCGACGAAAGCTTGGTGCAACGCTTCGGCGCCGGTCTCATCGATCGCGTTCAGAACCTCGGGCCGGTTCAACAGGACCGATGCGACCGCGCCCTGCCGTTCGACAACGACGGGGTCGGGCACGTGGTATTCCTCCCGGGCGGCGCGGGTTTGATCGGTTCGCGCCATCTTTGGTGGGGCGCGGTTTCGCACGCCCCCAGCCTTGTCTTTGATCTCTCGGACCAAAACCCTATCATCGGTATTCGGCCGACGGAATGCTTTTCGGATCGCGGGAGTGACTCGACTTTGAGGACCTTCGACGAGCTGTATCGGATCGCCGCGGACCGCAAGGGCGGCGCCGCGGCACTCGAGACGATGATCCCCACACCGCTGTCGCCCGAGGCGGTGGCCGCGATCCCGTCCGATCGCTGGCTGGCGGAAGTGACCCGCGGGGTTTTCCAGACCGGGCTCAACCGCCAGGTGATCGAGGCCAAGTGGCCCGCCTTCGAGGCCGCGTTTGACGGCTTCGACGTCGCGCGGTGCGCGATGATGCATGACGAGGACGTCGATCGCCTGCTCGCCGATCCAGGGATCATCCGGCATGGGCCGAAGCTGCGCTCGGTGATCGAAAACGCGCAGTTCCTGCGTGCGCTCGATGCCGAACACGGCAGCGCGGCGCGACTGTTCGCGACCTGGCCGAACACCGACTTTGCGGGCCTGCTCGAGCTGATGAAGACGCGCGGCGCGCGGCTGGGCGGCGCGACCGGCCAGCGGGTCTTGCGCGCACTCGGGCGCGACGGCTACGTGCTCGCCAAGGATGTCGTCGCCCGCCTGGTCGCCGAGGGCGTGATCGACCGCGCGCCGACCGGCAAAGGCGCGCTGGCCGCGGTGCAGGACGCGTTCAACGCCTGGATGGCGCAGTCGGGCCGCGGGCTGACCGCGATCAGCCGGGTGCTCGCGCTGTCGATCGACGCCTGACCAAACGGGCGGCCGGCCGACACCTGACCTTGGGTACGGGCATTGCGGGGCCGACCGCTCGCCCCAACCTTCCGTCGAGATGGTCTTCGCTGCTTGGACGGGGCGACGCCGATGACGATGGCCGAGACAGACTTCTTCGCGTGGGCCGAGATACAGGCGGCGGCGCTGCGCCGGCGTGACGTCGCGGCGATCGATTGGACCCAACTGGCCGAGGAGATCGAGGACTTGGGCCGGAGCGAGCGGCGCGCCGTCGAGAGCCTGCTGATGCGGATGATCGAGCACCTGCTGAAATTGCAGCACTCGCCCGCCACCGACCCTCGCCGGGGCTGGGCAGACAGTGTCTGGGCCCATCGTGCCCAGGTCCGCCGGCTGCTCGAGGCCAATCCGAGCCTGCGCCAGCGGATCGATCTGGACGATGTCTTTGCCGAAGCGCGGTCAGTCGCCGCAAAAAGCCTCGCGCACCATGACCATTTGCCCGACACGGTGCTGCCGTCGTCGAACCCGTTTTCCCTCGACCAACTGCTCGACGACGATTGGTGGGGCTGACGGCCCACCCCGGGTGCGCGGACGGCGCACCCGGGGTGGGTATCCTCAGCTCAGAGCTTCACGCAACGTTCGACCACCGCCGAGCAGTTGGTGATGCTGCCGAATCCCCAGCCGGCCCGGTTCTCGCTTTCGATCGCGATGATCCGACCATTGAGGACCGCGACGTCGAACACGCAGGCCTTGGCGTCGGCCCGTGGGTCCGGAACCGGCGTCGCGAGCAGGCGACCGTCGGCGCCGCGCGCCTGCGCCGAGGAATAGTGGTGCACGATCAAGTCCTCGCCCTCGATCGCTCGGACCGCCAACGGTTCGCCGACGCACCGCGACAGGAACGCGACGTCCTGGCCGATCACCTGGCGTTTGGCGGCGCGGATCGTCTTCATGTGCGCCGGCCCGCAGCCGGTCAGCATCAGCGGTGTCAGGATCGCGACAAGCACAACAGATTTGATCATGAACATCGGGGCCAGCCTCCTTGGGTCCGGGCGATCAAGATAGCCGGCTATGTATATTTGCATGGCAAGCTATTCAAGTGGGTGGAGAAGGCATGACGTTCACCAAGGCGCATTCGGCGGGCTATCTCGCCAACCACATGGCGCGGCTGTTCGCCCGCGAGCTCCAGGCGCGGATCCGGCCGCTCGGCCTGACCATCGGGGCGTTTCCGGCACTTCTGGAGCTGTGGGGCCAAGAGGGGTTGACCCAAAAAGACCTGATCGGCCGCTTGGATCTGGAACAGGCGACGATGGCCAACACGCTGGCGCGCATGGAGCGCGACGGTCTGGTGATCCGGCGCCGGGACCCGTCGGACGGGCGCGTTCAGCGCATCTGGCTGACCGACCAGGCACGTGCGCTGAAAGGCCCGGCGATCGCGGCGGCCAGCCAGGTCAATGCCGGCGCGCTCGCCGGCCTGACCGACGTCGAGCGCCGGCAGTTCCTCGATCTGATGCGGCGGGTGATCGCGACGGTGCAGGCCCGGACCCGCGAAACCGACCCGTTCCTCGGGACCGCCGATTGATCGACCCGGGTCGGATCACCGTCGTCGAGCCGGCGTGCCGCGACATGCGTCACGTGGCCGAGCGTCTTTGAGGTCATCCGAGGTCAGGCATACCACTGGACCGACAGCAGGTCGTCCAGCTGATCGCCATTCAGCAGGCGAACCCCCCCACGCCTCCAACTGCTCGGTCCCGGCGTCTTCGACCCGTCGCACCACGGGCTCCGGCAGCGATCCGTACCGAGCCTGCAACAGCGTCAGAAGGAACCCCTCAGCGTCGGCCTCGTTCAGAATCCGAAGCTTCTCCTGAGCGGTAAATGTTCGGCGCCGACGGACCGAACGGCCTGCCTCCGGATCGGCGGGTACAGTGACCGGCGGCGCCGGTGCCTCGCCGGTCTGCGTGACCGCTCGTGTTGGAAAAGCCGGGATCGGTTCCTTCCTGGCTGGCATGACCACGAGACATCTCCTCTAGCGCCCTCGACGTTAAACCTGTGAAGGAGCGCTGTCTCGCTATCATTGGCACAGAGGGTGGCGGTCATTGGGGTCGGTCCGCTGCGAAGACGTCGTCCAGAGACACGGCATCGACGAAGCGCTCGCTCCACTCGTCCAGCTCGTCGATGCCAGCTGCACGGACCCGTTCGGCTGCCGCGTCCGGGACCTCGCCGAACTTGCGGCGAAACTGGCGAAGGAGGATATCGGCGCGGCCCTTCTTTTCGCCCTCGGCTCGGCCCTCGGCCATCCACTCCCTGGCGGCAATCGACAGCATCTCTTCCTCCCATTCCGGCCGGACCTGGCGGATCACCTTCCGCAGCGTCGCCCCGGTCACCGCGCGGTAGACCGTCGTCGCATAGACCACCAGCATGCGGAACAGCGGCGGAAAATCCTTCGCGTCGGTGAACGCCTGAACCAGTACCGTCTCGGTGTCGCCCTCCCTGTGCGAGTACTTGAGGGCCAAGAGCCCGGCCCGCAAGGGCGGATAGGCGGACAGCTCAAGGTCCGGGATCGGACCGAGGTCGAGAAGAGTATACTGGAAATCCGGCTGCTGCGCTTTGATCTCGGCCGGACCGGTGATCGTGTCCCGCAGCGACAGCGACACGTTCCACGGCGCGGCCCCGTGGTAAACGACGACGGGAAGTATTGCCGGCAGGTTGCGAAAGCGCTCGGCCTTGCCTTCGGCGCGGCGAACCCAGATTCGGCACATGTAGCCAAGAAGTTGGAGGATGACACCCGGTTCGGATGTACTCTTATGATCGAACAATACGTACAGGAGGAGGTCGCCGCCGGTCTTCAATTTGGCCCGGAACAGCCGGTCGCTTTGGCTACCTTGAAGCGCCTCGTCCACGAACGTGCCGTCTTCCAACTCCGGCGGATCATCGGTCAGCAGCGCCACCACCTCCGCCGGCAGCCTTTCGCGGATCAGCGCGCGGGCGGTTCCGGGTTGACCGAGCAAGGCTCTGAAGAGCCGGTCGTGGGGATGGGGTGGGTCGGGCATCTCAGGGCTGGGGGCGGTTTCGGTCAACGGTGCCGAAGGGTACCCGCCATTCAGTTCGGCTGACAAGGGCATTCTGGCGGCGCAAGGCACGCAGGAATGGCGGAATCAGATCGCGGAGATAAGGATACCATCATAACAATCGTGAGTGTCATTGGCAACTAACACTAATAAAAAAGCACAAAGAAGAAAACAACGCAGTCACATGGCAACTCATCCCCCAGACCCATCATGACTGTTACAAGCGAGATCGAGCGCAATGATACGCAAGTGAGATGAGACACCAGTTCGCGCGCCGACAGTTTCGACCACGGCTTCTCCAAATAGGGGCGCCAAACGGCGAGAGCCGAACCCATCCCATCGAGCGCGTCGCCGGTGGAGCCCATTTGGTTCTCTCGGTTGCACAACGCCACTCGGTACTGCCGAGCCTTTTCGAGAGCGGGCAGGTCGATGGCAAGACGGCGTTCCTCAATCTCCCGCAGCAACCAAGCGAGGGCGTACGCTGCCTTGGCGGGTGGATCAGCATTGTACGGCCCTCGATGCTGGATGATGATGACCTTTTGTGGGCTCCGAAAGCGACCAAATTCCGCAGTCCTCACCGATCGTGATCGGCTTTTTTCTTGTTGACTTATTCCTTGGTGGGGCTGAGGTCGCCATTCCTCGGAGCCGGCCTGCGTCCCGGTGCGCCGGGGGCGGGGCGCGGGTCAAGGTGGGTCCGCGCGCGGAGCGCGTGGATGCTTTGACGCGCGCTCCGCCCTCGGCGACCATGGACGCATGGATCGGCGCCAAAATCTGCTGGCTGCTGGCGGGGGATGAAAGTCCAGCCTTTACATGGGGTTAGTAGTGGGTAAATCATCCTCCGAGAGATCGGGGGTTCCCCCTGGTCCCTCTGGTCGGTGGACAATTCCGCAGCAAACAGAAAACCGGATTCCACTTGAAACGTTGAATAACCGTTTCCGGTTGCCGCCTTATTCCCGGCGTTCGCCGCTATTGATGAGCTGAAGGCAAGACGGTCGGAATCTCATGCATCCCCTCATTTTTAATGGCCTATATCACACAAAATGTTACCGTGAATGGCTTCAATTCGTTCACAAGCTCTTCAAAACGGATAATTAGTGGTCTCAACCTCTCTTCTGGCATGTCCGGTATCAGATCGAACCACATGCATCCTTGCCGAAACAGTGAGTGGGTTCGCCGCTTCGTTGTATTGACTTTCAATAGTCGATCCATGCCCAAGCTCT
>JANQHG010000085.1 GCA_028277115.1 Azospirillaceae bacterium
CGGTTGTCCCCTTACCGACACGGGCCGGACCTCCGACCGCGAGCCTTGTGTCGTCCGCGGCCGACCCTTAAAGGTGACCCGGAGCGTCCGTTGCGCGCCTTTCCTTGAAGAGGCCTCGCCATGACCATCGCCGGCGGTTTGGTTCGATCCCTGCCCGCGGCGGCCCGCGCCACGCTCGGGGCGCTGGCCGTCGCCGGCGCCGTCGCGGCGCTTGCGGGGTGCGAAGACCCAAACCGCCCGGCGCGCCGGGCGGTCTTGGCCAACCAGTCGGACCGTCCGGTGCGGATCGGCATCGTCTGGGGCAACGACTATCCGGGCCGATTCGTCGAGGGGGCCGAGTTCGCACGCGACGAAATCAACGAGGCCGGCGGTATCGCCGGACGGCCGATCGAGTTCCGATACGCCGACGCGACGCTCGGTGACGCGGATCCATTCGATGTCGCCTACCGCGCCGCGCATCAGATCGTCAGCGACGAAAGCGTGTTCGCCGTGATTGGTCACAACTATTCAGCAACGGCAATCCCGGCATCGATCATTTACGAGGAGCATGGTGTACTGTTTTTGGCCACCGCATCGTTTCAGACCATCTTGACAAGACATGGCTTTAACTACGTTTTCCGTACTGCGCCAACGTCTGAAATGGTCGCCAAACAGCTTGCGATCTTTGCGTTCGAGAGCGGCTACCGCGACCTGGTGATCATGTACACACGCCAGCCCTGGGCCGAGGAGATTGCCGGCTTCTTCGACAAGGCGGCGATCACGCTCGGCCTCAAGGTGACCAAGACCCGGTCATTCTTCGCACAGCGAGACAGTTATCGCGATCTGCTTGCCGACATCGGATCGAGCCGGTTCGATGCGATCTTGCTGGTCGGCGACGCCGAGGTGATGGCGCGGGTGATCTCCCAGAGTCTGGAGATGCAGATCGAGACCGCGTTCATCCTCGGCAACACGGTCGATCTGAACGAAATCGGCGACGCGGTGGGTGACCAGACCGGCCAGATCGCCATGCCGTTGCTGTTCAACCATTACTCGCAGCGCCCCGGTGTGCCCGAGTTCAGCGCCCGCTTCGAGACGCGGTTCGGCGCCCGTCCGGGCGGCTGGGCGGCCCAGGGCTACGACGCCATCCGCCTGCTGGCCGCCGCCGCGGCGGACGCCGGGTCGACGGCGCCGCTGTCGGTCGCCTCGGTCCTGCGCTACACCCTGAGCTGGCGCGGCATCACCGGGCGACATTCGTTCGACCGCATCGGCGACGCCTACACCAAGATCCTCGACATTGAGGTGCTCGAGGCGGGTGAGCACAGCATTCTGGAAGCGACCCAATGATGCCCGGACGCCTGTCAGGTTTCCACCGGCCGCGTCGGCCGACGACCTCGCCTGCGGCAGCGGATGCGGTCTGTCGGCCGCGCGGGGGGCAAAGCCCCCTGACCTTGGGGTGGCGGGACCGCGCCGCGGTCGCGGCCGGGCGCCGGCGCATGGACGATCTGACCGACCGCGCCGGGCTGCGGCTGGTCCCGGGGCTCGACAGTTGGGTTCGGCCCCGGCAAGGCGACGCCGCGCCGCCGGACCCGCCGCCGCCCAGCCGGGCCCGCCAGACCGTCGCGGTGTGGCTGGCTTTGGTGCCGCTGGTCACCGGGTTTTCGACCGTGGCCGGTGCCGTCTTGCCGACGGTGCCGCCGATCGCGCGCACGCTGGTCACGCTGTCGATCGTGGTCCCGACCATGTCCTATGCCGCGATGCCGGCGATAACCTGGCTGCTCGGTGACTGGCTTAACCCGCCGCCCGGGCCGTGCCCGGCCGCGGCCTCGTAACCCACTGGAGCCGATCGACATGACCGACGACACGTTGGCTGTCCTGTCCTTTCTGCACGAAGATCTGCCGCGCGCCGGGCCGGGCAGCGAGGCCACGACCCGGGCCGCGCTCGCCGCGTTGCCGCCGCTCGACGCGCGCGCGCGGGTGCTCGATCTCGGCTGCGGTCCGGGGCAACAAACCCTGGTATTGGCGGCGGCCCTGCCGACCCCGGTGATCGCGGTCGATGTCCACCAACCGTTTCTCGACCAGTTGGCCCGAGCCGCCGCGGCGGCCGGGCTCGGCGCGCGGATCGAGTGCCGGTGCGCGGCAATGGAAACCCTGGACGAGGCACCGGCGAGCGTCGATCTCGTGTGGTGCGAAGGGGCGGCGTACATCCCGGGGGTCGAGCGGGTGCTGGCGCAATGGCGCGGCTGGCTCAAACCGGGCGGCCACGCGGTGTCCAGCGAGCTGGTCTGGCTGACCGCGACCCCGCCGGCCGAGGCGGCAGCGTCGCTCACCGCCGAGTATCCGGCGATCACCGACGTCGCCGGCACCCGCGCGCGGGTCGCGGCGGCCGGTCTGATCACGGTCACCGACTGGACCCTGCCGACCAGCGACTGGCTGCAGGGCTATTACCGCCCGCTCGAGGCGAGGCTCCCCACCCTTGCGACGCGCGCCGCCGCCTGGCCGGCGCTGGCCGAGACGATCACCGAGATGGAGCGCGAAATCGACCTCTATCGGCGCCACCACGACAGCTTCGGCTACCAGATGTTTATCGTCCGGGCGCCGTGACGAGCGGACGGTCGGCGTCCCGCCGCGCGCGCGTGCGCGGGACGTGCACGTTCCGGCCTGGTCCGGTCACCCGCTGACGTTGACCGGCGGCAGCGGCTCGAGCAGGTGCGCTGCGACTTTGGTGATCGGGTCCCAGGTCACGGTGACCCGGGTGCCGACCCGGACCAGGCCGAACAACCGCTTGATGTCGCGCGGGTACATCCGGTAGCAGCCGTGCGACGCCGCTCGCCCGACCGAGCGCGGTCGGTTGGTCCCGTGGATCCGGATATAGGTGAACCCGAGGTCGAGCGCGTGGCGACCGAGCGGGTTGCCCGGACCGGGGCCGACCATTTCAGGCAGCGACGGGTCCTCGCGCCGCATGGATGGCGTTGGCCGCCAGGTCGGGTTGCGCCGTTTGCGCACAATCTCGGTCTCGCCGACGATGGTGTCGCGGCGACGGCGCGGGATCGCGACCGGGAAGCTCCGGCGCCGGCCGTCGCGCCCGACATAGTAGAGGCGGCGGTCGGCGATGCTGATCACGATCTGATCGCCCGCTTCCGGCGGCACCGGGGGTTTGACCCCCGGCAGGACCAGCGGGACCGGGGCCGGGATGGGCACCGTGGCGGCGACCGCGACCGGCGCCGCCGGCGGCTCGGCGGCGACCGGGGCGGGCGCGACCGCCCCGTCACCGTCCGGCGGTCCGGCCTGCGCCTCACTGCGGGGCGGCGCCGCGGCGGGGTGCGGTTCGG
>JANQHG010000193.1 GCA_028277115.1 Azospirillaceae bacterium
TGACGGCTTCGACCATGCCGTCGGTTGACGGCGGCGGCTTCGGCTTCGAGGTCGTTGCGCGCACCGGGCGGGCCCGGTTGGGACGGTTGGCGACCCCGCACGGGGTGATCGAGACGCCGGCGTTCATCTTTTGTGCGACCAAAGGGGCGATCAAGGGCCTGTCGCCGGCGCAGATGCGCGCGGCCGGCGCGACCATCCAGCTCGCCAACACCTACCACCTGATGATCCAGCCGACCGCGGAGCGGGTCGCCCGGTTCGGCGGCCTGCACCGGTTCATGGGCTGGGACGGCCCGTTGCTCACCGACTCGGGCGGGTTCCAGATCTTCTCGATGGGCCACGGCCTGATCGCTGACGAGATCAAGGGCCGGCGCGGCCAGCTGCGGCCGCCGACCCTGATCGCGATCACCGAGGATGGTGCCACCTTCCGGTCCTATCTCGACGGACGGACGCTGGTGCTGACGCCGGAGCGGTCGATCGAGATCCAGCATCTGCTGGGCGCCGATCTGATCGTCCAGTTCGACGAGTGCACGCCGTATCACGTCGATCGCGTTTATACCGAAGCGTCGATGCGGCGCAGTCATCGCTGGGGCGACCGCTCGCTCGCCGCGTTCCGCGCGCTCGAGACCGAGGCGCAGGCGCTCTACGGCATCATCCAGGGCGGCATTTATCCCGAGCTGCGCGAAGAAAGTGCGGCCTGGACGGCGGAGCGGCCGTTCTTCGGCACCGCGATCGGCGGCTCGCTCGGCGGCACCAAGGGCGAGATGGCGGCGATCGTCGAGACCACGATGGCCCATGTCCATCCCGGCCGACCGGTCCATCTGCTCGGGATCGGCGGGCTCGGCGACATCTTCGCCGGGGTCGCGGTCGGGATCGACAGCTTTGACTGCGTCGGCCCGACCCGGATCGCGCGCCACGGCTGGGCGCTCGCGCCCGGCGAGCCGGGGGAACGGATCAACCTGCGCAACGCCCGGTTCCGCGACGACCCCGAGCCGCTGCGCGGGGGATGCGGATGCTACGCCTGCCGGACCTTCTCGCGCGCCTATCTGCACCATCTGGTCAAGGCCGACGAACTGCTCGGCCTGCAAATGCTGACCCTGCACAATGTCGCGACCATGAGCGCGATGATGGCGGCGATCCGCGCCGGCATCGCGGCCGGCGATCTTGCCGCGGTGCGCGCGGGGTGGCTCGGCAGCGAGACCGAGGACAATGCGTTTCGGGATCAAAACGGGTCCGAGACCGCGGATCACCGCTGACGCCTACCGTCGGTCGAGCCGAAGCTCGATCCGGCGGTTGCGGGCATAGGCGTCGAGCGACGAGCGATCGTCGAGCGGCTGGTGGGCGCCGAAGCCGGCGGCGGCGAGTCGCCGTTCGGACAGCCCGGCCGCGGCGAGGAACTTGACCACCGAGATCGCGCGGGCGGTCGACAGCTCCCAGTTGGACGGAAACTGCGGGGTCGCAATCGGGCGGGCGTCGGTGTGGCCGTCGACCCGCAAGATCCAATCGACTGTGTCCGGGATCTGTGCGGCGATCTCGGCCAGGGCCCGGGCGAGCTCGTCGAGGCGTCGCCGACCCTCGACACCGAGGTCGGCGGTGCCGCTCTCGAACAACACTTCCGACTGCAAGACGAACCGGTCGCCGACCACCCGGATGTCGGCGCGGCCCTCGAGGATGCGGCTGAGATTGGCCAGGAAGGTCGAGCGGTAGCGCGACAGCTCCTCGACCTTGTCGACCAGGGCGTCGTTGAGGCGGGTGGTCAAGGCCTCGATCTCGGCGCGTTGGGCGACCCGGCTTTGTTCGGAGACCGTAAGCGCGGTGGTCAGGCGGTCGAGCTGGCGCTGCAGCTCGTCCAGCTGGGCCTCGAGCGTGCGGATCGTGCGGGATCTGGTTGCCGCCGCGTCATCGGCGGCGGCGAGCGCCTTGGTCGCGGCGTCCTGAGCGTTGAGCGCTTGGACCAACTGACGGTCGAGCTCGCTGATCTGGGCGCGCAGGCGCTCCGCCTGACCGGCGAGGTCTTCGGCCTCGCCGCGGCGGTCGGCGAGCCGGCGGTCGAGCGCGCGGTTCTCGGCCGCGAGCCGACCGACCTCGCCCTCCAGCCGGGCGATCCGGGCCTGCGCTGCGGCAAGTCGGTCGGCCAGGGTGCCGGTCTGGCCGGTCAGGTTGCGCGAACTGGCGCTGAGCGCGTCGCGTTCGGCGCGCACCGCGGCGAGATCGGCGGCAAGCCCGTCGCGTGCCGCGGCGGCGGCGCGCAGCTCGCCGGACAGGCGGCTCATGCTGGTGCGCAGATCGGTGTTGGCGGTGCGTTCGAGCGCCAACAGCTCGGTCAGGTCGGCCAGGCGCTGGCTCAGGCGCTCCAACCGCTCGTCGCGGCCGGTCAGCGCGTGGGCCAGGAAAAAATGCCCGATCACGAACACCAACAACACGAAGATGATCACCATGATCAGCGACGACAGCGCATCGACCCAGCCGGGCCAGACGTTGATCTCGCGACGGGACGGGGTGCGGGCGAAGCTGCGCATCGGCGGCGTCTCGGGCGGTCAGGTGCGCAGCACCGGACGGCGCGGCGGCGGGGTCGGGGCCCGCGGCGGGCTCGGCGGCGGCGAGGGGGCGGGCGCCGCCGGCTCGACCTCTTCGGCCAGCGCCGCGATCGTGCGCGCGACCAGGCGGATGTCGCCGCGCAGGTCCTGGAGGGCCTGACCCCGGGCGCCAGCGAGGTCTTCCAGGCCGCGCGCCAGGGTGAGGTCGATGCTGCGCAGATGGTCGCGCGCGCGGTCGTCGATCCCGAACCCGCCGGCAGCCGCGGCGTCGGCGAGCTTGGCGATCAGCGGCTTCAAGTCGGCCAGGCTTTCGGCGACTCGGATCATCAGGCTCTGGTCGGCGCGCATCTGTTCGGTCAAGAGGCCGAGCCGGTCGGTCAGCGCGAGCAGGTTGGCATTGGCGGCGCGCCGGCCCTCTTCGGCCGCGCCGGTGGTGCGGGCGACCGCTTCCAGCGTCTCTGCGGTTTGGGCGAGCAGGGCATGGAGATAGGCGGGGCCGGCCGGCTCGCCCTCGGGCGGGCCAGCGGCGCTCGACAGCCGGGTAACCGACGATAGCTGGTCTTCAACGTCCTGGTAGAACCGGTGCTGGGCCTGGCTTGCTTGCAGATCGAGAAAGCCGAGCACCAGCGAGCCGGCCAGCCCGAACAGGGACGAGCTGAACGCGGTGCCCATGCCGGCCAACGGCGCCTCGAGGCCGCGCTGGAGGTCGCCGAACATCAAGGACGCATCGCTGCCGGCGAGCGACAGGCCGCCAATCACGTCGCCGACCGAGCGCACGGTCTGGAGCAGCCCCCAGAACGTCCCAAGCAGGCCAAGAAAGATCAACAGCCCCACCAGGTAGCGCGATTGCTCGCGCGATTCGTCCAAACGGGCGGCGATGCCGTCGAGCAGCGAGCGCATCGACAGAGCCGACAGACTGACCCGGTCGGTCGGATCGCCGAGCATGCGCGCCATCGGCGCGAGCAGGCGCGGCCGGGCCCGGCGGCGACCGCTCGGCCGACCGGCCTGGGCGGCTTCGAACTGGGCGAGCCAGCGGACTTCGCGGCCGAGCATCAGGACTTGGCCGATCGAATAGAGGATGCCAAGCCCGAGCACCGCGACGATCAGACCGTTGAGCGCGACGTTGACCAGAAACGCATCGCGGATGGTCGGATACAGCGGCGTCACCGCCGCCGCGACGACGCCGAGGAAGAAGATCATTCTGACGACGTAACGGCTTGGTCTGGTCATGGCGGCAGAGGGTCCGCTGGTCGGGGCGCCGAATGCGCGTGCGGGGGGCTTTAGAACGGGACCAGGTCGATCCGGTCGGGCGGGCCGTCGTCGGCGCGGCCGACCGGCTGCAACAGGATGCGGCTGTGCGCGATGCCGCGGGCGACCAGTTGCTCGCGCAGGGCAATCGCGCGTGCGAGCGCGCGCCGCCGGGCATCGCTTTCGATCGCCTCGGTGCTGCCCGCGAAGGCACGCAGGCGCACCCGCAGGGACGGCGCCGTGTCCATGCGCGCGGCCAAGGCGTCGACCCGCTCGCGGTCGGCCGGCGACAGCGCGACGGCGTCGCTGTCCGCCGGCAGCACGACCCGAACCGGCGCCGGCAGGCGCGGCGTCGCAGGCGGGTCGGGCACGCGCTGGGCGGGCGCGGGGGCCGGCGGCGCAGCGCCGGCCGTGGGCGCAGGCGGGGCCGGGGCGACGGTCGCGGCAGCCGGCGCCACTTGGTTGCCGGTCGGCGGCGCCGGTGGGGGCGGCGCCGCGGCGACGGTCTCGAGGCTGGGCGGGCGATCCGGCATCGGCAGCGCCGGCCAGAGTTGAAAGGTCGGCAACGGCGCCGGGGTCGGGGTGGACCGGACCGCCGGGCGCCCGGGGACGGCGAGCGGGACAACCGTTTCGACCGTGAAACTGTCCAGCGGATCCGTCTGCTCGGGGCGTGCGGGCCCGCTGGCGACGGCCAGCGCGGCGCACGCGAGCCATGCCGCGGCGGCCCACGGGGGGGCGACGCGCCGGCGACGCGGTGCGGGCGCGGGGGTCGGGTCGGTCATCGGTCCGTTTCCATGCCAGTCCCGGGTCGAGCCGGTGCCGGGGACACCCGGCGCCGCGGCGGACGATACCCCAGCGGGATGGACCGCCGCCAGCCGGCGATCACTCGGGGCGCGGTTACTAGTGGTCCGCGGGCAAAAGTCCCGACCCGGTTTCGGCGGAGTCCGCGGACCACTAGCTCCTTGTTTTTGCGTGCAATTTTCGCTCGGAAATCCCCCCCGCAACCGGGTCGGGATTTTCGAGCGATTGCACTAGTACAGCCCGGCGCAAATCCTGACATGGTCAGGATTTGCGCAGGCAAGCTGTACGACAAGATGATTAGTACACCGCGGCGAACCAAAAAAACCATGTCGTTGTTTCCGCCGTGGTGTACTCGGGCGCGGACCCGGGGTGCACCCGGACGGCCGAGCCGGCCGAGCCGGCCGAGCCGCGGCGTTGCCAGGCTTCGGGCGACCTGTTAGGGTCGCCGCGCTTTGTCGTCGGCGTAGGACCACGGGTTTCGGACACCGCTCATGAAGGTCAATGCAAACACGATCCGGTCGGGCCATGTGCTTGAGCACAATGGCAAGCTTTGGGTGGTCGCCAAGACGGCGATCGTGCAGCCGGGCAAAGGCGGCGCGTTCATTCAGATCGAAATGAAGGACGTGCGCGCCGGTACCAAGACGATCGAGCGATTCCGGACCCAGGAAACCGTGGAACGCGCCCGCCTGGACGAACAAGAAATGCAGTTCCTGTTCTCGGAGGGTGACAATTTCACCTTTATGGATAATGAGTCATTTGAACAGACCACCATCCCGCGCGAGGTGATCGGCGAACCGGCGGTGTTCCTGCAAGACGGCATGCAGGTTACCGTGCAAACCCACGAAGGATCGCCGCTCAGCGTCGAGCTGCCGGCGTCGGTGGTGCTCGAGGTGGTCGAGGCGGACCCGGTGGTCAAAGGCCAGACCGCGGCGTCGTCCTACAAGCCGGCGATGCTGTCGAACGGCGTCCGGGTGATGGTGCCGCCGCACATCGCGACCGGCGACCGGATCGTGGTCGCGACCGCGGACGCGACCTATATGGAACGCGCCAAGGACTGACCGTCCGTGCCGCACCCCGCGGTCGGGGTCCGGCACCGTTGACACGCCCCCCGCGCGTTCGAGGACCGTCCCCGCCATGGCGCCCAGGTCGGCGATCATCACCGTGATGTTGCGCGCCGCCGAAAAGGCGGCGAAGTCTCTGGTCCGCGATTTCGGCGAGGTCGAGCTCCTGCAGGTGTCGCGCAAAGGACCGGCCGACTTCGTTTCGAATGCGGATTTAAAGGCCGAACAGACCCTGCGCGCTGAGTTGGCGCGGGCCCGGCCTGATTACGGCTTCTTGCTGGAAGAGGGCGGCACGGTCGGCGGCAAGGACGCCGGCCACCGCTGGATCGTCGACCCGCTCGACGGCACGACCAACTTCCTTCACGGCATGCCGCATTGGGCGATCTCGATCGGGCTTGAGCGCGAGGGCGAGATTGTCGCCGGGGTGGTCCACGCGCCGATCCAGGACGAGGTGTTCTGGGCGGAAAAGGGCCAGGGCGCGTTCGTCAACGCCCGGCGTTTGCGGGTGTCGTCGCGGCGGCGGCTCGACGAGGCGGTGATTGCGACCGGCATCCCGTTCAAGGGGCGGGGCGATCACGCGGGGTTTGTCGCGGAGCTCGGGGCGGTGATGGCCGAGACGGCGGGGGTACGGCGGTTCGGCGTCGCCTCGCTCGACCTTGCCTGGGTCGCGGCGGGACGGTTCGACGGGTTTTGGGAAACCGATCTCAAGCCGTGGGACGTCGCGGCCGGGTTGTTGCTGGTGACCGAGGCCGGCGGCTTCGTGTCCGAGATCGGCGGCGGCCGTAACCCGCTGTTCGGCCCGTCGGTGCTTGCGGCCAACCAGCATCTGCATCTGATGCTCGGCAAGGTGTTGCGCGCGGCGCGGCGCGGCGACGGCCATGCCGATGGGCGGGCGGCCGGCTGAGGCCGCGCCGCACCGGCGCGGTCACCGCGCCGGGTTCAGCACCGATTCGGGCAGGGGCGCGCGGAGCAGCTCCCACCTGGCGTACGGATCGGCCAGCACCGAAACGGGGATGCACTGGAACCGCACATAGTAGCCGTCCCGGTCCAGCCAGACCACCGCCTCGCCGCGTCGCTCGGCGCCGCGGCGGGTCCATTCCTCGACGGTGACGCGGCGCTGGGTGGCACAGAACGTCTCGGACGCGCGCAGGTCATAGTCGGCGGTGCCGAAGGTTTTGCCCGTGGGCAGGTGGAACGACCCATAGAGGGCATATTCGGCCGCGGGGTCGGGCGGTTCGCTGCCGCCCGCGGCGCCGGTGCCCAGCAGCGTCGCAACGCCGACGGCGACAAGCAATTTAGCAAACATTCGACCCTCTTTCGCGACCCATCAGCGACCTCAGCCATGACCGACCGCGCCGCCCAGAATACCACGCAATATCGGCTCGACGGTTGCGAAATGCCAGATCGACCGACCGCACCCGCGCAGGCATGGTGGCATCCCGAGGCCTATGCCCGGCGTCGGCCGCGGCTTAAGGCGCGCGGGGCGATCACGGCCGCGGTGCGCCGTTATCTACTCGGCGCGGGGTTCGTCGAGGTCGAGACCCCGGCGCTGCAACGCTCGCCGGGGGTCGAGGTTCATCTCGGCGTGTTCGCGACCGACTGGACCGACAGCGACCCGACGGTGCGGCGGCGGCGGTACCTGCACACCAGCCCCGAATTCGCGATGAAGAAGCTGTTGGTCGCAGGCGAACCGCGGGTGTTCCAGTTCGCCCGGGTGTTCCGCAACGGCGAACGCTCGGCAACCCACCATCCCGAGTTCACCATGCTGGAATGGTACCGCGCCGACGCCGACTATACGGCGGCGATGGCCGACTGCGTCGGGGTGGTCCGGGCGGCCCTGGCGGCAGGCGGCACGTCGGTGCTCCGTCACGGTGACCGGACCTGCGATCCGACGGGGCCGTGGCAACGGCTGACGGTGGCCGACGCGTTCACCCGTCTGGCCGGGATCGACCTGTTGGCGACCGCGTCCGATCCGGGGTTGCTGGCGGCGGCGGCACGGCGCGCCGGGGTGGTGCCGCACGACGGCGATCGCTGGGACGACATCGTGTTCCGGGTGATGTTCGAACGGATCGAGCCGGCGCTGGGCGACGGCGCGCCGACCTTGCTGATCGACTATCCGGTGGCGATGGCGGCGTTGGCGCGGGTGAAGCCGGGCGACCCGCGGGTGGCGGAGCGGTTCGAGCTTTATGCCGCCGGCGTTGAGCTTGCCAACGGTTACAGCGAGTTGACGGATCCCGCGGAACAGAGGGCTCGTTTTGTGGCCGATATGGATTTGCGGGCGGCGCTTTACGGCGACCGGCTGCCGGTCGACGACGATTTTCTGGCGGCGCTCGATTATGGGCTGCCGGCGTCGGCCGGGGTCGCGCTCGGCTTTGATCGGCTGGTGATGCTGTGCACGGGCGCCGCGACGATCGAGGATGTCTTGTGGGCGCCGGTGCGGTGATCGAAAGGCGGGGGTGCCGAGAGGCCGTCGTTCGGCCTGACGGCCGTTCGGGGCGCGCTGCCCCTCGACCCCCACAAGAGGGGTCACCCCCTTTGACCCCTACCAATTGGCGGGGTCCAGGGGGTAACCCCTGGTCGGGGGGTGTCGGGGGGTGAAACCCCCTGACGGGGGGCGCCAGCCCCCAAAATCCGGCGGCGCCGGTCGGTACCCGCTCCCCGCCGGTCTCAGCCGCGGACGTCGATCACCATCCGTCCGCGGATTTTGCCCTCAAGGATCTGCGGCGCCAACTCCGGCACCTTGGACATCGGTTCGGTACCGGCGGTGATCAGGGCGAGCTTGTCCGGCGCAAGATCCGTCGCGAGCCGCTGCCAGGCCAACCGGCGCCGATCCGGCGGCGCGTACACCGAATCGATGCCGAGCAGCGTGACGCCGCGCAGGATGAACGGGAACACGCTGCCGGGCAGGTCGGCGCCGCCGGCCAGTCCGATCGAGGCGACCGCGCCGTGCCGGCAGGTCTGGGCGATCGCGGTCGCCAGGGTCTGGCCGCCGACCGCATCGACCACGCCGCCCCAGCGCTCGCGCTGCATCGGCGGGCTTTTTTCCGAAAGCGCCGCGCGGTCGATGAAGCCGGCGGCGCCGAGCGCGGTCAGATAGTCATGGGTGTCCGGCCGTCCGGTCGCGGCGACCACCTGGTGGCCGAGCTTGGCGAGCAGCGCGACCGCGACCGAGCCGACGCCGCCGGCGGCGCCGGTGACCAGGATTTCGCGCTCACCCGGAACGACCCCCATATGCTCGAGCGCCAGCACCGCGAGCATCGCGGTGTAGCCGGCGGTGCCGATCGCCATTGCCTGGGCGGTGGTGAAGGCGTCGGGCAGGCGCACCAGCCACGCGGGTTTCAGCCGCTGCTGCTCGATGTAGCCGCCCCACTCGGTCTCGGACAAACCGAAGCCGTTGACCACCACCGGGTCGCCCGGGTTCCAGGTCGGGTCTTTCGATTCTGCGACGGTTCCGGCGAGATCGATCCCGAGCACCATCGGGAACTTGCGCGCGATCTTGCCTTTGCCGGTGACCGCGAGACCGTCCTTGTAGTTGAGCGTCGAGTGGGCAACGTCGACCAACACGTCGTAGTCGGGCAGGGCGTCGCGGCGGACCGTGGTCAGCCCGCCCTTGGAGCGGCCGTCGACCTCGTCGGCGACGATGGCGTTCAGGGTTTCGGACATTGCAAGACGGCTCCTTGCCGGCACCGCGCGTCGGCCGGCATCGCTGGAAGGGTTCAAGCCGCGGAGCTTGGGCCGGGGGCGTGGGTCGGCGCAAGGCCAAGGTTCGGCTTTGGTGCTGCGTGAGACGCCGATGTCCGGCCTGACGGCCGATCGGGGGGTGAAACCCCCAACCCTCGCAAAGCCGAGGCGTTCGGTCGGTATTCCACTCGCGCGGCTGGGAATTGACGCAGCGCAACGCCATCCCTAGGGTCGCGGGCGGGCCGCGGTCCCCCAACGGACCGCAACTGCAAAAAGGAAATCGCGCCATGATGCCGACGATCCGGCCGAAGCGGCCGCATTTTTCGTCCGGCCCTTGCGCCAAACGTCCCGGTTGGTCGCTCGCCGCGCTCGAGGGCGCGGAGCTCGGCCGGTCCCACCGCGCCAAGCCCGGCAAGGCCAAACTCGCCCAAGTGATCGCCGAGAGCCGCGGGCTGCTCGGTATTCCCGAAGAGTATCGCATTGCGATCGTTCCGGCGTCCGACACCGGGGCGATGGAGATGGCGATGTGGTCGCTGCTCGGGTCGCGGCCGGTCGACGTGCTGGCGTGGGAGAGCTTCGGCAAGGACTGGGTGACCGACGTCACCAAGCAACTGCGCCTGGCAGACGCGCGGGTGATCGACGCCGGCTACGGCGAACTGCCCGATCTCGGCCAGGTTGCGCCGGACCATGACGTCGTGTTCACCTGGAACGGCACCACCTCGGGCGTTCGGGTGCCGAACGGCGACTGGATCCCGGCCGAGCGCAGCGGTCTGACGATCTGCGACGCGACGTCGGCGGTGTTCGCGATGGCACTGCCCTGGGACCGGCTCGATGCCGTCACTTGGTCGTGGCAGAAGGTGCTGGGCGGCGAGGCGCAGCACGGCATGCTGGTGCTGTCGCCGCGCGCGGTCGAACGGCTGGAAACCACGACCCCGCCGTGGCCGATGCCGAAACTGTTCCGGATGACCAAGGCCGGCAAGATCAACGAAGGTCTGTTCCGGGGCGAAACGATCAACACACCGTCGTTGCTGTGTGTCGAGGACGCGCTGGACGGGCTCAAATGGGCCCGCGCGATCGGCGGCCTCGACGCGCTGATCGCGCGTGCGCACGGCAATCTGCGCTTGGTCGAAGAGTGGCAAGCCAAGTCGGCGTGGGCCGGCTTCCTGGCCAAGCGGCCGGACACCCGGTCGTGCACCTCGATCTGTCTTGCGATCACCGACCCGTCGGTCGATGCCGCGGCGACGGCCAAGTCGATTGCCGATCGGCTCGATGCCGAAAAGGTTGCCTACGACATCAACGCCTATCGCGACGCCCCGCCCGGGCTGCGGCTGTGGGGTGGGGCGACGGTCGAGGCCGACGATATGGCGGCGTTGTTGCCGTGGCTCGACTGGGCGTTCGCCGAAGCGACCGGTCGGGCGGGGTCCTGACCGGGCCGGTGGTTTCTTGGATTTGACGACTGTTGGCGCCCGCCGGTGCCGCGGCCGTCTGGGCCGCGGCACCGGCGGTCGGCGTCCATGATCAGGGGGATGGCCCCATGCCCAAAGTTCTGATTTCCGACAATCTGAGCCCGCGCGCCGAGGCGGTGTTCCGCGGCCGTGGGGTCGAGGTCGATGTCCGTCCCGGTCTTGCCCCGGACCAGCTTGCCGAGATCCTGCCGGCCTATGACGGGCTTGCGATCCGGTCGGCGACCAAGGTGACGAGTGGGTTGCTCGGGGCGGCGGAGCGGCTCAAGGTGATCGGGCGCGCCGGGATCGGGGTCGACAATGTCGATATTCCGGCCGCGACCGCGCGCGGCATCGTGGTGATGAACACACCGTTCGGCAATTCGATCACCACCGCCGAGCATGCTTTGGCTTTGATGTTCGCGTTGGCCCGGCAGATCCCCCAGGCGAACGCCTCGACCCACGGCGGCAAGTGGGAAAAGAACCGGTTCATGGGGGTCGAGCTGACCGGCAAGACGCTCGGGGTGATCGGGTGCGGCAACATCGGCTCGATCGTCGCCGAGCGCGCGCAGGGTCTGCGGATGCGGGTGATCGCGTATGACCCGTTCCTGTCGGCGGAACGTGCGGTCGATCTTGGGGTCGAAAAGGTTTCGCTGGGCGATCTGTTGGCGCGCGCCGACATGATCACGCTGCACACGCCGTTGACCGACGCGACCCGCAATCTGATCGACGCCGCCGCGCTCGCCAAGTGTCGGCGCGGGGTGCGGATCATCAACTGTGCCCGCGGCGGCTTGGTGGTCGAGGCCGATCTCAAGGCCGCGATCGAGTCGGGGCAGGTCGCCGGGGCCGCGCTTGACGTGTTCGAGACCGAGCCGGTGCGCGAGAACGCGTTGTTCGGCATGGACCAGGTGGTTTGTACGCCGCACCTGGGCGCGTCGACCACCGAGGCGCAGGAGAATGTCGCTATTCAGGTCGCCGAGCAGATGAGCGACTTTCTTCTGACCGGTGCGGTTGCCAACGCGCTGAACATGCCGTCGCTGACGGCCGAGGAGGCGCCGCGGCTGCGCCCGTACATGGCCTTGGCCGAGCAGCTCGGCAGTTTTGCCGGACAGATCACCCAAAGCGGCCTCAAGGCAGTGACGCTCGAGTATCAGGGTCATGTCGCCGAGCTGAACTGTCGTCCGCTGACCTCGGCGGTGTTGAAGGGCTTGCTGAGCCCGCTGCTCGAGGCGGTCAACATGGTGTCGGCACCGGTGCTCGCGCGGGAGCGGGATGTTTCCTTGACCGAAACGAAGCGGGTCGACGAGGGCGACTACCACACGCTGATCCGGCTGACCGTGACGACCGAGAATCGGTCGCGCTCGGTGGCCGGGTCGTTGTTCGGCGGGTCGAAGCCGCGGATCGTTTCGATCGACGGCATGCCGATCGAGGCTGAGTTGTCCGAGCACATGTTGTTCTTGCGCAACGCCGACAAGCCCGGGTTCATCGGCGGTCTGGGCGGTGCGCTTGGCGAGGCCGCGGTCAACATCGCGACCTTCCATTTGGGCCGGACGGCGCCGGGCGAGAATGCGATTTGTCTGGTGTCGGTCGACCAACCGATCGACGATGTCCTGTTGCGCAAGATCCAGTCTCTCCCGCATGTCATATCGGCAAACGCTCTGAAATTCTAAGCGGGGTCCAGGGGGTGACCCCCTGGTGGGGGGTGTCGGGGGGCAACGCCCCCTGACGTCGCGCAGCGATCAGTCGACGCGTTGGGGGTCACTGTTTTAACGAACAACCGTAGTTGGGGTGTGAACCCCAACCTGGTCGAGATGGGGCGAGGCGAACGGTCCCGGTCAGTCGAGAAACAGATCCGGCGTCAACGCTCGCCCGACTTCGACCGCGTAGCGGTCGAAGTCGGTGACGCCGGCTGCGGCCAGGACATCTTCGTCGATCAGGAACCGCCCGGTGGCGCTGCGCGCATCGCCGGTCAGGATCAGGTGGGCCGCATCCGCCACGATCTCCGGGGTCCGGCAGGTTTCGGGCGCCACCGCGCCGCCGAGCATGGCGATCGCCGCGGTTGCGATCACCGTGCGCGGCCACAGCGCGTTGACCGCGATCCCGTCGCGGCGCAATTCCTCGGCGAGGCCGAGCGCGATCAGGCTCATGCCGTATTTTGCGATGGTGTAGGCGGTGTGGGGGCCGAACCAGCGCGGGTCGAGGTTGGGCGGCGGCGCGATCATCAAGATATGCGGGTTGGCGGCGCGCCGCAGCGGTTCGAGCGCGGCCTGGCTGGCGACGAAGGTGCCGCGGGTGTTGACCGCCATCATCAGGTCGAAGCGTTTGACCGGGGTTTCCGCGACCGGGGTCAGGCTGATCGCGCTGGCGTTGTTGACCAGGATGTCGAGGCCGCCGAAGCGGTCGACCGTGGTCGCGGCCGCGGCCGCGACCGCGTCGGCGTCGCGCAGGTCGCAGGCGATCGGCAGCGCGGTGCCGCCGGCGGCGGTGATCTCGTCGGCGGCGGTGTAGATGGTGCCGGGCAGCTTGGGGTGCGGCGTGGTGGTCTTGGCCGCGATCGCGATGTTGGCGCCGTCGCGGGCGGCGCGCAACGCGATCGCCTTGCCGATGCCGCGGCTGGCGCCGGTGATCAGCAGGGTCTTGCCGGCGAGCGTGGACATCCGTCGGTCCTTTTCGGGTCGGTGGTCGATCGAGGGGCGGGCGGGCATGACGCACACCCTTTCAGTCGCGGTTGATTTCAGAGCGATGACGCCGGTATCGTCAACTCTCTCGATCGTTCCCGTAACCGATATGATGGGACATCATGGCACCGACGCGCGTGCCCCGGGCGGCGGAGTCCGCTCTTGATTTTCAATCGCTGATCCTTGCCTTGCATGATTATTGGGCCCGCGAGGGCTGTGTGATCCTGCAGCCCTACGATATGGAGGTCGGGGCCGGCACCTTTCACCCGGCGACCACGCTCAGGGCACTCGGGCCGACGCCGTGGCGCGCCGCCTATGTCCAGCCGTCGCGCCGTCCGGGCGACGGTCGCTACGGCGAGAACCCGAACCGTCTCCAGCATTACTATCAGTATCAGGTGATCCTGAAGCCGTCGCCGGCAGATCCGCAGGCCTTGTATCTCGGCAGTCTCGAACGGCTCGGGATCTCGCCGGCCCGTCACGACATCCGGTTCGTCGAGGATGATTGGGAAAGCCCGACCCTGGGGGCGTGGGGTCTCGGCTGGGAGGTCTGGTGCGACGGGATGGAGGTGACCCAGTTCACCTATTTCCAGCAGGTCGGCGGGATCGAGTGCGACCCGGTGCCGGTCGAGTTGACCTACGGGCTCGAACGCCTGGCGATGTATGTCCAGGGGGTCGAGAATGTCTACGACCTTGATTTCAACGGTGCCGGGGTTCGGTACGGCGACGTGTTCCTGCGTGCGGAGCGCGAATACTCCGCGTTCAACTTCGAACATGCCGACACCGGCCGCCTGTTCCGCCATTTCGAAGATGCTGAGGCGGAGTGTGCCGAACTGCTTGGCCATCGGTTGGCGTTGCCGGCCTATGATCAGTGCATCAAGGCAAGCCATTTGTTCAATCTTCTCGACGCCCGCGGCGTGATCAGCGTTGTCGAACGTGCGGCTTATATCGGACGGGTGCGCGCGCTCGCCAAGGGCTGCTGCGAGGCCTGGCTGGCCGGCGGCGACCAGGGGTAACCGGCCATGGCCGATTTTTTGCTCGAGCTTCGGTCGGAGGACATTCCGGCCCGGATGCAGGCACGCGCCGCCGAGGATCTGGCGCGCCTGGTCACCGACCGGTTGACCGCGGCCGGGCTTGCCTTTTCGGCGCCCGAGACGTTCGTGACGCCGCGTCGGCTGGCGCTGGCGCTCGGCGGTCTGCCGAGCCGGCAGCCCGATGTGCGGGACGAGCGCAAGGGCCCGCGGGTCGGCGCGCCCCAGGCGGCGATCGACGGGTTCCTGCGCAGCGCCGGGGTCGCGAGCCTGGACGCCTGCACCCAACGCGACACCGGCAAGGGGGTGTTCTGGTTTGCGGTGATCGACCGCCCGGGCCGCCCGACCGCCAACGTGTTGGCGGAGATCATCGCCGCGGTGGTCGCCGAGTTCCCGTGGCCGAAGGCGATGCGCTGGGGGGCCGGCACGTTGCGTTGGGTGCGGCCGTTGCAGGGGATCGTCGCGCTGCTCG
>JANQHG010000199.1 GCA_028277115.1 Azospirillaceae bacterium
CGCGCGCGCACTGGCCGCGATGTCGAAGTGGTCGTCGTCGGTCACCTGCGGGCGGCACCAACGCCGGCGCGCCGCAAGCTCGGCGAGCCCGGCCGCCACGTCGAGCGCGGCCAGTGCGCGCGCGACCCGGCCGAGCGCGTCGGCGCGACCCAGAATCTCGCCGACCAGATCGTCGAACAGCGCGCGTTCGACCGCGAGCGCGCGGTCGCGCGCGTCGGCAAGCTTGCGCTCGAGCTCGGACAGCTCGACCGTGCCGAACCGGGCGGCGTTCGCGGTGGTCTGGCGATGCAGGAAGGTCGCGCGCGCCGGGCCCGAGATCAACCGGTCGGCGTGGGTCGAGGTCACCTCGATATGGTAGCCGAGCACATTGTTGTGCTTGATCTTGAGCGAACCGATCCCGGTGTCCTTGGCGTAGCGGCCCTGAAGCTCGGCGATCAGGCGCCGGCCTTCGTCGCGCAACGTGATCAGCTCGTCGAGTTGGGGCGCGTAGCCGGGCTGGATGAAGCCGCCGTCGCGCACGCTCACCGGCAGCTCTGGGGCGAGCGCGCGGGCGAGCCGGTCGATCAGCCCGGTCGGGTCGCCGATCGCGTCCAAGGCCGCGCGCACCCCGTCGGGCGGCGGGGTCAGGCTGGCGCCCTCGAGCGTGCGGGCGCGTAGCGCCAACGCCTGTTGCAAGCCGCCGCGCACCACCGCGAGATCGCGCGGGCCGCCCCGGCCGAGCGCGAGCCGCGACAGCGCGCGCTCGAGGTCGGGGACCTCTTTCAAGATCGCGCGGACCTCGCGGCGGCGGTCGTCGTCCTCGACCCAAAAGCCGACCATATCGAGCCGGCGGCCGATCGCGTCCGGATCGGTCAGCGGGGCCGCCAGCTGGGCCGCGAGCCGCCGCGCGCCGCCCGCGGTCACGGTCCAGTCGATCGTCGCGAGCAGGCTGCCGCGCCGCTCGCCGGCGAGGGTCCGGGTCAGCTCGAGGTTGCGGCGGGTCGCGGCGTCGATCTCGAGCACCGCGTCCGGGGTCAAACGGCGCGGCGAGGTCAGCCGCGGCCGCCGGCCCTTTTGGGTCAGCGCGACATAGTCGATCAGGGCGCCGGCCGCCGCGACCTCAGCGGGGGTGAACGCGCCGAAGCCGTCGAGCGAGGCGACGCCATAGGCGGTGCACAAACGGTCGCGGCCGTTGGCGGCGTCGAACCGGCTGTCCGGCTGGACGGTCAGGCGCTCCCGCCACGCCGCGAGCGGCTCGGCCAGCCCGGGCTGCGCCGCCAGGCGTTCGGACAGCAACAGCTCGCGCGGGTCGCGCCGGTCGAGCGCCGCCGCGACCCCGGGCCGCCCGAGCGGTTCGGTGACCAACTCGCCGGTCGACAAATCGCATGCCGCAAGGCCGACCACGCCGCCGCCCTCGGCGAGCGCGACCAGAAAGTTGTTGGCGCGCGCCTCGAGCAGGCTGTCCTCGACCAGGGTGCCCGGGGTGATGATCCGGACCACAGCGCGCTCGACAACAGATTTTGCGCCGCGCTTGCGCGCCAGCGCCGGGTCCTCCATCTGCTCGCACAGCGCGATCCGGAAGCCCTGGCGGGTCAGCCGCTGGAGATAGAGCTCATGGCTGTGCACCGGCACACCGCACATCGGGATCTCGCGGCCGTCGTGACGCCCGCGCTTGGTCAGCGCGATGTCGAGCGCGGCCGCCGCGCGCTCGGCGTCCTCGAAGAACATCTCGTAGAAGTCGCCCATCCGATAGAACAACAGACACTCGGGATGGGCGTGCTTGATCTCGAGATACTGGGCGATCATCGGGGTCGCGCCGGCGTCGGCCTTCGCCGCGGCCCCGGTCGGCGCGCGGCCGGTCACGTCCGGCGCGGCGGCGCGCCGAACGCCATCCGCCATGGGTCGAGGGCGAGGCGCGCCCCGGTGCCGAGCGGCCGGTCGTCGGGTGGCGCGACCCAGTCAAACGCGCCGGCGCCGGGCACCCCGAGCGCATCGAGGTCCGCGGTCGCCGGCGCAGGACCGAGGTTGAACAGAGCCACCAGCGTGTCGGGCCCAAGCGTGCGCCGGAGGCCCAACAGCGGCGGTGCCACATCGACGCAATCGATCCGGCCCCGACACAATGCCGGCCGGCGGCGACGCCAGGCGAGGAAGCCGCGGGTGAAGGCGAGCACGCTCTCCGGATCGCCGGCCTGGCGCGCGACCGCCAGCGCCAAGTGGTCGTCCGGAACCGGCAGCCACGGTGTCGCGGTGGTAAAGTCGCCGTGGGCGTGGTCCGTCCACGCCATCGGGGTCCGACAGCCGTCGCGGCCGCGATCGACCGGCCAGAACGCATGCGCGACCGGGTCGTGCAGGTCGGCGTCGTCGAGGATCGCTTGCGGCAGGCCGAGCTCCTCGCCCTGATACAAGACCACCGTGCCGCGCAGGCTGCCGAGGAGCGCGATCATCAGCTTGGCGAATGCCGTGCGCGGCGCGCCGGCGCCCCAGCGGCTGACCACCCGGACCACGTCGTGGTTGGACAACGACCAAGTCGGCCAGCCGCCGCCCGGCTGGCGCTCGAACCCCTCGATCACCGCGCGCAGGTGTCCCGCCCCGCCCTCGGGGCCGAGCAGGGCGAAGGCATAGGCGCTGTGCAAGCGGTCGCCGCCCGCGCAGTACTCGGCCATCCGCGCCAACATGTCGTCGTCGTGGACCTCGCCCAGCAGAAACCGACCCGGCTGCGTATCGACCAAGGATCGCAGCCGGCCCAGCACCGAGAGGGTTTCTGGGCGTGACTTGTCGAAGCGATGGTTTTGGAACCCATACGGGCTCGCCGGTAGGACCGCGTCGAGCGGCGTCGGATCGCGGCGCACCGGGTTGTCGCGGAGCGCGGGGTCATGGGCATAGAAATTGACGACGTCGAGCCGAAAGCCGTCGACGCCGCGCGCCAGCCAGTGTCTGACGACCTCGAGTTGGGCCTCGACCACCCCCGGACTGTGAAAATTGAGATCCGGCTGGCGTGCCAGGAAATTGTGCAGATAATACTGCTGGCGCTCCGGCGCCCAGGTCCAGGCGCTGCCGCCGAACAGCGACAGCCAGTTGTTGGGCGGCGTGCCGTCGGGGCGCGGGTCGGCCCAGACATACCAGTCGGCGAACGGGCCGGTGCGCGTAGCGCGGCTGGCGCAGAACCAGCGGTGGCGGTCCGAGGTGTGGCTCAACGCCAAATCCAGCAGCACCTTCAGACCGAGCCGGTGCGCGGTCGCGATCACCCGGTCGAGATCGTCGCCCGTGCCGAAGACCGGATCGACCTCGCAATGGTCCTCGACGTCGTAGCCGAAATCGGCCATCGGCGAGCGGAACACCGGCGACAACCAGACCCCATCGACCCCGAGCCCGGCAATATGGTCGAGCCGGGCGAGCAGGCCCGGCAGATCGCCGACGCCGTCGCCGTTCGAGTCCTGGAAGCTGCGCGGATAGACTTGGTAGAGCACCGCACCCCGCCACCATGGCGCCTCAGACATCGTCGCCCGGCGGCGCCCGACGGGCCGGCATTCTGTTCGCACGGGTGCGCGAGGCGCACACCCTCCGACGCGCGTGCGTCGGGACCCGGTCGGCGGCGGGTCTGACGTTGACACTCATTCTCATCTGACCTAGCGTACTCATCTGACCTAGCGTATCCAAAGCGTGCTCACGCGCCACGGCCCCCGCGGTCGCGGTGCGCACGGTCCGACGCCCGGGGGTGACCCCAATGTATGTCTGTCTGTGCAACGCGTTCAACCAGCGCGGCGTCCGCCAGGCGCTGGTGCTTGGGGTGCGGACCGTGTCCGATGTCTACCGGTTCCTCGGCCATCACCCCCAGTGCGGCAAATGCGCGCCGGAGATCGTTGCGATGCTGAAAGAATACCGGGAACGCGAAGCGGCGGCCGGGCCACCCTCGGCTGTGGCGGCCGACTGACCGCCGCCGCGCCGCCGCCCGCCCGACGGTCAGTCGGCCGGTGACCCGGACGCCGCCGCGACCGCACGCTTGGCCATCACCGTGATCAGGTGGGCGCGGTAGTCGGCGCTCGCGTGCAGGTCGTCGTTCAGCCCGTCGGCGGCGACCATGACGTTGGCCAGCGCATCCGGGCTGAAGCGCGCCGCCAGCCGCGCCTCAAGCTCGGGCAGCCGGAACACCGACTGCCCGGCGCCGGTCACCGCGACCCGCACGGTCGGGCCGTTCCGGGCGACGAACACGCCGACGATCGCGTATCGGCTCGCCGGGTTGGGGAACTTGCAATAGGCGGCGCGCTGCGGTTTCGGGAACCGCACCGAGACCACGACCTCTTCGGTATCGAGCACGGTCTCGAACATGCCGGTAAAGAAATCATCGGCGGCAACGGTGCGCCGGTTGGTCTTGATCACCGCGCCGAGCGCGACCAGCGCCGCCGGATAGTCGGCCGCCGGGTCGTTGTTGGCGATCGAGCCGCCGAGCGTGCCGCGGTTGCGCACCTGGGCATCGCCGACCTGGCCCGCGAGTTCGGCGAGCGCCGGGATGGTCGCGCGCACCAGATCGGACGCCGCGACCTCGGCGTGGGTGGTCATCGCGCCGACGATCAACTCGTTGCCGTCCTGGGTGATCCCGGTCAGGCCGGGCACCGCCGCGAGGTCGATCACGTCGCTCGGCTGCGCCAAGCGCTGCTTCAAGGTCGGGATCAAGGTCTGCCCGCCGGCGAGCAGGGCGCCGTCCTCGGCATTGACCATCAGCGAGACCGCCTCGTCCAGGCTGGTCGGTCGGTGATACTCGAAAGCGTACATCGGCTGAGGACCCTCTGGTCTGATCGCCGCCCCCCGCGGTCGCGGACGGGTGCGGCAGCGTTCGGTTCGGTGTCGAAACGATCCTTCCGTCTCAAGCGGGTTACGCCGCCGGCCGGACCGCGGCGTCGCGCAGCGCCTGCCAGACCCGGTGCGGCGTCGCCGGCATGTCGAGATGGCGGATGCCGCGGCTTGCCAGCGCATCGATCACCGCGTTCATCACCGCGGCCGCCGCCCCGATCGTGCCGGCCTCGCCGCAGCCTTTGACCCCAAGCGGGTTGTGGGTGCACGGCACGTCTTCGTGCCAATCGACCCGGAACGACGGCACGTCGGACGCCCGCGGCATCGCATAGTCGGTGTAGGCGCCGGTCAAGAGCTGACCGGTCGTGGGGTCGTAGTGGCAGTGCTCGAGCAACGCCTGACCGATGCCCTGGACCAGCCCACCGTGGACCTGGCCTTCGACCACCAGGGGGTTGATCACCCGGCCGAAGTCGTCGGCAACGGTAAAGGCGACGAGCGTCACCACCCCGGTGTCCGGGTCGATCTCGACCTCGCAGACATGGCAACCGTTGGGGTAGGTGAAGTTCTTGGGGTCGTAGAACGCCTGCTCGTCCAGCCCGGGCTCGAGCTCGTCGAGCGGGAAGCGGTGCGGCACATAGGCCGAGCCGGCGATCTCGGCGATCCCCAGGCTCTTGTCGGTCCCAACCACGGTGAACTGCCCGGCCTTGACCTCGATGTCGCTCTCGGCCGCCTCCAGCATGTGGGCCGCGATCTTCTTCGCCTTGGCCTCGACCTTGTCCATCGCCTTGACCAGGGCCGAGCCGCCGACCGCGAGCGAGCGCGAGCCGTAGGTGCCCATGCCGAACGGCACCCGGGCGGTGTCGCCGTGGACGATGTCGATCTGATCAAGCGCGAGCCCGAACCGGTCGGCGACGATCTGGGCGAAGGTGGTCTCGTGCCCTTGGCCATGGCTGTGCGAGCCGGTGAACACGCTGACCGAGCCGGTCGGGTGGAACCGGACCTCGGCCGACTCGTAGAGGCCCGCCCGCGCGCCGAGCGCGCCCGCGACGTTCGACGGCGCGATCCCGCACGCCTCGATATAGGTGGCAAAGCCGATCCCGCGCAGCCTGCCGCGCCGCGCCGACTCCGCCGCCCGCGCAGCGAAACCGTCATAGTCGGCCTGCGGCAACGCCCGGTCGAGATTGGCCGCGAAGTCGCCGCAGTCATATTCGAGCGCGACCGGCGTCGCGTAAGGCATTTCCGAGGCCGGAATGAAATTGCGGCGCCGGATCTCGGCGCGGTCGATCCCGAGTTCGCGTGCCGCGGTCTCGACCAGCCGCTCGACCACATAGCAGGCCTCGGGGCGGCCGGCGCCACGATAGGCGTCGACCGGCGCGGTGTTGGTGAACACCGCCTTCACCTCGGCATAAATTGCCGGCGTCCGGTACTGCCCGGCGAGCAGAGTCGCGTAGAGATAGGTCGGGATCGACGGCGCGAAGGTCGACAGATACGCGCCCATATTGGCGACCGTCGAGACCTTGAGCCCGAGGAACCGCCCGTCGGCGTCGAGCGCGAGCGCCGCCTCGGTGACATGGTCGCGGCCATGCGCATCGGTCAGGAAGCTCTCCGAGCGATCGGCGGTCCATTTGACCGGCCGGCCGATCCGGCGCGCCGCCCAGGTCACCACCGCTTCTTCGGCATAGTGGAAGATTTTCGACCCGAAACCGCCGCCGACGTCGGGCGCGACCACCCGCAGCTTGTGCTCCGGGATCTTGAGCACGAACGCGCCCATCAACAGCCGGATCACGTGCGGGTTCTGGCTCGAGGTGTAGAGCGTGTGCTCGCCCGTCGCGACGTCGTACTCGCCGATCGCGGCGCGCGGCTCGATCGCGTTCGGCACCAAACGGGTGTTGACCAACTCCAGCCGGGTCACATGCGCGGCTTGCGCGAACGCGGCGTCGACCGCAACGGCATCGCCCAGGTGCCAGTCGAAACAGATGTTGCCGGGCGCCGCCTCGTGGACGGTCGCGGCGTCCTCGGCGAGCGCCGCGGTCGCGTCGACGACCGCCGGCAGTTCGTCCCAATCGACCTCGACCAACTCGGCGGCGTCGCGTGCCGCCTCCCGGGTCTCGGCGATCACCACCGCGACCTGGTCGCCGACATGATGGACCGTGTCGAGCGCCAGCGGCGGATGCGCCGGCTCGATCATCGGCGTGCCGTCCTTGGAATGGACCTGCCAGCCGCACGGCAGGCCGCCGATCCCGTCGGCCGCGAGCTCGCGGCCGGTCAACACCGCGATCACGCCGGGTGCCGCCTCCGCAGCCGCGGTGTCGATCGCGGCGACCCGGGCGTGCGCGTGCGGCGACCGGACGAACACCGCATAAGCCTGGCCCGGCCGGTTGATGTCGTCGGTGTAGGTGCCGCGCCCGGTCAAGAACCGCTGGTCCTCACGGCGGGTCACCGCCGCCCCGATACCGTTCACCGTGGCCATGAGCCGTCCTCCCGTCTTATTGATTGTCTGGTTTGAGTGTCTGGGCTTGGTGGTCGCGTCGCCCCATGAGTGCTTAAGCTGTCTCGCAGCCGGAATGTTCGGCCCGCGTATCGATCCGGCCGCGTTTCAAGGGGTTTGCGGTTCGGCGGTGACCGGTCGCGCTCAGTCCGCCGCGGCCGCTGCGCCGGGGTCGCCGGCGCCGCGCATCGTCTCGGCGCCCGAGAGCACCGCGCGCACAATGTTGTGGTAGCCGGTGCAGCGGCACAGATTGCCCTCGAGCTCCGTACGCACCTGGCGTTCGGTCGGGGTCGGGTGGCGGCGCACCAAGTCGATTGCGCTCATCACCATGCCCGGCGTGCAAAAGCCGCACTGGAGGCCGTGGTGTTTGCGGAACGCTTCCTGCATCGGGTGCAGCGTGCCGTCGGCGGCTGCCAAGCCCTCGATCGTTGCGACCTCGGCACCGTCGGCCTGGACCGCCAGTACGGCGCAGGATTTGACCGAACGGCCGTTCAGATGGACGACGCAGGCGCCGCATTGGCAGGTGTCGCAGCCGACATGGGTGCCGGTCAGGCCGAGATGCTCGCGCAGCAGCTGGACGAGCAGGGTTCGGCTTTCGACCGTGCGGGTTACCGGACGGCCATTGACCGAAAGGGTGATGGTGGTTGGCATCGCGCTCGTTTTCCTCCCTTGAAGTCGGCGGCGTTGTTGGACGCCTTGTTGTTGGGTCCTCCCACCCCGGCTGAAAGGCCGGATGCGGCCCATTGGCCGTGCGGGGGTCCCCCCTTTGACCCCCACTCAATCAAACGGGGTCCAGGGGGCAACCCCTGGTCGGGGGGTGTCGGGGGGTGACCCCCCCTGACCTTGGGGGCGAAGCCCCCAAAACCGGCGCCGCCCGCTTCGCGGGCCCGTTCCATCGTCGGCGTGTCCTCCCCGCTTGGAGGTTTTCGGCCCGGCCGATCAAACCAGCTGATAAACCGCAAAGACGACGATAGCGGCAGCCATCGCGGCCGCGACCCAGCGCCAGTCACCGACCGACACCCGCCGCTCCGCCGCGGCGGGCGCTCTGACGCCCTTGCCCGCCTCGGTGCCGGCGACCACCTCGGAAAAGCGCGCGAAGAAATCATCGGCCATCTTGCGCGCGGTCGAGTCGATCAGGCGCGAGCCGATCTGCGCGATTTTGCCGCCGACCTGGGCCGAGACGTCGTAGTGGACGATCGTCGCCTTGCGACCGTCGGGCTCGAGCCGGACCGTGGCGCCGCCCTTGGCGAAGCCGGCGACGCCGCCCGCACCCTCGCCCTCGATCCGGTAGCTCTTGGGCGGCTTCAGGTCGGTCAGGTTCAGCTTGCCGGAGAACTTGGCCTTGACCGGGCCGACCTTGGCAACCACCCGCGTGGTGTAGCCGTTGGCCGAGGTGCGCTCGATCGCCTCGCAGCCGGGAACGCAGGCGCGCAAAACCTCCGGGTCGTTCAAGGCGTCCCACACTCGCCGTTGCGGCGCCGGGACCCTGATCTGACCGCTCATCTGCATCGGTCGGAACCTCTCATTTCTTGATCGCCATGATTTTGATCGGCAGGTGCGCGCCCTTGCGTTCCCTCGATCGCGACCCGCAGAGTGACCCGAAAGCGCGCGGCCCTTCAAGAGCGCTGATCAAGGGGCGGTGAGGGGAGCCAGATGGCGGTCTACACCCATGTCGGCGCCGGGGAGCTCGCCGGTTTCCTGGACGCCTATCAACTCGGCCGTGTGGTCTCGTTCCGCGGCATTCTCGACGGGATCGAAAACACCAACTATTGGCTCGACACCGAGACCGGCCGGTTCGTCTTGACGGTGTTCGAGAAACGGGTGACCGCAACGGATCTGCCGTTCTTTCTAAGCCTGATGGCGCATCTGGCGGCGCGCGGCGTGCCCTGCCCGCTGCCGGTGCGCCGCCGCGACGGCACCACCTTCGGGAGCTTGTGCGGCCGGCCGGCGGCGATCGTCACCGTGGTGCCCGGCCGGTCGCCGGACCCGGTGACGCCCCGGCATTGCGCGGCGATCGGCGCCACGCTCGCGCGGCTCCATCTGGCCGGTCGCGACTTTCCGGACCAACGGCCGAACGATCTCTCGGTCACGGCGTGGCCGGCACTGTTCGCGCGGTCGGCCGACCGCGCCGACCAGGTCGGTGCCGGCTGGCACGACCTGATCGCCGGCGAACTCGACGCGCTGGCGGCGGGATGGCCGCGCCAGTTGCCGTGCGGCGTGATCCACGCGGATCTGTTTCCGGACAACAGCTTCTTCGACGATCCCGACACCGTCACAGGGGTGATCGATTTCTATTTCGCGGCGACCGATCTTTTCGCCTACGATCTCGCGGTCTCGGTGGTCGCATGGTGCGTGCGCGCCGACGGCACGCTCTGCCCTGGGTGCACCGACGCGTTGGTTGCCGGCTATGCCCGGGTCCGTCCGCTCACCGCCGCGGAACGCGCCGCGTTGCCGGTGCTCGCCCGCGGCGCCACCATGCGCTTTCTGTTGACCCGGCTGGCCGACTGGCTCGACACCCCGCCGGGCGCCCTCGTCCGACCCAAGGATCCGCGCGACCTCATGTCCTGTCTCGTCCATCTCCGGTCCGATGCCGCCGCCGCACTGCTGCATCGAGCCGGCGCCACCCCGTCCCCATGACCCCTCACAAGCCACTGCCCGAGGTCGAGATCTTCACCGACGGGGCCTGCTCCGGCAACCCGGGCCCGGGCGGTTGGGGCGCGCTGTTGCGCTGCCGCGGCCACGAGAAAACACTCTCCGGCGGCGAGCCGATGACGACCAACAACCGCATGGAGTTGTTGGCAGCAATTCGCGGCCTCGAAGCCTTGACCCGGCGCTCGCGGGTCGAGCTCCACACCGACAGCCAGTATCTGCGCCAAGGCATCACCGACTGGATCAAGCGCTGGAAAGCCAACGGCTGGCAGACCGCGGAGCGTAAGCCGGTGAAAAACCGCGAGCTGTGGCAGCGGCTCGATGCCGTCACCAGCAACCACGACGTCACCTTCCATTGGGTGCGCGGCCACGCCGGCCATCCGGACAACGAGCGAGTCGATCACCTCGCCCGGCAGGCCGCCGACCAGGCCCGCCGCACCCGGGCGGCGTTTGGGGATGATCCTGAGCCGTAGGTGAAAGCGGCGGCCGGTTGGGGGCTCCGCCCCCAGGTCATGGGGTTTCACCCCCCGACACCCCCCGACCAGGGGTTGCCCCCTGGACCCCGCTGGTTAGAAAGGGTCAAAGAGGAAGGTGACCGCCGTTTTCGGAGCTCGAGGGGGCAGCGGCCCCCCAACCAACCAGCCTAACCCGACTCGTATAAATTGTGGTCGGGTGACGCATGGCCCCTAAATGCCTTGAGCGACCTATATCTTGTGGGTATCATGCAGTGCTTCCACAGGATATCGGCTCTCGCCGGTTTGACCGGTTGCGGGCGGAAGGGGACTCCATCCATGCGCATCGAGCGGCACTTCACCCGCGCCGACGGCGACGCCTACGACGATCTGTCGTTCCGCACCACCGCGAGCGAAATCCGCAACCCGGACGGCCAGTTGGTGTTCCAGCTCGACGGGCTGGAAGTGCCGGCCGGCTGGAGCCAGGTCGCCGCCGACGTGCTGGCCCAAAAGTACCTAAGAAAGGCGTCGGTCCCGGCGGCGACCCGCGCGATCCACGACCCCGACACCCCGGCGTGGCTGTGGCGCCGCGAGCCCGACCCGGCAGCGCTCGCAGAGTTGCCCGAGGACGACCGTTTCGGTGGCGAAACCGATGCCCGCCAGGTGTTCGACCGGATGGCCGGCGCCTGGACCTGGTGGGGCTGGCAGGCCGGCTTCTTCGATGCCGAGGCCGACGCCCGCGCCTACTTCGACGAGATGCGCGCGATGCTGGCCCGCCAGATCGGCGCGCCGAACAGTCCGCAATGGTTCAACACCGGCCTGCATTGGGCCTATGGCATCGACGGCCCGGCCCAGGGCCACTACCACGTCGACCACCGTCGCGGCGGCGAGCCGGTCGAGTCGCATTCGGCCTATGAGCGCCCGCAGCCGCACGCCTGCTTCATCCAAAGCGTCGCCGACGACCTGGTCAACGACGGCGGGATCATGGATTTGTGGGTGCGCGAGGCGCGGTTGTTCAAATACGGCTCGGGCACCGGGACCAATTTCTCGAAACTGCGCGCCGAGGGCGAACCGCTGTCGGGGGGCGGCCGATCGTCCGGCCTGATGAGCTTCCTTAAGATCGGCGACCGCGCCGCCGGCGCGATCAAGTCGGGCGGCACCACCCGACGCGCCGCCAAAATGGTCACGGTCGATGTCGACCATCCCGATATCGAAGCGTTCATCGACTGGAAGGTCACCGAGGAACAGAAGGTCGCAGCGCTGGTCGCCGGCTCCCGGCTGACCCGGCGCCGGCTGCGCACGCTGCTCGACGCCTGCCGCGACGGCGGCGCCGATCCCGCAACCAACCATGTCCTGGCGCGCGCAATCCGGCGCGCGCGCCGCGACGGCGTGCCCGACGGCGTGATCCGACGCACCCTCCAGGCCGCCGCTGCGGGCGACACCGAGCTCAAATTCCCAGAATTCACCACCGACTGGGATGCCGACGCCTATCTCACGGTGTCGGGCCAGAACTCCAACAACTCGATCCGCCTCAGCAACGCGTTCATCGAGGCGGTGCTGGCGGACGAGGACTGGGACCTGATCCGGCGCACCGACGGCGCGGTCGAACGCACGGTGCGCGCCCGGGCCCTGTGGGACCGGATCGGCTACGCCGCCTGGGCCTGCGCCGACCCGGGGCTCCAGTTCGACACCACGATCAACGAATGGCACACCTGCCCCGAGGACGGCCGGATCAACGCGTCGAACCCGTGCAGCGAGTACATGTTCCTCGACGACACCGCGTGCAATCTGGCCTCGCTGAACCTGATGGCGTTCCAGACCGCCGACGGCGGCTTCGACACCGCGGCGTTCGAGCACGCCTGCCGACTGTGGACGATCACGCTCGAGATTTCCAACTTGATGGCCCAATACCCGTCGCGCGAGATCGCGCGACGGACCTTCGAGTTCCGCACGCTGGGGCTCGGCTTCGCCAATCTCGGCGGGCTGTTGATGGCGTCCGGGCTCGGCTATGATTCGGACGCGGCGCGCGCCTATTGCGCCGCGATCTCGGCGACCCTGACCGGGGTCGCCTACGCGACCTCGGCCGAGATGGCGGAAGAGCAAGGCCCCTTCCCCGCCTTTGCCCGCAACCGCGACGCCATGCTGCGGGTGATCCGCAACCACCGCCGGGCCGCCCATGGTCACGTCGGCGATCCGGACGGCGACGGCTACGAGGGGCTGTCGGTCGCGCCGGTGCCGCTCGACGCTGCCGCCTGCCCGGTGCCCGACCTGGTCGCCGCGGCCCGCGCCGCTTGGGACCGCGCGCTCGAGACCGGGCGCCGCCACGGCTTCCGCAACGCCCAGGCCACGGTGGTCGCCCCGACCGGGACGATCGGGCTGGTGATGGATTGCGACACCACCGGGATCGAACCCGACTTCGCGCTGGTCAAATTCAAGAAGCTGGCCGGCGGCGGTTACTTCAAGATCATCAACCGCAGCGTGCCGACCGCGCTCGCCCGGCTCGGCTATCGGCCAGACGAGATCGCGGCGATCGAGCGCTACGCGGTCGGCCACGGCACGCTCGCCGAGGCACCGGGGGTCAACCATGCCGCGCTGCGCGCCCGTGGGCTGCCCCAGGACGCGATCGATCGGATCGAGGCCGCGCTCGGCAACGCGTTCGACATCCGCTACGCGGTCACGCCCTGGACGGTCGGCCCGGACGTGTGCAGCGACCGACTCGGCGTGCCCGAGGTGCGTCTGGAGGCGACCGACTTCGATCTGCTCGCCTGGCTCGGCTTCAGCGCGACCGAGATCGCAGCGGCCAATCTCTATTGTTGCGGTGCCATGACGCTCGAGGGCGCGCCGGGGCTAAAGCCGGCCGATCTCGCGGTGTTCGACTGCGCGAGCCCGTGCGGCCGCACCGGCCGGCGTTCCTTATCGGTCGATGCCCATATCCACATGATGGCGGCCGCCCAGCCGTTCATTTCCGGCGCAATCTCGAAAACGATCAACATGGCGAACGACGCCACGGTCGAGGCGTGCAAGGACGCCTATCTGCTGTCGTGGCGGCTTGGGCTCAAGGCCAACGCGCTGTACCGCGACGGCTCCAAACTGAGCCAACCGCTGAGCGCCGGCCTGTTCGCCGACCTCGACGGCGCCGCCGACGATGATGCGGCCGAGGCCGCCGAGGACAAAGCCGCCGCCGCGGTCACGCAACTGGTCGCGGCACCGGCGGCGGCGCGCGCGCCGATCGTTGCCGAACGGGTGGTCGAGCGGGTGATCGAGCGCACGGTCCTGGCGTCGCGATCCCGTCTGCCCAACCGGCGCAAGGGCTACACCCAAAAGGCGACGGTCGGCGGCCATAAGCTCTATCTGCGCACCGGCGAGTATGAGGACGGCCGGCTCGGCGAAATCTTCATCGACATGCACAAGGAAGGGGCGGCGATCCGCTCGCTGATCAACAACTTTGCGATTGCGATCTCGATCGGGCTGCAGTACGGGGTGCCGCTTGAGGAGTTCGTCGAGGCGTTCACCTTCACCCGGTTCGATCCCGCCGGCCCGGTTGAGGGCAACGACACCATCAAGATGGCGACCTCGGTGATCGACTATGTCTTCCGGGAGCTGGCGATCTCGTATCTCGGCCGCACCGATCTCGCGCACGCGACCCCGGACGATCTGTTCCCGGACGCGCTTGGTCGCGGCGAGCACCAGAGCGAGCTGCCGGGCGACAAGGAGCACGCGATCGAAGACGCGGTCAACCGGGTCGCCAGCCGCGGTTACATCCGCCACCGGCTGCGGGTTCTGCCCGGCGGCGCCGACGGCGAGCCGCGCCGGATGACCGCCCGCGCCGATGTCGGAACCGGGGCCGGGACCGGACGGCGCCGGGCCGCCGGCACCGGGACCCTGGTCGGCAACGGCGCGCTGGCCGATGACCCGATCGACCCGGACGACTATGTCCTGGCGAGCCAGAACGACGACCGCATCCGAGTCGCCCGGTCTCAAGGCTACGAGGGCGACCCCTGCCCCGATTGCGGCCACCTGACCCTTGTCCGCAACGGCACCTGCCTCAAATGCACGACCTGCGGCGGCACCACCGGCTGTTCCTGACCGGGGTGCCGGGCTGAAGACGGGTCTGCCCGCGGGCGGACCCCCACTCAAGAGGCGTGAGGCATGGCGGGGGCGGACTTGACCGCCGAGATCGGCTGGCTCGATCTCGACGACGGGGCGGGACTGCGGGTCGGGTTGTGGACGGCGACGGCGACCCAGCGGGTTCGCGGCACCGTGCTGCTGCTCCAGGGGCTCGGCGAGTTTCTCGAGCGCTACCAGCCGATCGCCGCGGCGCTCGGCGAAAGCGGCTTCCACACGCTGTCGTTCGACTGGCGCGGCCAGGGGTTGTCCACCCGCCGGTTGACGGGGTCGCGCCACCAGCGGGCCCATGTCGCCGATTTCACCGCGCCGGCGCGCGATCTCGGCGCGATCCGGGCAACCATCGCCGGACGCGGCCTGCCCGAGCCGATCGTGATGATCGGCCATTCGATGGGAGCGGCGATCGGCCTCTTGCACCTGATCGACCATCCGGACGCGGTGGCGTGCGCGGTCGCGACCGCGCCGATGATCGAGATCGTGACCCGCCCTTACCCGGTGTGGGTGGCGCGGCTGGTGGCGCGGGTCGCCGTCGGCGCCGGATTCGCCGGGGCCTATGCGTTCGGCCAGGGCGACTACGACCCGGCCGTCCAGGGCGCGTTCGACGGCAACCCGATGACCAGCGATCGCGAACGCTTCGCGGCGTTCCACCGCGTCTACCAGACCCAGCCGCGCTACATCGTCGCCGGCGCCACCTTCGGCTTCGTCGATGCCGCGTTCCGGTTGACCGACCGGCTGATGGCACCGGGCGCACCCGAACGCCTGACCATCCCGTGTCTGATCGTCAGCGCGCCGGACGACCGGCTGGTTTCGGCCGTGGCGCAGCGGGCGTTCGCGGACCGACTGCCGAACGGCCGGCTGGTCACGGTCGCCGGTTGCCGCCACGAGCCGCTGCAGGAACGCCCCGAATTGCGCGATCAAGTCTGGCGTGAAGTGACCCGCGTCGTGGACGAGACCATCCCGGCGCGGTGAAAGCGAGTGATCGACCGTTGGGGTGTCAACCCCAACCTGGCCGATGCGCCGTTGGCGCGCTGGCGGATCCCGCGGTCGGTCTTCAGCGTATCCGGGCGAGCAGGCCCTCGAGCCAGTGGATATCGTAGCTGCCGTTGATGAAATCCTGCTCTTGGATCAGGCGCTGGTGCAGCGGCAGCGTGGTTTCGATACCGCCGATCACGAACTCCTCGAGTGCCCGGCGCAGGCGCATCAGACATTCGTTGCGGGTGGCGCCGTGGACGATCAGCTTGGCGATCAAGCTGTCGTAGTTCGGCGGCACCAGGTAGCCGTCGTAGAGCGCGCTGTCGACCCGGACCCCAAGCCCGCCGGGGGCATGATAGCCCTCGATCCGTCCGGGCGACGGCACGAAGGTCTCGGGATGCTCGGCATTGATCCGGCACTCGACGCTGTGGCCGGAAAACCGGATGTCCGACTGGTCGAAACCGAGCGGTGCGCCGGTTGCGATCCGGATCTGTTCGCGCACCAGATCGATCCCGGTGATCATCTCGCTGATCGTGTGCTCGACCTGGAGCCGGGTGTTCATCTCGATGAAATAGAATTGCCCGTCTTCAAACAGGAACTCCATGGTGCCGACGCCGCGGTAACCGATCCGCTGGGTGGTCCGGCTAGCCAGCGTGCCGATATAGTCGCGCTCTTCTGCATTCAAGGCCGGCGACGGCGCCTCCTCGACCACCTTCTGGTGGCGGCGCTGGACCGAGCAGTCGCGTTCGCCGAAATGGACCGCGTTGCCGTGGGTATCGGCCAGCACCTGGACTTCGATGTGCCGCGGGCGGGTCAGGAACTTCTCGATATAGACGTCGTCGGCGCCGAAGGCGGCGCGCGCCTCACCGCGCGCCAGCCCGAACGCCTCGCGCAGGCTTTGCGGGTTGCGCGCGCCTTTCATGCCCTTGCCGCCGCTGCCGGCCGCCGCCTTGATCAGGACCGGGTAGCCGATGTCGTGGGCGACCTCGAGCGCTTGTTCGACCGTGCCGACCGGGCCGTCCGACCCGGGCACCACCGGCAGGCCGGCGTCGGCGACCGTCTTTTTCGCGATCACCTTGTCGCCCATTGCCCGGATGTGCGCCGGGGTCGGGCCGATGAACACGAAGCCGTGTTCTTCGACCATCTCGGCGAACTGGGCTTTTTCCGCCATGAAGCCGATCCCGGGGTGGATCGCGTCGGCGCCGGTGATCGCGGCCGCCGACAGGATCGCCGGAATGTTGAGATAGCTGTCCTTGGCCGGCGGCGGCCCGATGCACACGCTTTCGTCGGCGAGCCGGACATGCATCGCGTCAGCGTCAGCGGTCGAATGGACGGCCACGGTGTGGATGCCCATTTCCCGGCAGGCGCGATGGATTCTCAATGCGATTTCGCCACGGTTGGCGATCAAGACCTTTTCGAACATGCCCCAGCCACATTCATCCTGCGGTGCCGACGACACCCGCCGTTGTTCATTCGATGATCATCAGCGCTTCGCCGAATTCGACCGGCTGAGCATCGTGGATCATGATCTGGGTCACCGTGCCGCCGCGGGGCGCCTTGATCGGGTTCATCACCTTCATGGCTTCGATGATCATCACGGTCTGGCCCTGCTGGACCTGGTCGCCGACCCGCACGAACGGCGGCGCGTTCGGCTCCGGCGCGACATAGGCGGTGCCGACCATCGGCGAGGTGATCGCACCCGGCGGCGGCGCCCCGCCGGTGACCCGCCCGGTCGAGACGGGCGGCGGCACGGCGGCAGCCGGTGCCGGCGCGACCGCGGCCACCACCGGCGCGGTCGCCCGGGTGACCCGCAGCCGGCGATCGCCATCGGCGAACTCGATCTCGGTCAACCCGGCGTCTCGTAACAACTCGCCGAGCCGGCGCACCAGCTCGTCGTCGATCTCAAAACTCGCCATGCCCTGTTCCTTCGTCGCACGGCCGCGGCATCAGCTTGGCAAGCGCGTCCAGTGCCAACAGATAGCCGTGGCTGCCAAGCCCGCAGATGACGCCCCGTGCGATGGTCGAGACGTAAGAGTGATGGCGGAACGGCTCCCGCCGAAAGATGTTGCTTAAGTGAACTTCGATGATCGGGCGATCGACCAGCGCCAACGCGTCCACAAGCGCGATCGAGGTGTGGCTGTAGGCGCCGGCGTTGACGATCAGGCCGTCGACGCGGCCGTGCGCCTGGTGCACGCACGTCACAAGATCGCCCTCGCCATTGGCCTGTGCGCACTCGAGCGCGAGCCCGAGGGTGCGCGCGTGCGCGCGGCACGCGGACTCGATGTCGGCAAGGGTGTCGGTGCCGTAGAGGGCGGGCTCCCGGGACCCCAGCATGTTGAGGTTGGGTCCGTTGAGCACGAGGACGCGAGGGCGCACGGGTCCACCGGTCCGTTCTTCGGATGGTCGGTCGAAATCGCGCGTTTATAGCATGCGTCGCCGTCGGGGCAATGGCCGTCACGCGGCCAGTCGGCCGTACGGGGAGCCGCTCCCCCCTCGAGGTTCGCCCCTTTGACCCCACTTAACGGGGCCCAGGGGGCAACCCCTGGTCAGGGGGTGTCGGGGGGTGAACCCCCCTGACCTGGGGGCGAAGCCCCCAAACCCGGCGCTATCCACTCGCCTCGCGCCAGTTCCCCACCGTACCTTTCGGCCGACCCACCCTGGACGAAACTGCGTGGCATCCCCGCCGAA
>JANQHG010000259.1 GCA_028277115.1 Azospirillaceae bacterium
CGCGGTCACGCGCTCGCGCGCCGCACGGGACAGCACGGTCGGGCTGCGCCGAAACCAGATATCGACATCGAGCCCGGTCTGGTGGCTCTTGTGACCGGACGGCATCGGGCCGCCGCGCGGCTGGGCCAGGTCGCCGATCAGGGCGTCACCGAGGCCGGCGGCCGCGAGCGACCGGCCGAACCGACGGATGAACGCGATCAGATCCGGGTGACCGAAGGCGCGGCGCCGGCTGAGCCGGATCGCCTGGTAGCCCGGCCCCTCGGGGGTGAGCGCCCGCGCGCCGGATATGCATCCATTGGCGTAGCCACCGATCACCTCGGCGCCGCCGCGGCTGGGCGCGGTGACCTCGTCCCACCGCGCCGCCGCGCCGGGGGTCGGCGCGGCGGCGAGCAGCGCCGCGACCAAACACAGACAGAGTGACGGATATTTGTGGCAATGGCGTAGGGATCGATCCGCTCTGAGCATGGGGTGCCTCCGGTTGTCTCCGGGCGTGCGGGGTCGGGGGGGGGGTCGGCCCGGCGGCGCGTCCGTGCCGCGTGACGGGGTTGGTGCGACCTGATAACATCTGGTGCCGCGACAGTCCGCCGGTCGGTGTCGGATGCGGCGCTGTCGCGCCGGTTGCGCCCGACCCTGCGGCGGATCAGTGGACGATCTAGAAGATGTCCCATGGAACGAACGCTTGCGGTCCTTTTCGTCGACATCGTCGACAGCACCCGACTCTATGAGACGCTCGGGAACGTCGAGGCAAGCTCACTGACTCGTGGGCGGCTGCAGGAGCTGATCCGGACCGCGACCGGCGCCGGGGGACGCGTGATCAAGAGTTTGGGCGACGGCCTGCTGTGCGCCTTCGAAGCCGCGTCCGCCGCCGCCGCGGCGGCGTGCGATATGGTGCTCGACCCGTCGGACCTGAGTGTCCGGGTCGGCCTGCACTACGGCGCGGTGGTCGAGACCAGCGACAACGACGATGTCGATATCGTCGGCGATGCGGTCAACCTGACCGCGCGTCTCCAGTCCTTGGCGCGCCCCGGCGAGATTTTGGCGACTGAGGATTTCGTGGTCGGCCTGCCGTCGGTGCTGCAGGCGCGCGCCGTCCTGCTCGACCGGACCGCGGTCAAGGGCAAGACCACCCAGATCGCGATCTACACCCTGCACCCGCTCGACCGGGTCGATGACAGCCTGGAGACCACGGTGGTCGGGTCCCAGGTCTTGGCACCGATCCGCGACACCAGCATCACCCTGCAACTGACCTACCGCGGCGAGACCCATGTGATCGGTCGTGCCGTGTCCAAGCTGACCGTCGGGCGCGGCGACGCGTGCGATCTGCGCATTTGGTCAAAGCAGGCGTCGCGCCAACACGGCTCGATCGAGTTCAGCCGTGAGACCTTCATTCTTACTGATCACTCTTCGAACGGGACCTATCTGTTGAGCGAGGCCGGCTACCCGATCCATTTGCATCGCGACAGCGCAAAGGTGATCGGGGCGGGGTTGATCGGGTTCGGTGCGGCGCCCGAGGATGAGGCCCAAGACCATGTCGTGCGCTACCGGTCCGAAGAGGGGTAGACCGCAAGCCGCCGTCGGTTGGCCGCCCGGCCGTGAGGCCGAACTCCGGCGCCGCAGCGCTCAAGCGAACAACCAAGCGGTCAGCGCACCAAGCGACACCAACACGCTCAGGGTCACCCCGACCCCGATCAGCCCGATCAAGAGCCCGAGCGCGACCACGATGCCGTCGCGGTTGATCAGGCCAAGCCCAATCAAAGCGATCCCGAACGCGGGCACGAAGTTGGTCAGTGGCAGCGGGATCGCGATCGAGCCGGCGTAGACCACCACCGCGCCGCCGATCAGCCGCTCGGCCCGGGGTCCGGTGATCCACAACACGCGCGGCCGGCTGACATGCTCAAGCATAAGCAGGGCCCGGGCAGCCCGACCCAGCACCGAGGTCAACAGGGACCGTCTGATCGGGCGGCGCGCGATCACCTTGGGCAGCCAGGGTTCGCGTACGCCCATCGCGAGCTGGATCCCGAAGATGATCAGTGGTAGGCCGACCACCGAGGCGACGCCGGGCGGGATCGGCACGCAGTTGGGCAGGGCGAACACCAAAAGTGCGATCCCGTACGCGCGATCGCGCAGCGAGTGGATGATGTCGCCGACCGCGACCTCATGGCTGCCCGACTCGGCAACCACAGTGAGGAGAATGTCGGACGCGCGCGGGGTCGCACGGTGTCCGGACGCGGAACTGGTCACGCAGCCTCTTGGGGGGTTTCGCGGAGCCGGCGGCGCAGACGGCCGCCGAACGGGCAGTCAGTATGCCTGCGCACACGGCAGAGTGTCATACGGAATCCACGGGATCGCCTCTGGGCACACCGACCAGCGCAAGGTTGAGCGCCGCGACGGTCGGTGTGCCGTCGAGGCCGAGCAGGAAGCGATGTCCGCGGCCGGCGATCAGGCGATGGGGCGGCTTTCGGGACATGTCCCAGCCGGTGGCCAGCGCATAGAGCGCGCGCAGCACGCCGTGGTGGGTGACCGCGCCGGCCGGTTGGCCGGCGGCGGCGCGGGCGGCGAGGAACGGTGCAAGCCGGTGTTGGACGTCGCGTGGCGACTCCCCGCCGGGCGGGCGCAGGTCGAGGCCAGCCGCCTCATGCTCGGCGGTCAGCACGCCCGCGCCGCGCAGATCGGCAAGCCGCTCGCCTTCCCACGCACCCCACGCCATTTCGGCGAGCGCGGGGCACGGCGTTGCCGCGACCCCGAGCCGACGGGCGGTTTCGACCGCGCGCGCGAGCGGGCTGGTAAACCACGCGCGGGCCCGGTCGGCCGGGGCCAGCGTCCAGCGATCGGCATCGGCCCGGCCGGCCGCGGACAGCGGGATGTCGGTGCGCCCCTGGAGCCGCCCGTCCGCGTTCCAGGCCGTCGGCGCATGCCGGATCACCAGGAGATCGGTCATCGGTCGGGGGCGACGGCGACCGGGTTGGCGCCGGTCAACCGGGACAGCACCCGGTCGAGCCGCGCTGCGGCGCGCGCAAGATCGTGCTCGGCCGCGACCCGGGCCTCGGCGGCGGCGGCGTAAGCGGCCCGGCGCGCCGGGTCGTCGATCAGCGCGCCGAGCGCGCCGGCAAACGCCGCGGCGTCGCCGGGCGGCACCAGCTCGCCGGTGGTGCCGGCGGCGACGATGTCGCCGACCCCGCCGCTGTGCCCGGCGACCACCGCGAGCCCGGTCGCCTGCGCCTCGAGCAGCGCCATGCCGTAGGCTTCGTCGATCGCAGGCCAGACCATCAGGTCGGCCGCGGCATACAGCGCCGGCAGCCGGTCGCCGTCGACCGCGCCGAGCCAGACCAGCCGCTCCGCCGGCAGGCCGGCGAACGCCGCCTCGATCGCGGCACGCCGCGGGCCGTCGCCGACCAGGATCAGCTGCCAGCGCCGGTCGGGCAGGCAGCGGAGCGCGTCGGCGAGCACCGCGAACGACCGCTCCTTCGCGCCCGCGCGCATCATGCCGACCGCGATCAGGCGGACCGCCCGGGGGTCGAGGCGGTGCGCCGCCGCCAACGCCGCCCGGTGCGCCGGCCGCGCCGCCGCCGCCGCCGCAAACGGTGCCGGATCGAGGAACGGCGGCAAACCGATCAAACGCCCCTCGTCGCAGCCCAACGCGCGCAGGCCCGGGCGATCCGCGCTGTTGACGACGAACAGCGCCTCGGCGCGCCGAATCGCGGCGGCGGCGGCGGCATGGCCGACCGCCCACGGACCGTCCGCGCGTCTGGGTGCGTGCGAGGCCTCGGCGATCACATATGGGATGCCGAGCGCGGCGGCGACCGCCGGGCCAAGATGATCGGGGGCCTTGTAATAGACATGGTAGGTGAACCACAGATCGAACCGGTCGGTGGCGGCGGCGCGGCGCACCAGCCGCGCCGCGAGCCGCCGACCGATCGCGCCGAGCCGGGTCTGGCGCGCCGGGTCGCCGTCGCCGTCGCGGCTGCGCAACCGCGACGCCAGCACGACCCGATGACCGGAGCGGGCCAGCGCCGTCATCAACGCCCGCGCCATCCGGCGGTCGCCCGACGGCACCGGATGGTCCGGCGGCTTCAATGGCGCATAAAAGGCGATGTTCATGTCGGGATGGCGGCCAGAGTCTTGGCCGGATCTTCGCCAATAGCCCAGGCACGGTCGGCTCGGGCGGCCAACCGGGCCGACAGCGCGTCGAGCCCGGGGGCGGCGTCGAACCGGGTCTCGACCCGCCGGCGCCCGGCCGCGGCCTGGGCGGCGCGTCGGTCGGGCGCCGCTGCCAGGGCGGCGATCGCCGCCGCCAATGCGGCCGGGTCGGCGGGCGCGACCAGATGTCCCGTGACGCCGTGCTCGATCAACTCGGGGATCGCGCCGGCAGAGGTCGCCAGGCACGGCAGGCCGAGCAGCAGGGCCTCCATCAACACGTTGGGCAAACCGTCGCGGTCGCCGTCGCGCGCCGCGCGCGCCGGCAGCACGAACAGATCGGAGGTGCGATAAGCCTCGATCACCGCGTCGTGCGCCTGGGCGCCCCGCCATGCGATCCGGTCCGCCAGGCCGAGGGCGACGGCCCGGTGCCGCAGCGACGCCAATAGCGGACCATTGCCGATGTGGGTCCAACGCCAATGGAGGTGATCAGGCAGGTCGGCCAGTGCTTCGAGCAGGGTGTCGAAGCCCTTCTTTTCGACCGCCCGGCCAACCGAGACCAGGCGGATCGGGTCGGCCGGGTCGGCGCCGGTGCGCGGCGGTCGCGCTGCCGGCGGCGGCGGGAACCGGCGCCGGTCGAGGCCATGGTAAAGCAACGAGACCCGGTCCGGCTCGGCGGCGAGGTGCCGAAGCGCGGCGAGACCAGCGCGGGTGCAGGTCACCCCCCACGCCGCCTCGGCGAGCTTGGCGCGGGCGTCCCAGTCCGGCGTGGTCCAAATGTCCTTGGCATGGGCCGAGAATGACCAGGGACGGCCGGTCAGGAGCGCGGCATAGCGCGCAACGCTTGCCGGCGTGTGGAGGAAATGGGCGTAGAGATGGGTCACCTCGGCCGGCAGTTCGGCGGCGAGCACGCAGGCTTGGCCGAACCGGCGCACCCGGTTGCGGGTGCGGTCGCGGGCGAGATCGCGCCGCCACGCGGCCAGCGCTGCCGCCCAGCCGGGCCGCCGGCGCGCGGCGCGGACCGCGCGCACCACCCGGCGTGGCTCGTCGTGCAGATACTCGGGCAGATAGGTCACCGGCGCGCGCAGCGCCCGGTTGAGCGGGTGCACCGCCGGGTCGGTCGGATGACGCAGGGAGAACACGACAAGGCGATGGCCGCGATCCTCGAGGCCGACCAACTCCTGGGCGATGAAGGTTTCGGACAGCCGTGGCCAGCCCTTGACGATCACGGCGATCCAAGCGTGCGGATCGGGCGGGGCGGCCGCTCGGTCCGGATCGGCGCTGCCGGCCCCGGCGTCGGGGGCGGCCGCCACCAGGCGGCGTGCGCCGAGCGGTCCGCTCACAGCGCCCGGACCCACGGCCGGACCAGGTGGAGGGTCGGCGCCGGTTCGCGGCCGCGCCGCCCGCGCGCCAGCATCGCGGTCGCGCGCTGGTTGACCCGGCTGACCCCGTCGAGCAGCCCCGGCACCACCACCCGTGACGGCCGCGGCTGCGCGGGCAGCCGGTGCAGCGCCGCCGCCATCGACGCCGGATCGCGGACGTCGTCGTCGACCAGCATGGTGACCAGACCGAGCGCGGCGGCGCGGCGGGCCCGGATCAGCTGCTCGCGCCGCGGGGTCTGGCGTGGCACCAGGAGTGCCCGGCAGTCGAACGACAGAATCTCGCAAAAGGTGTTGTAGCCGCCCATCGCGACCACCCCGATTGCAGCACGCATCAGGCTTTCGAGCCGGACCTCGAACCCGAGCACCTCGACCCTGTCGAGTCGGTCGGCGCGCGCGGCGAACTCGGCCTGGCGGTCGGCCGACATGAACGGGCCGAGCACGATCACCGCCCGGTGCGGCAGGGTCGGGTCGTGTTCATAGGCGCGCAACGTCCAATCGACCAAGTCCTCGCCATCGCCGCCGCCGCCGGCGGTGACCAGGATGTAAGGGTCAGCCGGGCCGCCGCCGGCGCCCGGGGTCGGCGCCGGCAGATCGCGGCGCAGATAGCCGGTATAGACCATCCGGCGGCGCACCGGCTCGGGCAACTCGATCCCGGCGAGCGGGTCGCAGATCGTCTCGAGCCCATAGACCCACAGCTCGTCGTACAGGTCCTCGAGCGCCGGCAGCACGTTCTTGCGCGTCCATTCCGGGACCAACAGCGCGGGCTCGTCCATCACGTCGCGCAGGCCGAGCACCAACGGCACGCCGCGGTCTTTCAGCATTTCGAGCGTGTCGCGGACCTCGCCGCGCAGGCCGACCGGCTCCTTGTCGACGATGAACAGGTCGGGATCGAAGCTTTCGGCGGTGTGACGGATGATCGAGGCGCGGATCGCCAGCGTCTCTTCGATGTCGATGTGCAGATTGAGCGAGGTGTAGGCGCCGTTGCGCAGCTTGATGACGCCCGGGACCCGGACGAAGTCGACGCGGGTGCGGAACTCGAAGCTGCCGATGATCGGCGACCCCGACAGGATCAACACCGACATATCTTTGTGATGCTCGACCAGCGCGTGCGCGATCGCCCGACATCGGCGCAGATGGCCGAGACCAAACGAATCGTGGCTGTAGATCAGGACCCGCTGGTGCCTGCTGCGGTCGGTCATAACGGTCGGTCTCGATCGAATGCGCGTGGGGTAGGCGCACCGCCGACGTCCATCGACCACGCCGGTCGGCGCGTTGGCACCGTCCTGCCGCGATCGGCCCGCCCCGGCTGCGGCGCCCCGCGCGACCCTTCAACGTCTGGGTCGCGGACCCGGTGTCCCGCGCTCTCTAACAGAAAACGGCGGAGGTCAGCTATCGCCTCGCGCCGGTGGCCTGCCTTATAGTCGGTGTGTGCCGCGCACATGCCACGGGGGCCGGCGCTGCCGGGTTTTCTCAAGGCACGGGACGCATTCGACCTCCCGCCCGTCCGCTCTTGCCCTTGCCGTCATCGCCGCCCGTGGAACCCGATGGAACCGACGGTCTTTCGCTTCATCCTGCGTCACAGCTTGGCCCAACAGGTCCAGATTCTGGCGCTGACCCTGGCGTCGTTCCCGTTTCTGTATCTCTCGCTCGATCTGCCGAAACGGATCGTCAACGACGCGCTTGCCGCCTTCGACCCCGCGACCACGGTCGCTGGGGTCCCGGTCGACCGGGTCGGCTATCTGATGCTGTTGTCGTTCCTGTTCCTTTTGATGGTCGTGATTAACGGTCTGTTCAAATATGTGATCAATACTTTTAAAGGTCGAGTCGGAGAACGGATGTTGCGCCGACTTCGTTACTCACTTTATGAACAAATTCTGATCTTTCCGTTGGCGAAGTTTAAGAAAACCTCATCTGGTGAGATCATCCCGATCATCACCTCGGAGGTCGAACCGCTGGGCGGCTTCATCGCCGACGCGATCGCCCAGCCGGTGTTCCAGGGCGGCACCCTGTGCGTCTACCTCGCCTTCATTTTCATCCAGGACCCGGTGCTCGGCCTTGCCGCGGTTGCGCTTTATCCGTTTCAAGGGTGGATCATTCCGCACCTGCAACGAAAAATCAACCAGCTGGGAAAGCAACGGGTCCAGGCGGTTCGGCAGATCTCGGAACGAATCGGCGAAACGGTGACCGGCATCCAGGAGATCCACAATCACGGCACCGCCCCCTGGCACCGCGCCGACATGTCGAACCGATTCGGGGACGTGTTCGACATTCGATTTGAGATCTACCAGCGTAAGTTTTTTATGAAATTTCTTAATAATTTTATTAACCAACTTACGCCATTTTTTTTCTATTCAATCGGCGGTTACCTGGTCTTGACCGGCGATTTGTCGTTCGGCGCCCTGGTCGCGGTGCTGGCAGCCTATAAGGATCTGGCGAGCCCGTGGCGCGAGTTGTTGATCTGGTACCAGCAAAAAGAGGATGCGCGGATCAAGTACGACCAAGTGATCGAGCAGTTCCGCGGCACCGAGGCGGGGCGGCCGCCGGCACCGGCGGACGCGCCGGACCGGTTAACCGGCGCGCTGGTGCTGTCCCATGTCGGGGTCGGGGAGGACAGCGGCACCCGGGTGGTCGAGGATGTCAGCTGTACCCTGCCGCTCGACCGCCACACCGCGGTGGTCAACGCCGGCGGCGGCGGCCAGGACGAGTTCGCCCTGGTGATCGGGCGCCTGATCGCCCCCGATCACGGCGGGCTCGCGGTCGACGGGGTCGATTATGCTCGTTTCTCAAGCGAAACGATCGGTCGTCGGGTTGCGACCGTCGGGCCGGGCGCGGTGCTGTTCGCCGCGTCGCTGCTCGACAACATCCTCTACAGCCTGCGCCGCCGCCCCGCGCCCGAGCGGACGTCGGACGCGCTCGCCGCACGCGATCCGGCCGCGACGGCGCGCCGGCGCCGGCGGGCGGCCGAAGCGCTTGCGGCCGGCAACCCGCCGGACGACGCCGAGCAGGATTGGGTCGATCCGGCGGCGGCCGGATGCACCGATCGCGCCGCATTGTGGCAGCGCCTCGTCGCGGTGCTCGAAACCGTCGGGCTGGCCGAGGACGTTGTCCGATTCGGGCTGGCCGGCACGATCGACCCGGCGGCGCGCCCCGAGGTTGCTCGGCGCCTGCTCGACGCCCGGCACGCGCTGGCCGAGCGGCTGGCCGCCGAGGGGCTCGAGGAGATCGTGGTGCCGTTCGCCGGCGCGCGGTTCAACCCGAACGCCACCGTGGCCGAGAACATCTTGTTTGGTACCCCGGTCGGCAGCACCTTCGCGCTCGACCGCATGGCCGCCGAGCCGTATGTCCGCCGGGTGCTCGACCAGGCCGGCTTGACCGACCGTTTGGTCGGGGCCGGGCTCACCGTCGCCGAAACCATGCTTGAGATGTTCGCCGAGCTGTCGCCGGGCCACGAGTTGTTCGAGCGGTTCAGCTTCGTCGGTGCGGACGAGTTGCCCGGGTTGAAGGCGATCTTGGACCAGGCGGCCCAAGGGGGGACGAACACCCTTGGCGACCCCGAACGCACCGCGCTGATCGGGCTGGTGCTGCGGCTGATCCCCGCGCGCCATCGTCTGGGCGTGGTCGACGACGCGCTGGCCGAGCGGATTCTTCAGGCACGCCGGTGTTTTGCCCGCGACCTGCCGCCGGCGCTCAGCGGTGCGGTCGCGTTCTTCGACCCCGCGCGTTACAATGCGGCAATCTCTGTTCAAGACAATATCTTGTTCGGCCGCTTTGCCTATGGCGAGACCCAGACGGCGAGCCGGCGGGTGCGTGCGTTGCTCGCCGAGGTGATCGACCGCATGGCGTTGCGCCCGACCCTGGTCGAGGTCGGGCTCGACCATCAGGTCGGGGTCGGCGGCCAACGACTGTCGGCGGCGCAGCGCCAAAAGGCGGCGTTGGCGCGGGCCCTGATCAAGGACCCCGACCTTCTGGTGCTCAACGAGGCGACCGCGGTACTCGACAGCGAAAGCCAGGCGGCGGTGCACGAGGCCCTGCTCGCGTGGCGCGCCGGCCGGGGTCTGGTCTGGTTCGTTCACCGCCCAACGTTCGCGCGGCGGTTCGACCAGGTGATCGTGCTGCGTCACGGCCGGGTGGTCGAGGCGGGCGGTTTCGATGCTTTGGTGGCGAACGGCGGCGTGCTTGCGGAGTTGCTCGAGGCGGTGTCATAGCGTCCGGCGACGCTGGGTCACCCGACCGACCGGGGGAGAGGACGATGGGCGAGCTGTCTCAAGCCGACACCACGCTCGGCGCCAGCATTGCCGACGAGGTGCGGCTGTTGAAGCGGATCCCGTTGTTCGCCGGGATCGACACCAAGAAGTTGAAGCTGCTCGCGTTCACCAGCGAACGCCAGCGCTTCGAACCGGGCGACCTCTTGGTCCGCGAGGGCGAGGTCGGGACCTCGGCCTTCATCATCATCGACGGCGAAGCCGATGTGCTGATCGAGACCGCGCACGGGCCGCTGTGCGTGTCCGAGGTCCGGCGCTACGGCATCGTCGGCGACATCGCGATCTTGTGCGACGTCCGCCGCACCGCGACCGTGCGCGCGCGCACCAAGGTCGACGCCCTGTGTATCACCAAGGACTTGTTCTTCAGCTTGGTGCACGAGTTTCCCGAGATGGGGATCGAGATCATGCGGGTGCTCGCGCGGCGGGTTGATCGGATGACCCGCCTGGTGCGCGACACCGTAGACCGGCACGACGTCGAGGCCGCGGCCGGGTCCGACCATGCCGCGGCGCCGGACGCCGGCGACGGCGCACCGACGCCAGGCGCGCATTGACACGCGCCGGGCGCGTCGGTAAGGGTGATCCGCTATACGCGAGACGGGGCAACCGACCGGCGCCGCGAAACCGGCAGGGGTCATTCGACCGGCGTTCGTGTCTCGACGGGGGAGCAAAGAAGGAGCGACGTGGCGCGCACCCTCTACATCAAGACCTGGGGCTGTCAGATGAACGTCTATGACAGCGCCCGGATGGCGGATGTCTTGGCGCCGCTTGGATTTCGGCCGGTCGATCGGCCGGACGATGCCGACCTCGTGATCCTCAACACCTGCCATATCCGTGAAAAGGCGGCGGAGAAGGTGTTCTCGGCGCTCGGGCGGTTGCGCGCGCTGAAAGCGGCGCGTGACCGCCGCGGCGAGCGCATGATCGTCGCCGTTGCCGGCTGCGTCGCACAGGCCGAAGGCGCGGAATTGGCGGCGCGCGCGCGCGTGGTCGATGTGGTGCTCGGCCCCCAGACCTATCACCGGCTGCCCGAGTTGGTCGCGCGGGCTTGGCGCGCGGCCCGGGCGCCGGTGCTCGATCTCGAGTTCCCGGTCGAGTCGAAGTTCGACCATCTGCCCGAGGCGACCGCGGGCCAAGGGGTCAGCGCCTTCCTGTCGGTGCAGGAGGGCTGCGACAAGTTCTGCAGCTTCTGCGTCGTGCCCTACACCCGCGGTGCGGAGTATTCCCGCCCGGCCGACCAGATTCTCGCCGAGGCCAGGCGGCTGATCGCCGCCGGCGCGCTCGAACTGACCCTGCTCGGCCAGAACGTCAATGCCTGGCACGGCGCGGCACCGGACGGCGGTGGCACCTGGGGGCTCGGGCAGCTGATCCGTGCGGTCGCCGCGCTCGACGGGCTCGAGCGGGTGCGCTACACCACCTCGCACCCGTGCGACATGGACGACGCGTTGATCGCGGCCCATGCCGAGGTGCCGACCCTGATGCCGTTCCTGCATCTGCCGGTGCAGAGCGGCTCCGACCATGTGCTGGCGGCGATGAACCGGCGCCATCGCGCCGACGACTATCTGCGCGTGGTCGATCGTCTGCGCCGGGCCCGCCCAGATCTCGCGCTGTCGTCCGATTTCATCGTCGGCTTTCCGGGCGAACGTGACGAAGATTTCGCCGCCACCCTGTCCTTGGTCGACCGGGTCGGGTTCGCCCAGGCCTATTCATTCAAATTCAGCCCGCGCCCCGGCACCCCGGCGGCGGACGAGCGGATCGGCCGGGTGCCCGATGCGGTCAAGGTTGCGCGTCTCGCCGAACTTCAAGACCGGCTGGCCGCCCAGCAGCACGCGTTCAACGCCGGCCACGTCGGTCGGGTGATGCCGGTGTTGTTCGACCGCCCCGGGCGGCGGCCGGGCCAGATCGCCGGGCGGTCGCCCTATCTGCAGGCGGTGCATGTCGATCTGCCCGGGGCGGCCTCGGGCGGCGGCCGGTTGCCGGGCGGGCACGCGGCGCTCTGCCGGGTCCGGATCGACACCGCCCACGCCAACAGCCTGGCCGGCACCCTGGTCGGACCGGCCGAGCCGGCGGCGGCTGCGCCGACCCATGCGCTGAAGGGGGCCGCTTGACGCGGGTGGCGGACCGCCGGGTCGATCTCACCTACGACGACAATCGGTTGCTGTCGGTGCTGTGCGGCGAGCACGACCGGCACTTGGCGCGGATCGAAAGCCAGACCGGTGTGTCGATCATCACCCGCGGCAACCTGTTGACGGTCGCGGGCGCGCCGGAGGCGCTGGACATCGTGGTCGCGGTGCTCGACGCCCTATGGGATCGGTTGAAACAGGGGTTGCCGGTCGGGGTCGCCGAGGTCGACGCCGCGCTCCGGATCGCCGGCACCGGCACGCCGGACCGGGACGTCGGCGCCGGGCTCGGGGTCGGGACGGCACCCGGCCCCAGCGCGCTCGCGGTCTTGCGCGCGCCCGACGCCGGCTTGAAGGCACCGCGGCGCACGGTCACGCCGCGCTCGGCCGGCCAGATCGCCTATCTGGCGGCGATGCGCCGCCATGAGCTGGTGTTCGGGATCGGGCCGGCCGGCACCGGCAAGACCTACCTCGCGGTCGCCCAGGCGGTGGCGCTGTTGGTGGCCGGCTCGGTGCGCCGGATCATCCTGTCGCGCCCGGCGGTCGAGGCCGGCGAGCGGCTCGGCTTTCTGCCGGGCGACCTGCGCGAGAAGGTCGATCCCTACCTGCGCCCGCTCTACGACGCGCTGTATGACATGATACCGAGCGACCAAGTGCTGCGCCGTCTGACCGCCGGCGAGATCGAGATTGCGCCATTGGCGTTTATGCGCGGCCGCACCCTGAGCGACGCCTTCGTGATCCTGGACGAGGCGCAGAACACCACGCCGATGCAGATGAAAATGTTCCTAACCCGGCTCGGCGAGGGTGGGCGGATGGTGGTGACCGGGGACTTGACCCAGATCGACCTCGGGCCGGGCCAGCGCTCGGGCCTGGCTGATGCGGTCGCGATCCTCGAGGGGGTCGAGGGGATCGGTCTCGTCCGGTTTACCGGGACCGACGTGGTGCGCCATCCGCTGGTCGCCCGGATCGTCCACGCCTACGAGGCGCATGACCGGGCCCGATGGGCCGACGGCGGTCCGGTCGGGGCGCGGACGTCGTGAGCGCGCCGACCGGTGACCAGCCCCCGGATGCCTGTCCGGCCGGGGGCGCGGCCGATGTCGAGATCGACGTCCAGACGATCGCCGGCACTTGGCCGGACGATCTGGTCGCCGCGACGGTGCGCGCGGCGCGGTTCGCGCTGGCCGGGCGGCTGCCGGCGCGGCAGGGCGGCTGGGAGCTCGCGGTCACGCTCGCCGACGACCGGCATCTGTGGCGGCTCAACCGATACCATCGCGGCCGCGACCGGCCGACCAATGTCCTGTCGTTTCCGCAACTCGCCGATCCGGCGGGGCCGGCCGCGACCGCCGGCCGGATCGCCGCCGCGGCCCGGGCCGGCGCGCCGTTGCCCCAACCGCTCGGCGACCTCGCGCTCGCCGACGGCGTGATCGCCCGCGAGGCCGCCGCCGGCGGCCTGGCGCCGGACGCTCATCTCAGTCATCTGGTGATCCATGGCGTTCTCCACCTGCTCGGCTATGATCACGCCGGCCAGGAAGAGGCTCTGCCCATGGAGGCGACCGAACGCGAGCTCCTCGCCCGGCTCGGGTTCGCCGATCCCGATCGGCGACCGGCCGGGGCACCGTCCCCACCCGAAGCGGCACCGGCCGGCGTGCCGGGTCGCGACAGGCAAGACCCCGACAGCGATGACCGACACGACCAACGGGCGTGGCGCGACCCGTGACGACAGTGGCGAAGACCACGCGTCGTTCACCCATCAATTCCGCCAGTTTTTGCGCAACATCCTGCGTGGAAAGGGTGACACCACGCTACGCGACACCATCGAAGAGCTGATCGAGGAACAGGACGTCGAGGAAAGCTCGATTGCTGAGGACGAGCGCACGCTGTTGTGGAACATCCTCAAGCTGCGCGGCCGCACCGTGGTCGATGCGATGGTGCCGCGGGCCGACATCGTTGCGGTCGATGTCGCGACCGAGCTCGACGAAGTGATCCGGCGGATGGTCGATGAGGCGCACAGCCGGCTGCCGGTCTACCGCGAAACCCTGGACGAGATCGTCGGGATCGTCCACATCAAGGACGTGATGGCGTGCGTCGCGCGCCAGCATCGACCGGCGATCGCCGAGATCGCGCGCGAGGCGCAGATCGTCGCGCCAAGCATGCTGGTGCTCGAGCTCTTGGTTCAGATGCGCCAGACCCGCCAGCATATGGCGCTGGTGGTCGATGAGTTCGGCGGAATCGACGGTCTGGTCACGATCGAAGACCTGGTCGAGGAAATCGTCGGCGAGATCCAGGACGAGCACGACGAGGAGGTTGCGCCGAGCCTGAGCGGGCGCGGCGACGGCACCCTGATTGCCGACGCCCGGGTGCCGGTCGAAGAGTTCGAAGCCGAGGTCGGGGCGATCCTGCTCGATGAGGAACGCGATGAGATCGACACCTTGGGTGGTCTTGTGTTCTCGCTCGCGGGACGGATTCCCGCACGTGGCGAGTTGTTGAAACACCACTCGGGCATCGAGTTCGAGGTGCTCGACGCCGACCCGCGCCGGATCAAGCGCCTGCGGGTGCGCAACCTGCCGGGTACCGCGGCGCCCCAGCTCTCCCCGGCCCTTGGCGCCGACCCGGGCACCGACCATGACCACGACCGACCAGGCTGAGGGCGATGCCGGCACCGAGGCCGGCGCCGCGGCGGTGACGCCGGTCACCACCGCGATCGGCCTGAGCCGTGTTGTTCGCGTGTTTTCGGCGTTGAGCGGTTGGCGACGGCGTTTGGTCGCGTTCGGCCTCGGCGCGCTGGCGTGTTTGGCGTTGCCTCCGGCCGGCCTGGTCGTGGTGTTGCCGGTCGCCCTGGTGCCGCTGGTCTGGATGGTCGCGGCGCAGCCCGGGATCGGCGCCGCATTCGGGCTCGGCTGGTGGTTCGGCTTCGGCCACTTTGTCGTCGGGCTTTATTGGATTTCTTTTGCGCTCCTGGTCGATGCCGGGCGGTTCGCCTGGTTGTTGCCGGTCGCGATCGCCGGGCTGCCGGCGGTGCTGGCGCTGTTCACCGGGGCGGCGCTCGCCGCGGCGCGGGCGCTGCCGGGCCGGGGGCTCGGCCGGCCGCTTGGTGTTGCGGTCGCTTGGGGCGCGGCGGAATGGCTGCGCGGGCACCTGTTCACCGGCTTTCCGTGGCAGCTGATCGGCTATGCGTGGGTGGCCTGGCCGCCGATGCTCCAGGCGGCGGCCTGGCTCGGCATCTACGGCCTCGGCGCGCTGACCGTGGCGGCGGCGACCGTGCCGGCGGTGCTCGGCGACCCGACGCTGTCGCGGCGCACCCGGATTGCGGCGGTTGCGGTCGCGGTGCTCGGACTTTCCGGGCTCGCGGGCGCGGGCGCGCTTCGGCTCGCCGCCGCACCCGCCGCGACCGTGCCCGGGGTCACGCTTCGGTTGGTGCAACCGGCGGTGCCGCAACATCTGAAATGGCGAAGCGGTCTGCGCGAGGTCCATTTCGCCCGCCATCTCGGCTTGTCGGCCGGGTCTGGCGCAGCGGCGGCGCCGGCGCCGGTGGTGGTGACGATCTGGCCGGAAACCGCGGTCACCTTTTTTTTGGAGAACGATCCGGACGCGCGCCGGCGGATCGCCGAGTTGGTCCGACCGGGCAGCTATCTGATCACCGGGGTGCCGCGCACCGCCCGGGACCGCGACGGCACCCGGCGCTATTGGAACAGCCTGGCCGCGCTCGATCATCGCGGCCGGATCGTGGCGCGCTACGACAAATTTCATCTGGTGCCGTTCGGCGAATACTTGCCGGGGCGGGACTGGGTGCCGGCATGGCTGCCGCTCGGTGCGGTTGCAAGCGGTGCGGTCGATTTCTCGGCCGGTCCGGGGCCGCGAACCCTGGCGCTGCCCGGTCTGCCGCCGGTCAGCCCGCTGATCTGCTATGAAGTGATCTTCCCGGGCGCGGTCACCGCGCCGGCGCCGCGGCCGGCGTGGCTGCTCAACCTGACCAACGACGCCTGGTACGGCCGCACCGCCGGGCCACACCAGCATTTCGCGATCGCCCGGGTGCGCGCGGTTGAGGAAGGGCTGCCGTTGGTCCGGGTCGCCACCACTGGGATCTCCGGGGTGGTCGATCCGTTCGGACGGGTACAGGCCCGGCTCGAACTCGGGGCCCAGGGTGTGGTCGACGCCCCGCTTCCCGTCGGTCTCGATCGGCCGACCCTTTATACGCGCATCGGCGATTGGGGTTTTGCTGCCTTGCTGCTGTTGGGCGCATTGGTTGTGGTGGTTTCCAGGTATACGCGATGATCCGTATCGGCGCTCGTGCCTCGGCGGCGAAACCCTGGTCTGTCGCGTCTCGTGCTTGACGATCCTCGTCACACCGGCGTAAAAAACGCTTGGACTTGTGGGGATTTTCTCGATGCAGACGACAGCTCGGGGCCGCCGCATCACCGGCGGCCGACTGAAGGGTGGGCGGCCGAACCCGATCGACGTCCATGTCGGGTCCCGGGTTCGATTGCGCCGGACTTTGCTGGGGATGAGCCAGGAAAAACTCGGCGAAGCGATCGGTCTGACATTTCAACAAGTCCAGAAGTACGAACGCGGCGCCAACCGGATCGGGGCATCGCGTTTGTTTGACTTGAGCCGGGTGCTCGACGTCCCGGTGTCGTTCTTTTTCGACGATATGGCGGACGAGGCGGAGATCATTCCGGTCGGCCAGCTCGCCGCCGACCCCGACGACCGCGGCGGCTTCGAACCCGACCCGATGGCCAAGCGGGAAACGCTGGAGCTGGTGCGCGCGTATTACCGGATCCCCGATTCCGGGGTGCGTAAGCGCCTGTTCGAGCTGACCAAAGCGGTCGCCAACGCCGGGCCGACCGGGCGCGACGACGACGGCGATTGATGCCGCGCGGGCGACGGCGGCCCCTTCATCGACAGGTTTTTGGGCGCAAAGCCCCCAAGTCAGCGGAGGTTTCACCCCCCGACCAGGGGTGGCCCCCTGGACCCCGCCTACGAGTGGGGGTCAAGGGGGGTGCCCCCCCCTTTGCGGGGGTGTCGGGGGCAGCGCCCCTGACAACGGCCGTGAGGCCGACATCCGGCGCCGCAGCATGGTTGGCGGACCTGCTATAACCGGTTGGCGACAACAGCCGGCGCGGGGATGAGCCCCGCGCCCGGCCGACCGGTCCCAAGGCGAGGGCGCACATGGGCGACAGCGACAATCGAACCATCAACCACGAAGCACTGCTGATGCATTCGGCCGGTCGGCCCGGCAAGCTCGAGATCACGCCGACCAAACCGCTGACCACCCAACGCGATCTGTCGCTCGCCTATTCGCCCGGGGTTGCCGCCCCGTGCCTGCGCATCCACGAAGACCCCGCGGTCGCGTTCGACTACACCGCCCGCGGCAACCTGGTCGCGGTGATCTCCAACGGCACCGCGGTGCTCGGCCTCGGCGACCTCGGCGCGCTCGCGGCCAAGCCGGTGATGGAGGGCAAGGCGGTCCTGTTCAAACGCTTTGCCGACGTCGACGGCATCGATCTCGAAATCGACACCCGCGACGTCGATGAATTCGTCAACTGCGTGCGCTTTCTCGGACCATCGTTCGGCGGCATCAATCTCGAGGACATCAAGGCGCCCGACTGTTTCATCATCGAACAACGCCTGCGCGACCTGCTCGACATCCCGGTGTTCCACGACGACCAGCATGGCACCGCGATCATCGCCGCCGCCGGGCTGATCAACGCGCTCGACCTGACCGGGCGCGCGGCGCGCGACGTCAAGATGGTGGTCAACGGCGCCGGTGCCGCCGGGATCGCGTGCATCGAGTTGTTCAAGGCGCTCGGCGTGCCGTCGTCCGGGATCACGCTGTGTGATTCCAAAGGCGTGATTTATCGCGGCCGGCCCGGGCATTTGAACCAGTGGAAGGCAGCGCACGCGGCCGACACCGACGCGCGCACGCTGGCCGACGCGATGGCCGGCGCCGACGTGTTCGTCGGTGTCTCGGTCAAGGGCGTGGTCAGCCCGGACATGGTCAAGGCGATGGCGGCCAAGCCGATCATCTTCGCGCTCGCCAACCCCGACCCCGAGGTCACGCCGGAAGAGGTGCGCCAGGTGCGCACCGACGCGATCGTCGCGACCGGCCGGTCGGATTATCCCAACCAAGTCAACAACGTGCTTGGCTTTCCCTACATCTTCCGCGGCGCCCTCGACGTGCGCGCGTCCACGATCAACGACGACATGAAGCTCGCGGCGGCGCGCGCGCTCGCCGCGCTGGCGCGCGAAGACGTGCCCGACGAGGTCGATGCCGCCTACGCCGGCCGCCGGCTTCGTTACGGGCCCGAGTATATCATTCCGGTTCCGTTCGATCCGCGCCTGATCGTTTCGGTTCCGGCCGCAGTGGCACAGGCGGCGATGAACAGCGGGGTCGCCCGGGTGCCGCGGATCGACATGGCCGGCTACACCCACGGGCTGCGCGCCCGTTTCGACCCGACCGCCGACAGCCTTCAGTTCATCTTCGAAAAGGTCAAGGCGCACCCGCGGCGGGTGGTGTTCGCCGAGGGCGAGGAAGAGCGCACGATCCGCGCCGCGCTCGCCTTCCGTGCGGCAGGCTACGGCACCCCGGTGTTGATCGGGCGCGAGGAGATCGTCGACGAACGCCTGCGCGCGCTCGGCCTGCCCGGCGGCGATCTTGAGATCGTCAACGCGCGCAAGACCGGCGCCAACCGTCGCTACACCGACCATCTCTATCGTCGGTTGCAGCGGCGCGGCGCCCTGTTCCGCGACTGCCAGCGCATGGTCAACCAGGACCGGAACGTGTTCGGCGCCCTGATGGTCGCCCAGGGCGACGCCGACGCGCTGGTCTCGGGTTTGACGCGCAATTTCTCTACCGTGCTCGACGAGATCGGCCGGGTGATCGAGGCCCGGCCGGGCCAGCGGGTGTTCGGTCTGACCGTGTTGGTGATGCGCGGGCGCACCGTGTTCTTGGCCGACACCATGGTCAACGTCTCGCCCGACGGCGCGGCGCTGGCCGACATCGCGGTGCAGTCGGCCGCCAAGGCGCGCCAGATCGGCCACGAACCGCGGGTCGCGTTCCTGTCGTTCTCGAGTTTCGGCCAGCGTCGCCACGGGCGCGCCGACCATGTCCGCGATGCGGTCGACCTGCTCGACCGCCGCCGGGTCGACTTCGAATATGACGGCGAGATGTCGGCCGGCGTCGCGCTCGACTACGAGTTGTGCCGCCAGGTCTACCCGTTCGCGCGCCTGACCGGCCCGGCCAACGTCATGATCATGCCTGACCTGCACAGCGCCCACATCGGCGCCAAGCTGCTCCAGAAAATGGGCGGCGGCCAAGCGATCGGGCCGCTGTTGATCGGGCTCGACAAGGCGATCCAGGTGGTCTCGATGGGCGCCACGGTGTCCGATCTGGTCACCGCGGGCGCCCTTGCCGCCCACGACTCGCTCCAGTGGTAGCGGCGCGCTGGCCTTAAGACCCGGAAGCCCCGATTCGGAGAAGATTGTAACCGACAAACCACGTGCCCGGTCTGCGCTTTCAGGTGCTTTGCGGTTTGTTCCACGCGGGAAGCCGGCCGGGTCACCGAAATGGTGGTTGGTCTGGACGGCTCATCGATATACCTTGTGATGTAAACATCTGCCCGCATCGGCCGGCCATAATGAATATTTTGTGAAAGTGTCGGGTCTGGCGCGGAATTGCCGTTGAAACCGCCTAGATTATCGGGATCGGCCGCTCCGGCGGTTCCTGCAACTCGCCCGTGTGTTTGCACCATGGCTTCGCGCAAAGTTCGGCGGCATTGGTACGTGATCGGTTCGGTCTTGTTGGCGAGCCCGCTGGCGGCGGTGGTGATGTCGCTGGCGGCCGGGACCGGTCTAGTGGGGTTTGCGGCGGCGGCGGTGGCAGCGCCGCTCGGCGCCGTACTGATCGTGTACGGGATCGGCGACGACATCCGGGACGTCACCGGCTATGTCCGTCGTCTGGTGGCGTCGCCGGATACCGGGGTCGCCCGGATTCCGACCTTCGACGTCGCACCGCTCGGCGAGCTTGCGGTCGCGGTCGCGCAACTCGAGCGGTCGCATCGCCGCGCCCACCGTGGGTGCCGGGAACAGACCCGCGCGACCCAAAGCGTGCTCGAGGCGTTGCCGGACCCGGTCTTGTTGGTCGCCGAGGATCGGTTGATCAGCTATGCCAACGACCCGGCGCGCGCTTTGCTCGGCGCGCAGTTGGAAGGGCGCGACCTTGCGGCGGCGCTACGCCATCCCGCGGTGCTCGAGGCGGTCGATGGGGTGTTGCGCGGCGGCGCCTCGCGCCAGTTCGAGTTCAACCAGCCGGTGCCGGTCGAACGCACCTACGAAGTACGGGTCAAGCCGTTCCAACGCAACTCAGCGTCCGACTCGGCCGTGGGTCCGGGCGGGTCCGGCACGGCGGTCGGTCGTGCGCCGGTGGCGGACGACGGTGCGGCCGGCGTGGTCGCCGCACGGGTGCTGATCACGCTCCACGACATCACCGCGGTCAAACGCTCTGATCAGATGCGCGCCGACTTCGTCGCCAATGCCAGCCACGAGCTGCGCTCGCCGCTATCGTCGCTGCTCGGCTTCATCGAGACTTTGCGCGGTCCGGCGCGCGACGACCCGTCCGCGCACGCGAAGTTCCTCGCAATCATGCACGACAACGCGGTTCGGATGTCGCGGCTGATCTCGGATTTGTTGTCGCTGTCGCGGATCGAGCTTGACGAGCATCGCCCGCCGACCGGGCGGGTCGATGTGTTGGCCTGTCTCGACAGCTGCATCCACGCGCTGGAGCTACGGGCAGCCGAGCGCAAGCTGGGCGTGCGGATCGAGGCGCCGGAGACGCTGCCTCGGGTGGTCGGCGACGCCGATCAGCTGGTCCAGGTGTTCCACAATCTGCTGAGCAACGCGATTAAATATGCCGAACCCGCGACCGAGGTCGTGATCCGGCTGCAGCTCTGCGACCCGGGCGAGGTCGGCAGCGGGCTGACGGCTGCACAGCAACTGCCGACCGTGCCGGCCAACCGGACCGCGCGCAGCCCCGGTCTGGTCACGGTCTCGGTGATCGACCGCGGCGAAGGCATCCCGCCGACCCATCTGCCACGTCTGACCGAGCGTTTCTACCGGGTCGATGCAGCGCGCTCGCGGTCGCTCGGCGGCACCGGGCTCGGGCTTGCGATCGTCAAGCACATCGTCAACCGCCACCGTGGCCGGCTGACGATCGAAAGCGAGCTCGGCGTCGGCAGCACCTTTACGGTGTATCTGCCGGCCGTAGAGCCGGCGCCCGAGACCCGGACGATTGCGCTGCCCAGACCGGCGTTCGGTCATCCCGGTGGCGACGATCGACCCACGGAACCGGGAGACCCGGTGCCGCCGCGTCGGGCCGCCACCGGACCGGTGGCGCCGCTGTGACGCCCGACGGGAGGTACATGGCTACGGCCAAGTTTGGCCACTGTCATCTGGCTGTAACAGAAATGCAGTAGTTTCTTCACCGTTGCTCGGTACCGATGGCCGGATGCGCGGGTCAAGGTGCCCCGGGGTCAGCCGGGTCGACCGGTTCGCTCGGGGGCCTCGCTGTTGAACTCCGTCGGTTCGGGCCAAACCGGCACCTGACCCGAGGGCCGATTGCGACGTGGTGTCGGGCGGAGAGGACGGAAAGTGTTGATGTCATATCAGTGTAATGAATCTGTAGTGAATCATTCGCTATCGCGCGATAGATTGCGGCCCAGCCGCGGGCCGGGGTGCCCGCGGCTCGTCGGGCTGACCGAGTAGCTTGGAGCTCGCCCCTTGGGAGATGCCCCAAGGGGCGTGTTATTTGAGATGCGGTCGGTCGGCCTGATGGTTCCAGTCCCGAACCTTCGGAGTTAACGACTTGTTTATCCGAACTATTGCTTTTACTATAGGTTTGGTCGCGGCCGCGCTGGGCGCGGTCGCGGCCGGTACCGCAACGGCACAGTCGCGCGACGACATTAGGATCGTCGGTTCGTCGACCGTGTTCCCCTTCGCGACAACGGTTGCCGAGACGTTCGGCCGGACCACGGAGTTCCCGACGCCGGTGATCGAGTCGACCGGCTCGGGCGGCGGCCTGAAGCTGTTCTGTTCGGGTGTCGGCCCGCAGCACCCCGACATCACCAATGCCTCGAGGCGGATCAAGGTGTCGGAGTTCGATCGCTGTAACGAAAATGGCGTCAGCGGGATCGTCGAGGTCAAGATCGGGTATGACGGCATCGTGCTCGCCAATTCGCGTGCTGCGAGCGAAGCCAACTACACCCGCGCCCAGATCTGGCAGGCGCTAGCCAAGACCGTGGTCGTCAACGGTGAGCTTGTTGAAAACCCCTACACCAAATGGAGCGACATCGATCCGAGCCTGCCGCAAAAGGCGATCGAGGTCCTGGGGCCGCCGCCGACCTCTGGCACCCGCGACGCGTTCGTCGAGTTGGTGATGGAAGAGGGGTGTGAGGCGTTCGACGTCGTCAACGCGCTTCCCAAGTCGGAAAGGGGCCAGGTGTGTGGCCAAATCCGCGAGGACGGCGCGTATATCGAAGCCGGTGAGAACGATAACCTGATCGTCCAGAAGTTGGTCGCCAACTCGGATGCTTACGGCGTCTTCGGCTTTAGCTTCCTTGACCAGAACAGCGACAAAATTCAGGGCGCCCAGATCGAGGGCGTTTCGCCGGAGTTCGACGCGATCGCCGACGGGTCCTACCCGGTCTCGCGTCCGCTGTTCTTCTACGTCAAGAAAACTCATGTCGGTGTGATCCCGGGCATGCGTTCCTACCTCGCCGAGTTCACCAGCGAGCGGGCCTGGGGTCCGGAGGGCTATCTTTCGGACAAGGGTCTGATTCCGCTTCCGAACGAACTGCGCGCCGCCGAACGGTCCAAGGTTCTCAATCTGGTCGTGCTTCAACGGGAAGATTTGTTGTGATCGACTGCTGATCGATCGACGGTCGATCGGTTCGAAGTGTTCGGGTGACGGACCGGCCCCGTGCGATCGCGAGCAATCGAGGTCGGGCAGGGACCGGTGCGCACCCGCGGTCTGGTCTGTATTTGGCAAGGTTCGTGCCTGGCAGGCTCCGGTCGGGCATGGGGCCGCGGTGCGGTGGTCCTTCAGAAAGGTGTCGGCGCCTGCAGGCCCGAGGGGGCCGGTGCCTCCGGCAGACAGACACTTGGGAGCGCGTTTGCTCACGCACGGGTCCACGCTCACGTTTCTTCGAAAGGTCCAACACCCCAGCCAACATCCGGTCGATCGGTTTGCCGAAGATCTCGCAAGGTTCGAGGCGGTCCGCGGGCCGTTCAAGCGCACACGCCCGTACGACACCGACAGTCGCATTCCGGTCGACGGCGCGGGTGCGGGCTTTTCGTCAAAGGTCTCAATCGGTATGTCCGCATCCTATCTTCTGTTGGTCCTTATCGTACTTGGTTTGTTCGGCTACTATTTGGGGAAGAGCCGGGCTGTCGCGATCCCCGTGACCCCGGAATCTCGCCTTCACTCGGTTCCGTCCTATCACGGATATTTCGTTGCGCTGTGGGCGGGCGTGCCGGCGTTCCTGTTGCTGGCGCTCTGGGTCATGCTCGAGGGTTGGCTGATCATGGCCTTGGTGCTGGGGGCGATGCCCGAGCGTCTGACCAACGTCGGCGATCAGGAGCTCAGTCTGCTCCGGGCAACCATCTTGAACCATGCCAACGGGATCGACACCGGCCAGACCCTAGACCCCGCAATCGAGGCCGCGGCCGTGCATTATACCACGCTGTCGTCGATCGGCAACTGGTGCATTCTGGTACTTGGGTCGGTCGGCGCCATGGTCGGCGTCCGATTTGCGCTGCGGCAGGTTTCAATGTCGTTGCGGGCGCGCAACCATGTCGAACAAGTGATCAACGTCGTCCTGATTCTGTGCTCGCTCGTCGCGATCATGACGACGGTCGGGATCGTACTGTCCCTGCTGTTCGAGGCGATGTTGTTTCTTTCCCACGTTCATCCATACGATTTCCTGTTCGGGCTGCAGTGGAGCCCGCAGATCGCAATCCGCGCCGACCAGGTCGGCTCGAGCGGTGCGTTCGGGGCGGTACCACTGTTCACCGGCACGCTGTTGATCAGCGCGGTCGCGATGGCGGTTGCGGTGCCGATCGGCCTGTTGTCCGCAATTTACATGGCCGAGTATGCGCCGCCGCTGGTCCGGTCGTTGGCGAAACCGGTGCTGGAGATCCTCGCCGGCATCCCGACCGTGGTCTATGGCTTCTTCGCCGCGTTGACCATGGCGCCGTTCGTGCGCCGGGTGTTCGGCGCCGAGGGGCTCGGGTTCGACGTCAGTTCGGAGTCGGCGCTCGCTGCCGGGGTTGTCATGGGGATCATGATCATCCCATTCGTCAGCTCGTTGTCGGACGACGTGATCAACGCGGTGCCCCAATCCCTGCGCGACGGCTCTTATGGGCTGGGCGCGACCAAGTCGGAGACGATCAGCCAGGTGCTGCTGCCGGCGGCGCTGCCCGGGATCGTCGGTGCAATCCTGCTCGCGGTCAGCCGGGCGATCGGCGAAACCATGATCGTCACCATGGCGGCGGGCTTGAGCGCCAACTTGACCGCCAACCCGTTCGAGGCGGTGACCACGGTCACCGTGCAGATCGCGACGCTCCTGGTCGGCGACCAGGAGTTCGACAGTCCGAAGACCTTGTCGGCGTTCGGTCTCGGCTTGGTCCTGTTCGTGGTGACGCTGTTGCTCAACATCATCGCGCTTTGGGTGGTTAACAAGTATCGGGAGAAATATGACTGATATCGTCCAATCGGTCGGCGAGTTCGCCACGGACTCCCCGGCTGACCGGCGCGGTTGGTACCAGAGCGAAGAGTTCCGCCAACTGCTGCGTCGGCGCTATGCCTCGGAAGATCGGTTCCGCATCCTTGGTATCGCGGCGATCGTGCTCGCCGCCGTTATTCTATTGGTCCTGCTCGCCAGTATCGTCGCCAAGGGCTATCCCGCGTTCGTCCAGACCGAGGTTCGGCTTGACGTCACCTTCGAGGAGTCGGTGATCGACCCGAGCGGCAGCCGCGACGAGAGAGCGCTGTCGGGCGCAAATTACCAGCGGCTGATTCGAAGCGCGCTCCAGGACATTTTCCCCGATGCGACCGGTCGCCGGGTGCGCCGCCAGTTGACCGATTTGGTCAGCATCGGGGCGGCGTTCCAACTGCGCGACATGGTGATGAGCGACCCGTCGCTGATCGGGCAGACCCGCGAGCTGTGGGTGTTGGCATCGGACGATATCGACCAGTTCCTGAAGGGCAACATCGCCTGCGGCACCGAACATGCGGCGCGCTTGGGCGGTCAACCGTGTACGGTGCCCGAGAACGAGCGCCGGGTCAACGACCGTCAGGTCGGCTGGGTCGACCAACTGATCGTCGAAGAGCGGATCCGTCGGTCCTTCAACACGGTGCTCTTCTCGGCGGGCGACAGCCGCGAGCCCGAGCTCGCGGGCATCCTGGGTGGCGTCGTCGGGTCGTTGTACACCTTGCTGGTCTGCCTCTTGATGGCGGTGCCGGTCGGGGTCGCGGCGGCGGTTTATCTTGAAGAGTTTGCGCCGCGCAACCGCTGGACCGGTCTGATCGAGGTCAATATAAACAATCTTGCGGCGGTGCCTTCGATCGTATTCGGTCTACTTGGTCTGTCGGTGTTGTTGAACTTTTTCGGTTTGCCGCGCTCGGCCCCGCTGGTCGGTGGCATCGTGCTGGCACTCATGACCCTACCGACCGTGATCATCGCGTCCCGCGCGGCGTTGAAGGCGGTGCCCCCGTCGATCCGCGATGCCGCGCTCGGGGTTGGCGCCTCACCGTATCAGGTGGTCTCGCACCATGTCCTACCGTTGGCAGCACCGGGCATCCTGACCGGCACGATCATTGGCATGGCCCAGGCGTTGGGCGAAACCGCACCGCTGATGATGGTGGGGATGATCGCGTTCATCGTCGATATCCCGGCTGGGTTCACCGATTCGGCAACCGTATTGCCGGTGCAGATCTACATGTGGTCGGACAGCCCCGAGCGCGCGTTCACCGAGCGGACCTCGGCGGCGATCATGGTTCTGCTCGGCTTCCTGATCGCGATGAATGCCGTGGCGATCTACCTGCGCAAACGTTTCGAGAGGCGATGGTAAGCAAGATGATCGACGCGACCACGACCCCCTGGGTCCAGGTGACCGCGCCTGGTGGCGGTACCGGCCGAATTAAAATAAGATCATCCGGTGTCAAGGTATACTATGGCGACAAACAGGCTCTGAAAGGGATCAATCTCGACATCGCGGAGAACTCGGTGACAGCGTTGATCGGTCCGTCCGGTTGCGGTAAGTCTACCTATCTGCGCTGCCTCAATCGGATGAATGACACGATTGACCGCTGCCGGGTCGAGGGCACGATCAGCCTCGACGGCGAGGACATTTACGGCCGCACCATCGACACGGTCCAGTTGCGCGCGCGGGTCGGCATGGTTTTCCAAAAGCCGAACCCGTTCCCGAAGTCGATCTTCGACAACGTCGCCTACGGCCCGCGCATCCACGGCCTCGCCCGCCGCATCGAGGATTTGGAAGAGATTGTCCAGCGCTCGCTCGAACGGGCCGGCCTGTGGTCCGAAGTCAAGAGTCGGCTGCTCGATCCCGGGACCGGACTATCGGGCGGGCAGCAGCAGCGCCTGTGCATCGCGCGGGCGATCGCGGTCAACCCCGAAGTGATCTTGATGGATGAGCCGTGCTCCGCGCTCGATCCGATCGCGACCGCACATATCGAGGAGTTGATCGACGAGCTCCGGGCCAACTACACGATCGTGATCGTCACTCACAATATGCAGCAAGCTGCGCGGGTGTCGCAGAAGACCGCGTTCTTCCACCTGGGCGATTTGGTCGAGTTCAACGACACCGCCGAGATTTTCACCAATCCGCGGGACGACAAGACCCAGGGCTACATCACCGGCCGCTACGGCTGATCGACCGGGCCGGTCTCGGGGCGGCCCAGTCGAACCCATGGTCACGCCGCACCTTTGACGAGTCAGCATCGATGACCAGAGAGCATATCGTCCGCTCCTTCGGCGAGGATCTGCGCCGGCTCGGCAACTTGATCACTCAGATGGGCGGGGTTGCCGAAGCTCAGGTCGACTCTGCGATCGAGGCCGTTGAACGCCGCAATACCCGGTTGGCCGAGCAGGTCGTCCAGGCGGACGCGCGCATCGACGAGTATGAACGCGAGGTCGACGCCGAGGTCGTGCGTTTGCTCGCGTTGCGCCAGCCGATGGCGCAGGACCTGCGCGAGATCTTATCGGCGTTGAAGATCGCGTCGGATCTTGAGCGGATCGGCGACTACGCCGCCAACATCGCCAAAAGATCGATGGTGTTGGCGCAGTTGCCGGCGGTCAGCCCGGTGGTGGCGATTCCGCGGATGGGGCGGTTGGTCCAGGAGATCCTGAAAGAGGTGATCGACGCCTACGTCGAGCGCGACGTGACCAAGGCGATCGTCGGCTGGCGGCGCGACGAGGAGCTGGACGATCTCTACACCAGCCTGTTCCGCGAGGTCTTGACCTACATGATGGAGGATCCGCGGGTGATCACGCCGTGCACCCATCTGTTGTTCATGGCAAAAAATCTGGAACGGATCGGCGATCACGCGACCAACATCGCCGAGACCATCCACTTTTTGGTGGTCGGCAAGCCGTTGAAGGGCGAGCGGCCCAAGGGCGATGTCACAAGTTACGAACTCGTGACACCGGACCGCGAGCCGGCGCCGGTGGATGAGGCGGGCCGGCTGCCGCCGTCGGCGGGTGGGGCGGCGGGTTGACAGGGGGCCGGCGCGTCCGGCGCGCCGCATCGATCGCCGACGGGAGGCGGAGATGAACGCGGGTCAGGAACCGCTGGTACTGATCGTCGAGGATGAACCCGACCAGGTCACGATGTTGACCTACAATCTCGACCGGGCCGGGCTTCGCACCATCACCGCCGACAATGGCGAGGAGGCGCTGCTGCTGGCGTCCGAGCAGGTGCCGCATTTGGTGCTGCTTGATCTGATGTTGCCGTTGTTGCCGGGACTGGAAGTGTGCCGCCAGCTCCGGCGCAGCCCGAAAACCCGGGACATTCCGATCATCATGCTGACCGCCAAGGGCGAAGAGACGGACCGGGTGCGCGGGCTCGACCACGGCGCCGATGACTACATCGTCAAGCCCTATTCGCTGAACGAAGTGATCGCGCGAATCCGGGCGGTGTTGCGTCGGGCCCGACCGGGCCTGGCCGAAGAAACGCTGCGGTTCGACGAAATTGTCATGGACCTGGCCGGTCATCGGGTCCGGCGCAACAACCGCGACATCCACCTCGGCCCGACCGAGTTCCGCCTGTTGCGCTACTTCATGCAGCATCCTGGGCGGGTTTTTTCGCGCGAACAGCTGTTGGATGTGGTTTGGGGCACGGATGTTTACGTTGAGCCGCGCACGGTCGACGTTCATATCCGGCGGTTGCGCAAGGCGTTGAACGAGCAGGACGAGGCGGACCTGATCCGCACGGTGCGCTCAGCCGGCTACGCGCTCGACTTCAAGGCGCCGGCGGGATAACCAAATCCTTATAGATCGCCGGCCGCGCGGCTGCCGCGTGGGGGCGGTCGATCCGGCGATCGGGTCGCGTCTTTGCTTGACAGGGGCGTCAGGGTCTGCGGACATGGCTGCTTGGGCGCGGGCGTGGCGGAATTGGCAGACGCACCAGACTTAAAATCTGGCTTCCATCGGAAGTACGGGTTCGAGTCCCGTCGCCCGCACCACGTCGCCGTCCGACCCGGTCGCGGCTGCCGCCGGGCGTTGCGGCCCGCCGGGGGGTCTGCCATGATCCGGGGCCGATGCGCGGGGAGGGACGCGCCGGGCCAGGAATGACCCGGGACGTCTGGGTGGTTGGGGAGACGGAACGATATGGGCATCGGAATCTGGCAGGTCATCCTGATCTTGGTGGTGGTGCTGATCCTGTTTGGGGCCGGCAAGCTTCCGAAGGTCATGGGCGACGTCGCCAAAGGCGTGAAGAACTTCAAGGCGGGCCTGCGCGAGGACGAGGACGCGGGCGAGGGGGGGCCGGCCAAGGTGCTGGGCCGCGACGACGCCACCCCGACCGCGCCGGGCGCGGCTGCCGGGGTGGGCGGCGGGGCCGCGCCGGCGACCGGCCGGGCCGACGACGGCGTGCGTACCGGGTGATCGGCCGCCCGCCGCCCGCCGCCTGGAACCGGAAGAGACATGTTCGACATCGGCTGGACCGAGCTGTTCGTGATCGGGGTTTTGGTCCTGATCGTGATGGGCCCGCGCGAGTTGCCGCGGGTCTTGTACCAGATCGGCAAATGGGTCCGGCGGGCGCGGGCGGTGACCCGGGAGTTCCAGGGCCATCTGGATGCGATGGTGCGCGACGCCGAGTTGGAAGACCTGCGCGCCCAGGCGCGCGCGGTGCGCGGGTTCGACGTTCGGGGCGAAATCAAAAAGACGGTCGATCCCGAGGGCGTGTTCGACCGCGGCCTGTCCGATCATCTCGGGATCGAAACGACCCCTGCGGCCGATCGCAGGTCGGCCCCGGCGGCCGAGGGTGCGCCCGACCCGGCGGCCCCGGTGGCGTCGCCCGGGTCGGCGCCGGCGCCGTCCGGGGCGGGCGCGACCCCGTCGTCGATCGGCCGACCGACCGAACCGGGAGGCACGGCCGATGGCGGCCGATGACCGCGATGCCGCGGGCGACGAGATCGACGACACCAAGATGCCCTTGCTCGATCATCTGATCGAGTTGCGCAACCGGCTCTTGTACTCGGTCGCCGCGATCCTGGTCGCGTTTGCCGTGTGTTACGGCTTTGCCGACGAGATTTACGGCTTTTTGGTGCGGCCGCTGGCGGTGGCGCTCGAGGGCGAGGGCCGGCGAATGATCTTCACCGGCCTGACCGAGGCGTTCTTCACCTATGTCAAGGTCGCGTTCTGGGCGGCGGCGTTTCTCGCCTTTCCGATCGTCGCGAGCCAGATCTGGATGTTCGTCGCGCCCGGGCTGTATCGCCACGAACGGCGCGCCTTCCTGCCGTTTTTGGCGTCAACCCCGGTGTTGTTCTTCCTGGGCGGCGCCATGGCCTATTACGTGGTGTTCCCGCTGGCCTGGCGGTTTTTCCTGACCTTCGAGACGCCGGCGGCCGGCGCCGATATGTTGCCGATCCAGCTGGAAGCTCGGGTCAGCGAGTATCTGTCGCTGGTGATGACGCTGATCTTCGCGTTCGGGGTCGCGTTCCAGCTGCCGGTGCTGTTGACGCTGTTGGCGCGGGTCGGACTGGTGACAGCCGACGGATTGGTGCGGTCGCGAAAGTACGCGATCGTGCTGAGCTTCGTTGCGGCGGCGATCCTGACTCCGCCGGACGTGATCAGCCAGATCAGCCTCGGCCTGCCGTTGATCCTGTTGTACGAGGTGTCGGTGATCGCCGCGCGGCTGGTCGAACGCCAACGCGCGCGGCGCGAGGCCGCCGCCGCGGCGGCCGAGGCAGCCGAGGCCGCCGGGATCGGCGCGACCCCGCCCTCGGGCGGCGACGCCGGGTCCGAACCCGACCGGCCAACCGCCTGATCGACGCGGCAGGGCCGGGCGGTCCGCGTCGCTGGACGGCCCGTCTGGCGATCCCTATAACCGGGGACGAGGGCTGCTTTGGCCCCGGCTGCCGTCGCCCCGCCCGGTTCCTTTAAACAGTGAGTGTCCGGCCGCGCCATGTTCGACCTCCGCTTGATTCGGGAAGCGCCCGACCGGTTTGATCAGGGCTTGGCCCGGCGTGGGTTGCCGTCGGCGGCCGAGCGGGTGCTCGCGCTCGACGGGGAGCGCCGCGCGACCTTGACCGCGTTGCAGGAGTTGCAACAACGGCGCAACGAGGCGTCGAAGGCGATCGGCGCGGCGCGGCGCGACGGCCGCGACGCCGAGGCCGGGATGGCGGCGGTCGCCGAGATCAAGGCCGAGCTGACGGCGCGCGAGGAGGAGTCGCGCCGGCTTGAGGCCGAGCTCGACGGCCTGCTGGCGGCCCTGCCCAACACCCCGGCGGACGATGTCCCGGATGGGCCGGACGAAACCGCCAATGTCGAGTTGCGCCGGGTCGGCACGCCGACCACCCCCGGCGGCGGGCTGGCCCATGACGCGCTTGGCGAGCGCTTGGGGTTGATGGATTTTGAACGCGCCGCGCTGATCTCGGGCGCGCGGTTTACGGTGTTGCGCGGCGGCTTGGCCCGGCTCGAGCGCGCGCTCGGCCAGTTCATGGTTGACGTCCACACCCGCGAGCATGGCTATACGGAGGTCTCGCCGCCGACCCTGGTGCGGGCGGACGCGCTGTACGGCACCGGGCAGCTGCCCAAATTCGCCGACGATCTGTTTCGGTCCGCGACCAGCGACCATTGGCTGATCCCGACCGCCGAGGTGCCGCTGACCAACCTGGTCGCCGACAGCATCCTGGACGTCGAGGCGCTGCCGCTGCGGTTCACCGCGCTCACCCCGTGCTATCGCCTGGAGGCCGGGGCGGCGGGCAAGGACACCCGCGGTATGATCCGCCAACACCAGTTCATGAAGTGCGAGCTGGTCAGCATCGCCGACCCCGACCGGTCGGACGACGAACATGAGCGGATGACCGCGTGCGCGGAGACGATTTTGTCGCGGCTCGAGCTGCCGTTTCGCACCGTGGTGCTGTGCACCGGCGACATGGGGTTTCAAGCGCGCAAGACCTATGACATCGAGGTCTGGCTGCCGGGCCAGCAGACCTATCGCGAGATTTCCAGCTGCTCCAACTGCGGCGATTTCCAGGCGCGGCGGATGCGCGCGCGCTGTCGGCCGCGTGGCAGCCGGGCCGAGACCCGATTCGTCCACACGCTCAACGGCTCCGGGGTCGCGGTCGGGCGTGCGCTGATCGCCGTGATGGAAAACCACCAGACCGATGACGGCGCCATCACGGTGCCCGAGGCGTTGCGCCCCTATATGGGTGGCGTCGAGGTGGTCGCGCCATGACCGCGCTTGCCGCCGACGACCCGCGCCCGGTGATCGATCTGGCGGGTGCGCGGCTGCTGCTGACCAACGATGACGGCATCGCCGCTGAGGGTCTGGCGGTGTTGGAAGAGGTTGCGCGCAGCCTGACCGATGATGTCTGGGTGGTGGCGCCCGAAACCGAACAATCGGGGGCCGGGCATTCGCTGACCATCCATCGGCCGTTGCGGTTGCGCCAGTTGGACGCGCAGCGGTTCGCGGTCGACGGCACCCCGACGGATTGCGTGCTGTTGGCGCTCAACCACATTATGTCGGGTGACCGACCGGCGCTGGTGTTGTCCGGGATCAACCGCGGCAGCAATGTCGGCGAGGACGTGACCTATTCCGGGACCGTCGCGGCGGCGATGGAGGCGACCCTGCTCGGGGTGCCCGCGGTCGCGATCAGCCAACAGGTCCAGGAGGATCGCCCGCCGGACTGGGACACCGCGCGCAGCCATGTCGGCCAGGTGATCCGGACGGTCGCGTCGGTGCCCTGGCCGCGCGATGTTTTGATCAACGTCAACCTGCCGGCGGTTCCGGCCGGCGCGGTCGGCGGCATCTGCGTTGCCTCCCAGGGCAATCGGAAGCTCGGCGACCGGCTCGACCAGCGGGTCGATCCGCGCGGCCGCGCGTATTTCTGGATCGGCGGTCCGCGCCAGGATGAAGCGGTCGGGACCGACACCGACGTCGGGGTGGTCGCGGGCGGCCGGATCGCGGTCACGCCGTTGTTCCTCAATCTGACCTATCGCCCGCTGCTGGACACTTTGAGGCAGGCCTTCGCGTGACGATCGCGGCGCGACAGATCAGGCTTGTGATGTCCTTGCGCGGTCAGGGCGTGACCGACACCGAGGTGTTGGCGGCGATCGAGCGGGTGCCGCGCGAACGGTTCGTGCCGGCGGCGTTCATCGACCAGGCTTACGAGGACCAGCCGCTTCCGATCGGTCATGCCCAGACGATTTCCCAGCCGCGGGTGGTCGCGTTGATGACCCAGGCGCTTGAGCTGGGCGACCGTCATCGGGTGCTTGAGATCGGCACCGGGTCGGGCTATCAGGCCGCGGTGTTGTCGAAGCTGGTCCGCCGCGTTTATACCATCGAGCGGGTGCGGCCGCTCTATGTCGAGGCGGTGCAGCGGTTTGCCGAGCTCGGTTTGCACAACATCACCACCCGATTCGGTGACGGCACCAAGGGGTGGCCGGAGCAGGCGCCGTTCGATCGCATCCTGGTCACGGCCGCGGCCGACGGCAGCGAGCCGCCGGCGCCGCTGCTGGCGCAACTGGCGGTCGGAGGCGTGCTGTTGATCCCGCTCGGCGGCCGCGACGCCCAGCGGGTCGAGCGATTCCGGCGCACCGAGACCGGCGTGGTTCGGGAGGGACTGTGGCCTGTTCGCTTTGTGCCCCTGATGACCGACACCACGGGCGATCCGGACGAGCCGGTGGGGGTTTGAGCGGTCTCGCCAAGGGGGTGACGGTGGCGCGCCGGTTCGGCGCGGCGGCGCTGATCGCCGGTGTCGCGGCGCTGAGCGGGTGCGCGCAGTTGGGCGACCGCCCCGACCCGCGCGCCGACGGCCGGCCGCGGATCACGGTCCAACCGGGCGACACCGTCTATGGGATCGCGCGCCGACACGGCGTGGTGATGGACGAGCTGATCCGGATCAACCGGCTTGAGCCGCCCTATCTGTTGCAAGTCGGCGATCAGTTGATCTTGCCGTGGGGCCGGCTTCACCGGGTTCGCCCGGGCGACACGCTGTACGGGCTCGCGGTCGCGTATGGGGTCGAGGTGGCGGATCTGGCGCGGATCAACGGCCTTGCCGCACCGTTTACGATTCGCGTGGGCGAGCCGCTGCGGCTGCCGGCGGGCGCGCGCGCCGTCCCGAGGCCGGCGCCACGG
>JANQHG010000049.1 GCA_028277115.1 Azospirillaceae bacterium
AATCGACTGTATCAAGAGGAACGCCACCAGGGCCTGCGCGGCATGCTCCGGCGCAAGCGCCCGGGTGGCACGAACGATCATCCGGGAAGGGAGGCTCGAGTGACGGTGGATGAAGCGGGCGATCGGCGGTTCACCCGCGCCTTTCTGCGGTCGCCGGCCGCGCCGGTGATCGACACCCGGCATTCGATGCTCGAGGCCGCCCTGATCGACCTCGCCCACGGCGCGCGCAACGTGGATCTGTGGTTCCGGCTCGGCTGGATCGACATCCTGCAGCGCTATCGCCGCTCGCTGCTCGGGCCCCTGTGGCTGACCATCTCGATGGGTGTCTTGGTCGCCTCGCTCGGCCTGCTCTACGCCGGCTTTTTCGGCGCGTCGGTCGAGGAGTATCTGCCGTTCTTGAGCATGGGCTTCATCATCTGGCAGCTGATCTCGGCGCTGATCCTCGAAGGCTGCACGGTGTTCATGGCGTCCGAACAGGTGATCCGGCAGATCCGGCTGCCGCTGTCGCTCCACGTCTATCGGCTGGCCTGGCGACATCTCCTGGTGTTCGGCCACAACATCATCGTGTTTTTCGTCGTGATGATCATCTTCGGCATCCCGCTGACCGCGTACTCGTTGATGTCGTTGGTCGGCCTGGTGTTCATCATCGTCAACGGGGTGTGGATCGGGCTGTTGGTCGGGTTGCTGTGCGCGCGCTTTCGTGATCTTCACGCGATCATCGGGGCGTTGGTGCAGCTGTCGTTCTTCATCACCCCGATCATCTGGCAGCCGTCGCTGGTCGCCAACCGGCCGTTCGTTTTGACTTACAACCCGTTCTACTATTTCATCGAGGCGGTGCGGGCGCCGTTGTTGGGCGAGCCGCTGGCGCTGTCCAACTGGCTGGTCCTGGTCGCGATCACCGTGGTCGGCTGGGCGATCGCGTTTCCGGTGTTCGGACGGCTCAAGGGTCGGCTGATCTATTGGCTTTGAAAATCCGCGCGCGCTCGCGTGGGGACTGTCGTGGGATAGGTTTTGAGATGGCGCGGATCGTTCTTGACAACGTGTCGGTCGAATTCCCGATCATGAACGCGAACAACCAGTCGATCCGGCGCGCCCTGTTGCGCGGCTCGGTCGGCGGCGGGCTCGCCCGGCGCAGTCGGCGCACCGCGACCATCAAAGCACTGCACGAGGTGTCGCTGCATCTGAAGGACGGCGATCGGCTCGGCCTGATCGGCCACAACGGCGCCGGCAAGTCGACGCTGCTCCGCCTGATGGCCGGGATCTACGAGCCGTCATCGGGCTATCTGCGCTGCGAGGGGCGGATCGTGCCCCTGTTCGACATCACGATCGGCTTCGACCACGAGGCCAACGGGCTCGAGAACATCATGCTGCGCGGGCTTTACCTCGGGATGGACAAGGCGACCATCCGGGCCCGCACCCCGCAGATCGCCGAGTTCGCCGGGCTCGGCGACTATCTGTTCCTGCCGCTGCGCACCTATTCGACCGGCATGGTTTTGCGGCTGGCGTTCGCGGTCGCGGTCGAGGCCGAGCCGGACATCATCTTGATGGACGAGTGGATCGGCACCGGCGACCACCGCTTCACCGACCGCGCCAAGGTGCGGCTGGACGAGTTGATCACGCGCTCGCGCATCCTGGTGGTGGCGTCGCACTCCGAACAGATCATCCGGGCGACCTGCAACAAGGCGCTGTTGCTCGGCCACGGCTGCCCATTGTGCCTGGGCGAGGTCGACGAGGTCTATCGCTATTACGAGTTTTTCGGCAGCGACATCTTCTTCAATGCCGAACAATACGTAGCCAAGTACGCCGACATTGCCCAGGCGGTCGATGAAAGCATCATCGCGCCGTGGGCCCATTTTCTGCGCTGGGGCGTGTTCGAGGGCCGCTCGCCGGGCAACGGCGTCGATCTGGCGGCGTTCCGGCTCGACCGGACGTTCGTCGAGGCGGTCGAGCGCGGCGACGGTCTGGCGGCGGCCAACCGGATCGGCGCGGTCGCGCCGTTCCTCGCCTCGTTCACCCCGCCGGCGTCGTGGACGCCGCCGCGCTCGATGGCCTATCCGGCCGATTTCGTGGTCGCCGACGGCCACCGCGTCTTGACCCCGCTCGAGTTCCGCGCGCGCTTTCCGGACGTCGAAGTCCAGACCCCGCCGACCGGCTTCGTGCCGCTGGGCGGGCTGCGCGCGGGCTGATCGCGTGCCGGCGGCGGGGCCGCGCCCATGATCGACGTCGTGTTCACGGATCGCGTCGGCCAACCACCGCGCCTTCGCCGCGACCCTGATGGTGAGCGTCGCCGCGAGCCATCCCGAGGCGCACCGCACCCTGATCGTCGCCGACCGCGACGCCGCCGCCGCGACGCTTGACCTGCCGGGGGTCGAGGTCGTGCCGGTGTCGGCGATCTTGTGGCTGGGGCGGCGCTGTGGCGGCGCCACCCCGGGGCGCGGGTGGTCTATCTCGACCCCGACATCGAGGTGGTGCGGCCGCTCGCGCCGGTTGCCGACGCGCTCGCCGAGGCCGAGCTGGCGCTGACCCCGCACGTCACGGCGCCGCTCGAGGACGGCCGGGCCCCGGACGACCTGTCGATGAGCCGCTGCGGCGCCTACAATCTCGGCTTTATCGGGGTGCGCGAGGCACCGGCGGCGCGGCGCTTCGTCGAATGGTGGCACCGGCGCCTGCGCCGGTCGTGCCGCTGGCAGGTCGCCGACCGCCTGTTCTACGGCCAGAAATGGGTCGATCGGGCTTGCCGACCACCCGGTGCTTTGCGATTTCCTTACCTTTGCGGCAATTCGCACCGACAATACGGCGGGCACGACCGTGCCCGGTTTTTGGGCGGCGGGCACGACCGTGCCCGGTTTTTGGAAACCGCGGCGGCGTTCCCCCCGCCGGCCCGGCCCCGGTCCTGAAGGGACCGGGGCCGGGCCGGCGGGATGGAAACGTCGGGATGTCCAGGCGCGAACCGGCTTTAGTTACCGGCCAGCGACGGGAACTCCGCCAGCATTGGCGCGCCGTACAACGGCTTGTACACGCCCATGTGGCAGGTGGTGCAATTGGCCTTCGGTGCGTCGCCGGTCGGCCCCAGGCGGTCTTCCGGATACAGGCTCTGCAACGGCTCAAGATAGGTGCCGTTGACTTCGCGCATCATCCGGATCGCGTGCCAGGAGGTCGCGCGCTGCGGCGTCGAGGTGTCCCAGTTCTGGAACGACTGGGTGTTGTGACAGTAGGTGCAGTTGACCCCGAGACCCTGCGACATGTGGATCATCAAGGCATAGCTCGCCTCGGTGTCCTGCAGCGACACCCCTTCGGTGGTCGGCAGCGGGGTCGGTCCGACCACCCGGAGCTCGCCGGCATCCGAGAAGTAGGCCCCGAGCGGGTTGGCCGGCAACGAGGTCAGACCGACCGAGGGCGCCGGGGTGTTCTGACCATAGTTGGCCGCCGCCATGCTCCGGGTCGGACCGCCGTCCTCGGCGTCGAACCAGATCTCCGCCGGCACCGGCTGGCCCCGGTGACAGGTGTAGCAGGTGATCCCGGTGTCGGCGACGTGGTTTTGCCAGCCGGCGTTGATCGCCTGGGTCATCTGGATCATCCGGCGCGACACCTGATAGGTGTACATCGAGCCGTCGGCCAGATCTTCTTCGTCGTGGCAGTAGGCGCAGCCTTCCTCAGGCGACACCCACTCGGTGATCGACGCCATCAGGCGCAGGAACTGGTCCTCGTTGATGT
>JANQHG010000232.1 GCA_028277115.1 Azospirillaceae bacterium
GGCGATCGGGGTTCCGGGCGCGCTCGCCGCGGTGGCGCCGGCCGGCATCTCGGTCGCGACACTGCCGGGCCGGGCCTGGAGCGCCTCGGGCCGATAGAGGGTCGCCTGGGTCGGCGGCCGGCCGGGGGCAAGCGCGATCAGCACGGTGCCGCGGGTCGGCACGCCGCCGGGGTCGCGCACGGTGATCTCGCCGGCCCGGGTGCGCAGGCGGAGCATGCCGGGCGGGGTGCCGGCACTGCCGGCCGCAGCGGCGACCGAGCCTGAGACCACCACCGGCCGGGCGAGCACGGCGTAGGCGGGCGGCACCTTGGTGACCAGCGTCGTGGCGATCGCGGCGGCGCCGCCACCGCCCGCCACGGCGAGCGGTCCGCCGGCGGCGCCGACCGGGCCGGTGCCGGCCGGCGGGATCGGCGGGCTGGCGGGCGCCGTCATGGTTGCCCTTGCCCTTGCGCCGTCGCCGCCGGCTAGCGCCCGCCCAGCCGGGCGGCGACCGCCTCGACGTCGCGGGCGGCCTCACAGGTCGGCGAGCGGGTGAGCAGCGGCACCTGGGTGCGGATCGCGTCGCGGACGTGGGTGTCGCGGCGGATGATCCCGGCGAGCGGCGGCGAGAATTTGAGGAACGACTGGCACGCCTTGTCGATCGTCTGGTAGGTGCGTTCCCCCTCGCGCGCCGACTGCGCCATGTTGACGACGATGCGCAGGTCGGCGGCCGGGTTGGCGCCGCGGGTCACCTTGATGAAGGCATAGGCGTCGGTCAGCGAGGTCGGCTCGTCGGTGGTGACCACCAGCGTGGTGCCGGCCGGGCCGGCGAGCAGGCGGACCGTGCGGTCGACCCCGGCGCCCATGTCCATCACCACCGAGTCATAGCCGCGCGCGAGCTCGAGCAGATCGTTGCGCAGGCCGGTCAGTTGCTGGCTGGGCAGCGAGGCGAGGCCGCCGGTGCCGGAGCGCCCGGCGATGATGTCAAAGCCGCCGTCGTCGAAGCGCACGGCGACGCGCGGCAGGGTCAGGCGGCCCTCGAACACCATCGAGAGGTCGCGCGGCGGCATCAGGCCGAGCTGGATGTCGACGTTGGCAAGCCCGAGGTCGCCGTCGAACAGGAGCGCGCGCCGGCCGAGCCGGGCGAGCGCGTGGGTCAGCGTGATCGAAAACCAGGTCTTGCCGACGCCGCCCTTGCCGCTGGCGACCGCGACGACGTTGTGCCCGCGCAAGGGGCGGACGTTGGTGCGGGGCACGGTTGCGAGGTGTTCGCTCATGCGTGGGTCCCGGTGTGGCGGGGGCTGCGGGCGGCTGGGCGGCCCTCGGTTGGCGTCAACAGGCGGGCGAGCGCTATCGGGTCGAGCGGCGTGAGCCCGTCGGCGACTCTGGCGGCGGTGCCGACGTCGCAAAAATCGAGCCGGGCTTCGTAGAGGGCGCCGAGCATGGCGCCGAGCCGGCGGGTCATGTCGAGCCGGGTGACGACGGCCCGGCGCACGCCGACGCCGCGGAAGATGGCGCCGATCTCGGCGGCCTCGCCGGTATCGATCCCGGCGGGCAGGACCAGGACCGGCTCGATGTCGAGGCTGCCGAGGGTGCGGCGAAGATCGGCGACATCGACGCGGTCGAACGGGTTGCAGCCGGCGCTGTCGATCAGGACCTGATCGACGTCGCGGTGGACGGTGAGCGCGTCGGCGAGCGCGGCGGTGTCCTCGACCGTCAAGAGGTCGAGTTTCATCAGGCGGGTAAAGGCGCTCAACTGTTCGACGCCGCCGGCGCGCACGGTGTCGGTGGTGATCACCCCGACCGGCAGCTTGTTGAACACCGCGCGCGCGGCGAGCTTGGCGACCGTGAGGGTTTTGCCGGCGCCGGGCGGTCCGACCAGCATCAGGGGCCGGCTGGTCGGGCCGCACGGCAGCGGTTTGAAGGCGAACAGGCTGTCGAGCGCGGTGCCGAGCGCGAGCACCGGGTCGTCGACGTCGAGGCCGCAGATCGCATCGACCAGTTTTTCGGCGAGCGCCGGCGGCGTGCCGGTTTTGTGGAGCGCGTCGCCGACCAGATCGGCGACGTCGACGACCTCGCGTTGTGGCGGCGGCGCGGCGCGGCGCGGCTGGCCGAACCGGGGGCCGCGTGCCGGCTCGACGCCCCGGGTGCCGCCGACCGGGGCGCCGTTGCGGCCGCCGCCGTTGTTGCCGCCGGTGTCGTCGTCATGGCCGACGTCGATCGGATCGGCGGTCTCGAGCTCTTCGATGGCGGCGGTCAGGCGGACACCGCCGCCGTCTTCCTCCCGGCTCGCCACGATGATCGCGTCATCGCCGAGGGTGTCGCGCACCAAGCGCATCGCCTCGGCCATCGTGTTGGCGTGGAAGGATTTCAGCCGCATGGGGCAGCGGTCCCCGCCGCAGACGCCCGAGTCACTCGACCCCGAGTCTCTTGTGGCGTTGTTGTTCACCAGCGACTTGGCTTGGGTCAAAGAGTCGCTGGGACACCCCCTGTTTGTCAAGGCGGATGGCAGCCGCGGCCCGCGGGACGCCGGGACCTGCGCCGGGCCGTCGCGGCCCGGCAGGTCCCCGAGGGATGACACACGGCCGATTGCGCGATAACATAAGAGGGCTCTGTTTCAGGCCGGATCGCGATCGGCCGGGGCGGGGCAGCCGTGCAAAAAAAGCCGGGATCATCAGGAATGAACCTGAAGGATTACATCCGCGGGGTGCCCGATTTCCCCAAGCCGGGCATTTTATTTTACGATATCTCGCCCTTGCTTGCAAATGGCGGGGCTTGGCGTGAAGCGGTCGCCCGGCTTGCCGAATATGTCGGCGAACACAAGCCGGATTTGCTGGTCGGGATCGAGTCCCGCGGCTTTCTGGTGTCGGCGCCGCTCGCGCTCCAGCTTGGCTGCGGCTTCATCATGGTGCGCAAGCGCGGCAAGTTGCCGGGCTTGACGATCGAGCACAGCTACGCGCTGGAATATGGCACGGACACGATCGCGATCCAGGACGGCGCGGTGCAGTCGGGCCAGCGGGTGGTGGTGCTGGACGATCTGCTGGCGACCGGCGGCACGATGGCGGCGACGATCGATCTGTTGCGCCGGGTCGGGGCGGATGTTCGGGGGGCGGCGTTCTTGATCGAGCTGTCGTTCCTCAACGGTCGCCAGCGCCTGGACGTGCCGTGCTCGAGCTTGATGACCTACGACAGTTGACTTGGCGACAGCTGATGGTCGGTCCGCCGACCGGCATCGACCGGCGGCCGGTGGGAGCGTGACGCCCGCGCCGCGTCGGTCGTGTGCCGACCAGGGACGCCGGGTGTCGGGCGGCGCGGTTTTTTTCGGCGTGACCAAGGCGAACGGTGGGACCCATGCGCGAGTTGCTGTCGATCCGGCCCGATGTCGCGGCGGCGCTTGCCCAGCGGCGGCCGGTGGTCGCGATCGAATCGGCGGTGATCGCGCATGGTCTGCCGCCGGGCGCCAATGTCGCGTGCGCCCGAGCGCTTGGGGAGATTTTGCGCGCGGCCGAGGTGACGCCGGCGCTGATCGCGGTGCTCGACGGTCGGATCCGGGTCGGTTTGACCGAGGAGGATCTGGACCGGCTTACGGCCGAGGGCGACATAGCCAAGATCAGCCGGCGGGATTTGGCGGTGGTGTTGGGCGGAACGAGCGGTGCCCAGGGCGCGACCACGGTTGCGGCGACCATGGTGTGCGCGGCGCTTGCCGGGATACCGTTGGTGCTGGCCGGTGGGATCGGCGGGGTTCATCGCGGCGGGTCGGCCGGTCCCGGCGACATTTCGTCTGATTTGTTCGAGCTTCGTTACTCGCCGGTGTCGGTGGTCACGGCCGGGGCCAAGCCGATCCTGGACCTTGCGCGCACGCTTGAGTTTCTGGAGACGCTGGGCGTGCCGGTGATCGGGTACGGCACCGATACCTTGCCGGCGACCGTGGTGCGCTCGAGCGGGCTCAAACTGCCGCATCGCTGCGACAGCGCCGACGAGGTCGCGCGGATTTTACGGATGCAGGAGCGGTTGGGCGGCGGTCTGTTGATCTGTGCGCCGATGCCCGAGGAGGCGGCGCTGCCGCAGGCCGACTACGAGCAGTTGATCGTCGCTGCGCTGGACGAGGCGGCGGCTGGCGGGGTGGTCGGTCCGGCGCTGACGCCGTTCTTGCAGCGCCGGTTGAGTGCGATGACCGGGGGTCGTCTGGCGGCGGCGACGGATGCGTTGTTGCGCAACAATGCGGCGGTGGCGGCGGAGATTGCGGTGGCGCATGCCCGCTTGGTTCGGGAGAGCAGTCCGCCGCGGCCGCCGCCGGAGCGTGCTGCGCGCTGAGGTCGGCTGGCTTTGTGGCCTGGGCCCCGTCTGTGGGGGTCAAGGGGCGCGCGCGCCCTTTGCGGGGGGTCGGGGGCAGCGCCTCTTGATCGTGTCCGATACCACCAGGACGACCAGATCGATCTGACAGACCCGACGCGCCTCGCGGATCCGGGCGAACGTGATCGAGATCGATGGCGATCGACGGCCTGCCCCAGATCGTCACACCGTGCGCGCCGACACACGGTCAAGGCGATACAGCGACCGCTGCGTACAGGTCCCGGTAACGCGCTGCCGCGGTCGGCCAGCCGAAATCCTGCGTCATTCCCGCGCGCTGCATTCGTTGCCACGCCGGACGGTCGCAGAACAGGCGGGTGAGCGCGGCGAAGGTCCAGGCGAGCTCGTCGGCGGTCACCGGTGACACCTGGAACCCGGTCGCGACGCCCGCGGCGACCGCCGCCGGGTTGGCGTCGATCACCGTGTCTGCGAGCCCGCCGACACGGCCGACCACCGGCACCGTGCCGTAGCGGAGCGCATAGAGTTGCGTGAGGCCGCACGGTTCGGCGCGCGACGGCACGGCGAGCGCGTCGACGCCGGCCTGGATGCGGTGCGCCAGGGTTTCGTCGTAGCCGATCCGGACACCGACCCGGGTGGGCCAGGCTGCCGCGAGCCGGCGCAGGGCGGTCTCGTACCCCGGGTCGCCCGTGCCGAGCACGATCAGGCGGCCGCCGGCCTCGAGCAGCGCCGGGGCGGCGGCGAGCAACAGGTCGATGCCTTTGTGCCAGGTCAGGCGGCTGACCATCCCGACCATCGGCGCGTCGGCGCGGAGCGTAAGGCCGAAGGTGCCGGCGAGCGCCGCGCGGTTGACCGCTTTGGCCGCGAGGCGGTCGGCGCCGTAGCGCGCCGGCACCAGCGGGTCGCGCGCCGGGTCCCAAAGTGCGGTGTCGATGCCGTTCAGGATGCCGGTCAGCGCGTCGCGGCGGGCCGCGAGCAGGCCTTCGAGGCCCTCGCCGTGCGGTGTGCTTTGGATCTCGCGGGCATAGCGCGGGCTGACCGTGGTGATGCGGTCGGCATAGTAGACGCCGGCTTTCAGGTAACCGATGTCGCCGTGGTACTCGACGCCGTGCATCTGCAAGGCGTACGGCGGGAGTTGCAGCAACCCGAGCAGATAGGCCGGGAACCGACCTTGGTAGGCGATGTTGTGGACGGTGAATACGGTGGCCGGTCGCCGGGTCGGGTTGCCCTCGGTCAGCCGCAGGTAGGCCGGCATCAGGCCGGTCTGCCAGTCGTGGCCGTGGATCACCTGCGGGCGAAAGCCGCCGAGCCCGGCCGGCGCCAGGCCGAACCGGGCTGCGACCGCCGACAGCGCGCCGAAGCGCAGCGCGTTGTCCGGCCAGTCGGCGCCGTCGTGGCCGACGTAGGGGGTGCCCGGCCGGTCGTAGAGGGTCGGCGCGTCGAGGATGTAGATCGGCACGCCGTCCGCGGTGGTCGCGGCGAGCAGGCGACCGCGCACGCCGCCGGGCAGCGGCTGGTCGTCGAGCCCCGCCGCGCCGTCGATCGGGACCGGCCGGCCGATGCCGGCGAGAACCGTTGGGTAGCCCGGCAGCAGCAGCCGGACATCGACCCCGCACGTGCGAAGTGCCGCCGGCAGCGCGCCCGCGACGTCGGCGAGGCCGCCGGTCTTGATCAACGGATAGGCCTCGGACGCGACGAACAGGACCCGGAGCGCGCCGGCGGGCGAGGGCAGGGGGGGCAGGGGACGGGCGGTGGCGGTCATGCGGCGTCCTGGGCGAGTCGGGCGAGCATGCCGGGGGTGACCAGAACGATCCCGGACGAGGTGCGGCGGAAGCGGCGGGCGTCGTCTTCCGGGTCCTCGCCGACCACCAGGCCTTCGGGGATGTTGCAGCCGCGGTCGAGCACCACCCGGGTCAACCGCGCCTTGCGGCCGATGTTGCAGGCCGGCAGCACCACCGCGCCGGTGAGCTCGGCGTAGGAGTTGACCCGGACTTGAGAGAACAAGAGCGACCGGCGCACCGTCGCGCCCGAGATGATGCAGCCGCCCGACACCAGGCTGTCGACCGCCATGCCGCGGCGGTCTTCGTTGTCGAACACCGATTTCGCCGGCGGCAGCTGTTCCTGATAGGTGAAGATCGGCCACTCCCGGTCGTACATGTTGAGCGCCGGGGTCACCGAGGTCAGGTCGATGTTGGCTTCCCAATAGGCGTCGACCGTGCCGACGTCGCGCCAATAGGGGGTGACGGTCGCCCGGCTGACCAGGCCGCTCTGGTGGAACCGGTGCGCCATCACCCGGGCCCTCGGCACCAGATAGGGGATCAGGTCCTTGCCGAAGTCGTGGCTGCTGTCGGGGTCGGCGGCGTCACGGGTCAGCTGGTCGAACAGGAACTTGGCGTTGAACAAGTAGATGCCCATGCTGGCGAGCGCGCGGTCGGGCTTGCCCGGGA
>JANQHG010000005.1 GCA_028277115.1 Azospirillaceae bacterium
GCCCCCTTTGACCCCACGAACTGGGGTCCAGGGGGCAACCCCTGGTGGGGGGTGTCGGGGGGCAACGCCCCCTGACCGACCCTCTCTCCCTTTGCCTTATCGTTCCCCGCCATGCTCGTCGCCGACCCCCTTTGGTTCAAAGACGCCGTCATTTATCAGCTCCACATCAAGAGCTTTTTCGACGGCAACAACGACGGCATCGGCGACTTCGTCGGCCTTTTGCAAAAGCTCGACTATCTGCAAAGCCTTGGCGTCACCGCGCTGTGGCTGCTGCCGTTTTACCCGTCGCCTTTGCGCGACGACGGCTACGACATTTCCGACTATCGGTCGATCAACCCGGCTTACGGCACGATGCGTGATTTTCGCGCCTTCGTGCGCGCCGCGCATGCACGTGGTCTCAGGGTGATCACCGAGTTGGTGATCAACCACACCTCGGACCAGCACCCGTGGTTCCAGCGGGCACGGCAGGCGAAACGCGGCAGCAGCGCACGCAATTTCTATGTGTGGTCCAACGACGACCGCAAATGGTCGGAGACCCGGATCATCTTCACCGACACCGAGTCTTCGAACTGGACCTGGGACCCGGTGGCCCAGCAGTATTATTGGCACCGCTTTTTCAGCCACCAGCCCGATCTCAACTTCGACAACCCGCGAGTGGTCCAGGCGGTGATCGACATCATGCGCTATTGGCTCGACATGGGGGTGGACGGGCTGCGGTTGGACGCGATCCCCTATCTGGTCGAGCGCGACGGCACCAACAACGAGAACCTGGCCGAGACCCACGCGGTGATCAAACGGCTGCGCGCCGCCTTGGACGAAAGTCATCCCCACGCGTTCTTCCTGGCTGAAGCCAACCAGTGGCCCGAGGATACCTGCCATTATTTCGGCGACGGCGATGAGTGCCAGATGTGTTTTCACTTCCCGTTGATGCCGCGGATGTATATGGCGATCGCCCAGGAGGACCGCCATCCGATCACCGACATCATGCGCCAGACCCCGGAGGTTCCCGACAACTGCCAGTGGGCGATCTTCTTGCGCAACCATGACGAGCTGACGCTCGAGATGGTGACCGACCGGGAGCGCGATTATCTTTGGGAGTTTTACGCCGCCGACAAGCGGGCGCGGATCAATCTCGGGATCCGGCGGCGGTTGGCACCGTTGATGCAAAACGATACCCGCAAAGTGAAGTTATTGAACGCGCTGTTATTTTCGATGTCGGGCACCCCGATCGTCTATTATGGGGACGAGATCGGGATGGGCGACAACATTTATTTGGGCGACCGCGACAGCGTGCGCACGCCGATGCAATGGTCGAACGACCGCAACGGCGGCTTTTCGCGGGTTGATTCGGCGCGGTTGTTCCTGCCGGCGATCACCGACCCGATCTACGGCTTTCCGGCGATCAATGTCGAGGCGCAGCAGCAGAACAGCGCGTCGCTGCTCAACTGGATGCGCCAGATGATCAACGTGCGCAAACGCCACCAGGCGTTCGGGCGCGGCGGTTTCACCATGCTCTACCCGGGCAACCGGAAGGTTTTGGCGTATGTGCGCGCGCTCGACGGCGAGACGATCTTGTGCGTGTTCAACCTTGCACGCTCCGCCCAGGCGGTCGAGTTGGACCTGTCGGCGTACAAGGGTCGGGTTCCGATCGAGATGTGCGACCACAGCTCGTTCCCGCCGGTCGGTGACTTGCCGTATTTGCTGACGCTGTCCGGCTACGGCTATTATTGGTTTTTGTTGGCCGAGGCCGTGGCCTTGCCGAGCTGGCACGAAGCGATGCCGGAACCGATGCCCGATCTGTCTACGCTGGTGATCCACGCCGGCTGGGCCAAGTTCCCGGGCAGCCGGGCCGCCCGGGAGTTCGAGCGCCGGGTGCTGCCGGCGGTGCTGGCCAAGCAACGCTGGTTTGCCGCCAAGGACCGGGCGATCGCGCGCACCGAGGTGATCGATCTCGCGGTGGTTGCCGAGGCACCGGCCGAAGACAAGCTCTTGGTTTTGATCACGGTCAGCTTTGCCGACGGCGGTGAGCCCCAGCGCTATTTTCTGCCCTTGACCGCGTATTGGGACGAGTCGTTGTTGCATGTCGGCTCGTCGATCCTGCCGTTCACCCTGGCCAAGGTGCGGCGCGGCGGCCAAGTCGGGGCGCTGGTGGATACCGCGCAGGACGAGGGCATGGCTTTGGCGCTGGTCGACGGGGTCGGGCGCGGTGCCGACGTGCCCGCGCTGGCCGGCCGGATCGCGATGCGCAGCCACGCCGGCTTTGCCGAGCGGGCGCCGGGGGCCGGCGACCGGGTGCGCGCGCTCGGTGTCGAGCAGAGCAACAGTTCGTGCGTGATCGGCGACCGGATGGTGTTGAAGAGCGTCCGCCGGCTTGCCGACGGCATCCACCCGGAGGTCGAGGTCGGGTACTATCTGTCGCAGGTCGCCCGGTTCGCCAATGTGCCGCCGCTGCTCGGCACGATCGAGTATCACGGCGCCGACGGCAGCCGGATGGCATTGGCGGTGCTCCAGGGGCTGGTCCGTCACCAGGGCGACGGCTGGACCTATACGACCGAGTTTCTGCAGCGCGAGCTCGGCGAGTTGCGCTATCGCAGCGAGGATGCCGAGGTCACCCCGGCCGACCGGTTCCAGGTCTATGTGCCGATGGCGGCGACGCTGGGCCGGCGGACGGCGGAGATGCACCGGGCGTTTGCCGAGCCGACCGGGTTGCCGGCGTTCGAGCCTGAGCCGTTCACTGCCGCCGACCGCGACCGTTTGGTGGCCGACGCCCGGGTGTGGGCGGCGCGGGCGCACGCGGCGCTCGAGGCGGCGCGGCCGGTGGCGGGGCGCGGCGGCTTTGCCGAGACGATCATTTGCTATGACGACGGCGCGGTGTTGCTCGATCGGTTCTACCAGGTCGAGCGCTTGATCGCGCGCGCCGCGACGCTTGAGGTCGAGGCGGCGAAGACCCGGGTTCACGGCGATTTCCATCTGGGCCAGACGCTGGTGACCCAGGCGGATTTCGTGTTCGTGGATTTCGAGGGCGAGCCGGCACGCACGCTGGCCGACCGCCGGCGCAAGACGACGCCGTTGCGCGACGTTGCCGGGCTGTTGCGTTCGTTCGATTATGCCGCCTGGTCGGCGGCGAGCTATGTTGCGGCCAACGACCCGGCCGCCGGGCCGGCGACTTATGAGCATGCGATCGCGTGGCGCGATTTGGTTTCGCAGGTGTTTCTGGTGACCTATCTCGACACCGCGGCCGGTTTGCCGAGCCTGCCGGGCGACCCGGCGGTGGTGCGCCGCCTGCTGGATTTGTTGGTCTTGGAAAAGGCGCTTTACGAGATCTGCTACGAGGCGGCCAACCGGCCCGACTGGCTTTCGATTCCGGAGCGCGGCGTGCTCGCGCTGCTCGACGCCGCCGACCGCGGCGACGGCGACGGCGAGGGGTAGGTCGACCGACCGGTCGGCATCCGGAGCCTATGCGGCGCGCAGCACGAAATCGATGTGCACCGCATCGAACGGGAACTCGACCCCGCCGTCCGGATGGCGGGTGAGGAGACCGGCGTTCGCCAAGCCATCGAGATCCGGCCGGACCTCTTCGGCGGTGCGTCCAACCTGGCGGGCGACCGCTTCGCAGGTCACCGGCCCTTGTCCGATCAGGACCTTGAGGATGCGTCACCGCTTTGCCGTCATGACCTGCCACAGCAGTTCAGGTGTCGCGAAGCTGATGCGCGCGGTTGCGTCGGCGGTCCCGATTTCCCACGCCTTATTGAAGGCCGCAAGGCTGGACCCCAATCCAACCACGGTAAGGGTCAGGGCGTTCATCAAGCCACCTCACCTCATTTGGCGTGGTCATGTCGCTCCGAGAGTCAGGAGCCACCGCGCCTTAATGAACGAATTCAGCCAAACTGGATTAGCAAGTGACAATATCGATATTAAAGCCGGCCGAATTGATTAGCGTCGGGGCGGAACGACGCGCACATCAGATGGTCGGCACACGACGCAGGCGATGGGAAAGGCTCGACAAGAACACGCTCAAATGCTACCCATCGCAGTATCTGACCTCCGGCAGCGTGTCGCGCGTCCTCGGCGTCGACCATGCGAGTCACTGCAACGTCGTTCTTTGGCTTGTTTGGCTCTGAAGAAGGGGAGAGGGCATGAAACGCATATATCTTATTGGTCATGGGTTTATGGACAAAAATGTTGTGATCGAATCTTTGCCGGTTGACGTAGTTACGTATGTCAAAGAGGACGAACTCTATACCGGAACAGATACGGCAAAACTCATTGATGACGACTCTTATGATGTTAGTAACCCGCCCAGAGAGCTGAAAGAGCACGAAAAGGGAACGGCTATTCATGAGCATTATTTTGTATCGGATGTGCTTTCATATAATGATGTGAACAAAACTAAATCATGGGGGAGCATCGGTGGCCACAACGCTAAGAAATTTCTTAGCAACAATAGAGGGCGACTGTACCCTTTGGGCAACGAACGTTACTTATTCTTCACGCAGAGATATGATCAATGCGTCAGGTTGTCTACCTTAATTGATGATTTGGCGGACTCTTTTCCAGATTGTGACTTCGAGATTCACTGGACCGCCTGTCGATCGTATGTGGAAGGTGCAACCGTTTCCGAAAAACTGGGCCAAATGAATAAAGGACAGCTTGTAAATGGTATCACGGAAGTAAGGTAGCAATTCACCGATAATGGTGTCAGGCTTGGTGGCACTTCATCTGTGCTCGTAACGTTTATTGTTTTTTTTGGTTTATTGAGAGGTGTCTGGGCAGGTCGAGACCTATTAAAGTGCGCCGGTTCATGACCTCGCCGCCAGCGTCACCACGCCGTCGTCCGACCGGGGCCGGGTGGTGAGCCAGCTGGTCCAGCCGAGCCGCGGTGCGGTCGGGGCCGGGCGGGTCAGCAGCCGCGCGGTGCCGTCCAGACGGGCCGCCGGCGCGCGTGGGCGCGCGGCCAAAGTGCGCGGCGTGGTCAGGGTCAGGCGGTTGGTGCCGTCGAGCCGGGTGCCCGGGACTTGGTCGGCCCGCAGGCGTAGCTGAACATCGACCATCACCGCGTCTTGGGTATAAAACCCGATCAAGCCGCGCAAGAGCGGCGAGGCGCCGCCGTCGGGCAACAGCGCGCGGAAGGTCGCAAGGTCGAGCGGGCCGAGCACCACCGTCACCGCCGCCTGCTGGTCCCACGCCCGGGCACCGAGCACCGCGCCGTCCGGGTGCGCCGCGCCCAGGCGCGTGTTGCGCTGCCCGAGCCGGGTGGTCGCGCCGTCGTCGAGCGCAAGCCACCGGCCCTCCAGCGGGTCGACCCGGACCGGCACGCCGAAAAAGCAGCCGAGCAGCCGCTCCAGGCCGTGCAGGCTGCGCGGTTGCTGCGCGAGCAGGCCGACAGTGCCGAGCAGCGCCCGATCGGGCACCGACATGCGGTCGCGCACGCCCGCGGTGCCGAGACCGATCATCGCGAACAGGGCGCGCGCCAGCGGCCCAAGGTCCGGGCGCGCCCAGGTCAGGGCCGGGCGGTGGCGCCGCCGGGTCCGGTGGAGCAGCGAGATCAGCCGATGGTTGAAGATGTCGAGGAAGTCGCGCGCCGCATGGTCGCCGCGTCGGGTCTGTTCGACGATCGTGTCGGTGAACGGGGCGGGCAGCGGCCCGAAGCTGCCGGCCAGGCCCATGAAGTTGACGTCGAGGTACCAGCGCGGCTCGCCGGGCCGCGGCGGCGTTGCGCCGGCAAGGTCGCTGGCCGGAAACGCCGCGCTCAGGCTGGCGCGAAAGCGCACCGCCTCGTCCTCGGCGGTGCCGTGGTCGCCGACACTGTCGCGCACGGGCGCCAGCCGTTCGATCACCCGCACCGCTTGGTGGACGTCGAAGCGGTGGGCCTCGGCGGCCAGTTGCTCGATCACAGAACGATGCGATCGCCAGCCAGAGGCGGCCATGTCTTCCACACTCCGTCACGCTGCCGGCTGGTCAGTGTCAGCTGGGTGAACGCGTTGACCGCGGCATAAAGGCCGAAAAAGCGGTTGAGCACCGCGGCGAGCAGGAACGGGTGGCTGCCGACGAACCGGTCCTCGTCGAGCTCGAGCCGGATCTCGATGCCCCGGCAGAAGCCGCGCCACGCCTCGGTGCCGATCCGCCGCACCACCTCGCGACACGCCAGACCGGACAGCCCGGCGAGCTGGCTGCGCACCGTCGCATCGTCGAACGCGGCATAGAGCAAAAGGATTTCGCGCAGCGCGCGCAAGCCGGCCTCGCCGCCGGCGAGCGACAGCTGGTTCAAGGACAGATGCGACACCAGGCGCCACAGCGTCTGGCCGTCGAACGGCGGCGCCAGCTGCCGGGTCGGCTTGGACAAACACGCAACGCCGGCGAGCGGGGCATCGACCTCGGCATGCAACTGGGCGCCGACCGGCAGCTGCGCCGCCACCCCGCGGTTGGTGCACAGGGTGTGGGCGAACACAAGCTGGGTCGGCGGCCGCGCCGGGTTGACGTCGAGGTCCACGAACGACAGCACCATGTCGCTGCCCGGCAGGTCGGCGCGGCCGGTCGGCTGGCGACGCGCCAGCCAGAACGCCCGCGGTTCCGGTCGGTCCGACGGCGGGCCGGCATGATCGAACGCATAGAACGGTTGGATGGTGGTGCTGTCGTCCTCGAACGCCGAGCGCGCCGACACTTTCAGGATCGAGTGGATCTCGGTGGCGCGTTCCCGGTGGCTGTCGGGGACGAGGCGATAATCGACCCGGGTGTGGTCGATCCGGACCGGCTCGGTGGTGCGGCGGAACAGGTTGATGATCGGCGTGCAGTTGAGCTGGAACACCCGGGCGTCGAGGGTCAGGCGCCGGCGCGGCGGGGTCGCCAACAAGAACAACAGCTCGGCCTCGGCGCCGTCGCCCAGATCGCCGAGGCCCTCGAGATCAACGAACATGAATTTCTCCGGGAATACGAAGTACTCCTGGATCAACCGATAGGCGGCATGGGCGTGGCGGTCCCACGGCAACACGTCCTCGGCGGGCTCGAAGCCGACCGGGCGGATGCAGGACGCGGGCAGGGTCCGGGTCGGCTGGGCCTGGCCGACCGGCCGGATCGCGACCTCGCGCACCTGGTTCAAGAGCGCTTCGTAGAGGGTGCCGCCGGCGACCGGGACCGCGTTGATGTGCAGGCGCAAGGCCGGCGGCGCCAGGTCGGCAAAGCCGACCCGGCCGAGCCCGCGCAAGACCAGGCGCAGCACCACCGCGACGTCGGTGCGCTGGTCGAGGAAGGCGAACTCGGCGGCCGGTCGGATGGCAGCCGCCGCGACCTCGATCGGCCATAAGCTCACCGGATAGCCGGTGCGGAACCAGCACGGCACCCCTTCCGCGGACTCGGCGAACAGCTGGGTGTTCTCGGGGATGGCAAAACCGAGCGCGGCGCGCGCCTGGTCGGGATCGACCTTGAACTGGGCGATCGCCATGCTCGGCACCGGGGCGGTCAGGTGCGGGTAAAGCACAGCCAACAGCGCCGCCGGGATCTGCGGGAACTCGGCGTCGAGGGTGCGCTGGAGCCGCCCGGTCAGGAAGGCGAAGCTTTCGAGCAGGCGCTCGACATGGGGATCGGGCGACTCCGCGCCCGACAGCTCGAGCCGGGCCGCGACCCGCGGATAGCGCCGCGCGAACTCGGCGCCCTCGTGGCGCAGGTAGCTCAGCTCGCGCTGATAATAGTCGAGCAGGTCGTCACGTCGGTCCGGCATCGGCCGTGTCCTCGCCGTCGAGGCTGACCAGGACCGGGAAGGTCACCGGTTCGATCATGTCGTCGAGCTCGATCATGCCGCTGACCAGCGCGCGCAGCGCGCGCGTGGCGGGCAGGGGCTCGACCACCGCCCGGGGCGACGTGAGGCGCGGCTCGAACGCGGCGACGGTCGCGGTGATCAGGGCAGCCAGTTCGCGCGTGCTGTCCGGGTCGGCCGGCCAGAACCGCGACAGATCGGGCAGGCCATAGTCGATCGTGCTGCGCGGCCGCGCGCCGAGCACGTCCGCCGCCACCGGGGTGCGGGTGTTCAACAGCCGCGCCAGTTCCCGGTCGATCGACGCGATCAGCCCGGCGCGGTCGAGCATGCGGCCGGCGCGGCTGCCGCCGCCCAAATGGTCCGGCGCCGCCGTCGCCGCCAGGCGGTCGAACAGCGGCACCCGGACCCCGGAGGTGAGTTTGGGGCCGGACATCCGACGCGGCCGCTCACGACACCTTCTGCAATCCCAAATCGTGCTTGATCTTTTGGTTGCCGCCGGCGGTGCCGTCGGCGGTCTTTTGCTGGATGTAGTTGTAGGTGACCGCGTTATAGCTGAGCGTGACCGTCTCGACCGGGAGATCGCCGGTGCCGCTGCGCAGCGAGATGTTGGAGACGATCACGCCGGTCATCTCGACCTCCAGATACTTGATCGCCTTTTCCGACCCGTCGGAGCGATAGGCCGAGAAGGTCGCGGTGCCGATCTGCTGGCCGCTCCAGCACATCTTGAGCAGATCGTCGGTCGAGGCGTCGAGGTATTTGGTAAAGGAAAAATTGGAGTGGGTGGCCTGTTCGACCGTACCCGATCCGGCCGAGCTGCGGGTCGGTGAGGTCGGCTGGTTGAACGAGTGGCTCCAGGTCAAGACCTGGATCGATTCCTTGTGGTTCTCGTCCGAGCTCTCGCCCTTGATGTCGGGCGTCTTGAACAAGATGAACATATTGGTGGCCATGGCGGGCTCCCGGGATCGACAGGCGATTGACGGCGCGTGACAGGACCCGCCCCCGCCTACCGGCGGGGGCGGGGGTTAGGTGGGGTCTATCAAGCCGCCGGCGCCGGCAACTCGGCGACCAGGCGGATCGAGGCGGTCAGCTCCTCGAGTTGGAAATGCGGCCGCAAGAACACCGCCGCCTTGTAGACGCCGGGTTTGCCGGGCACGTCGGTGACATCGACCCGGGCGTCGCGCAGGGGATACTCGGCCTTGATGTCCTGGCCGGCATCGTCCTTGGCCAGGACATAGTCTACAATCCAGGTGTTGAGATAGACCTGGACGTTTTCCTTGGTCATGAAGCTGCCGATCTTGTCGCGCATCATGACCTTGATGTAATGGGCAAAGCGCGAGGCGTTCAGGATATAGGGCAGCATTGCCGACAACCGGCTGTTGGCATTGGCCGCCGCGGTGTTGTACAGCTTGGGTTTGTTGGTGGTCTGGCCGCCGAAGAAGGCGGCATAGTCGGTGTTCTTGCAATGGACCAGAGTGACGAAGCCGAGATCGTTCAGCTCCTTTTCCCGCCGGTCGGTGATCGCGATCTCGGTCGGGCATTTGAGCGCGATGTCGCCCTCGTCGGTGCGGAAGGTGTGGGTCGGCAGCCCCTCGACCTTGCCGCCGCCTTCGACGCCGCGGATCGCCGCGGTCCAGCCGTAGAGCGCGAACGCGTTGGTGATCCGTTGCGCCAACACCCAGGCCGGGTTGCCCCACAGGTACTTCGAATGGTCGCGGCCGGTGGTGTCCTCGACGAACTCGACCCCTTCGACCGGGTCGGTATCGGGGCCGTAGGGCAGACGCAGCAGGACGTGGGGCAAACACAAGGTCACATAGCGCGAGTCCTCGCTGTCGCGGAACGAGCGCCATTTGATCAGCTCGGCGCTTTCGAAAATCTTGGCAAGATCGCGCGGCACTGCCAGTTCGGTGAAGCTCGACATATCGAACAACAGCGGCGCCGCGCCGGCGATGAACGGCGCGTGGGCCGCCGCGGCGACGTTTGAGATTTTCTCAAGCAGGGCGAAGTCTTTGGGATGGCGACCGAACGCGTAGTCGCCGACCAGCACGCTGAACGGCAGGCCGCCGAAGGTGCCGTATTCGTCCTCGTAGATCTTCTTGAACAAGACGCTCTGGTCGAACTCGACCGCCTTTTCCAGGTCCTTCAGGAGCTCGGCCTTGGTGACGTTGAGCAGACGCAGCTTGAGCCGGGTGCCGGTCTCGGTGTTGAACACGAGATAGGCAAAGCCGCGCCACGACGCCTCCAGGCGTTGAAAGTCGGCGTGGTGCACGATTTCGTTCAGCTGATCGGTGATCAACTGGTCGATCTCGGCGATCCGGTCGTTGATCGCGGCGGCGACGTCGCTGGGCGCAGCGGCGCCGTCGGCCAGCACCGAGGTGACGAACTCGTCGAGCAGATCGCGGGCATAGGCGCGCTGGCTTTCGTCGCGCGCGAGCTTGCCGTCGACCATGATCCGATCAAGCAGGGTGGTGGTCTCGGCGTCCGCGGCGGCGGGATCGGTGTCTTCAGCCATCGCTTGGGGCCTCCTGGTGTCTTTATGGCGTCACGCGGGGTCAGCCGGCCGGCGGCGCGGCGTCGGGATCGCCGGCCGGGGCCTCGGGCGCGGCCTCCGGGGTCCCCTGGGCATCCGGGGCGGCCGGTGCGGCGAGCTCGCCGGCGGGTGCGTCCGTCCCGGCCGCCGCAAGGTCGGCCTTGAGCGCGGCCTGGTCGTCGGCGCTCGCCATCACCTGGCCGAGCAGTTGGTCCAACTCGTCGTTGCCGTCGAGCTTGGTCAAGAGATCGCGCAGGCGGCAGCGGGATTCGTACAGTCGGCGCAACGGCTCGACCTGATTGATCACGTCGATCGGCCCGAATTGGTCGAGGTGGCTGAACGTAAGCTCGACATTGACGGTGTCGCTGCCACCGTCGTCGAGCCGGTTGGGCACCCGGACCGCGAGCCGGGGGCGGATCGCCGCCAGCACGTCCTGGAAGTTGTCGCGGTCGACCTCGACAAATTTCCGGTCCTTAAGCGGCGGCAGCGCCTCGGCCGGTTTGCCAGAAAGGTCGGCAAGAATGCCGACGATGAACGGTAGTTCTTTCTTTTCGATCGCGTCGCCAATTTCGACATCGTAGGTGATCTGAACACGCGGCGGGCGAATTCTGCCGAGCTTATGTTGGGTGCTTTCTGCCATCGTCCGGTCCTTTCCTTATGCGCAAATCTTTGATGCGCGGGAACTGTTGGACATACTGCATCACATGGATTGTCCGAACCGCCGACATACTGCAGTATGCGTAAATATTAAGACTTATCGTCATGATACAGTGGTTTTTCTCCATATCACAACGACTTTCTACTGCTCGAACCGCCAGTGACCGAAGATTTCGTATCGGGTGTTGGTGGAGTCTCGGGCGGCCGGGGGATCAGTGTCGGGCGTTCTTGGTCACGTCCGATGAGTTGAAGCCAAGAAAGTCGATCACCGCGGCCAGATCGTTTCGGCCGCGGCTGATCTCGATCAGGATTTCGTGCAGCGGCATGCCGCCCCACTGGATCGCGCGCTGGAGCAGATAGGGCGTCGGGCTGTGGGGTTCGGTGCGCAACAGATAGTCGGCGGCGGCCGACACCCAGTAATAGGCGTCCTCGCGGCTGGTGATCGGGCCGTTCGGGCGCCGCGGGTCGCGTGGTGCGGCGGTCGGTGGCGCCGGCGCGGTCGCGGCGTCGTCGCTCGCGTCGCCGTGCGCCGGGTCGGCGCCGCGCGCGGTCAAGCTGGTGTGGATCCAGCCCTGGATTTCGATCAGACGGGTGCGCAGCGCGACCATGCTCGGCGCGTCGTCGCCGCCGAGCTGGCGCAACAGGGCGGTGAGCGCCGCGGTCTCGTCGAGCGCGCGGGCAAGGTCGCGATAGGTGCCGCGCAACAGATGGGTCGGGGTCGCGGCGGCGCTGGCGTCGATCTCGGCGAGCGCGACCGAGCCCGCGCCCGGCGCCGTGGTCTCGTCCGTCGCGGCGCGGTCGGCGACCGCGTCCAGGCGCTGGGCGTTCAGATAGTCGCCGTAGCCAAAGCTGATCTCGCCGTCGGTGCCCGAGCGGGTCACCGCCTGCAGGCACAGCAGTTGGGCCAAGCGGTCGTCGAGCCATTCCAGCGGTGCCAGACGGGCGCCCCAGTCGCCGTTGTCGTTGTTCGGGTGCAGCCCGTCGTTCCAAAACCGCCGGCACAGCCCGGTGACCATCCGCACGCCCGGCTTGAGCGCGGCAAAGCCGTGGCGGTAGCCCAACGCTTCGACCAGCCAGCACGCAACCTGCAGGTCCTTCGACTGGTGCAACAGGACGTCGAGGCTGAGCCGGATCACCTCTCCCCAGTCGGCGCGCTTGACCTCGATCTGCCACACGCCTTGGGGCAGGGCCGGGTCGTCCTGGCGGCGCGCTTCGCGGATCGCATCGATCACCGGGTGATAGCGGACCGACGGCCCGGCCGGGCTCGGGCCGGGCAAAGGCTCCAACACGCCGGACAGATCCGGCAGAGGGACACCGCTTGGAACGAGCGTGATCATGAGGCGGTCTCCAGGCGCGGGGCAGCGAACGGGAACACCGGCAGCGGCACGACCGTGCGGGTCGCGCCGTCCGGGGTGGGGGCCAACACCGACAGGCGCACGAACACCTCGGTGCGTCCGGTCAACGGCAGCAAAAGGTCGGTCGGAGCCCCGGGCACCGGCACGGTGACCGTGTAGGCGCCGATCTTGAGCGTCTCGGGTTCGGGGTCGGCGAGCCGGGGCAGGTCGATCGCGGGGGCACGGTTGTTCTGGATCATCCGGATCAACCCCCACTGGCCGCCATAGGACAGGACCAGGGTGCGGTCGGCGTCGATCCGGCCGTCGGGCCCGACCACCGCCGCCGGCACCACCGGCGCATCCTTGGCCCAGCGCAGGGTCAGGGTCACCGGCGCGCCCGGGACCCAGGCGGCGGTGGTGGCCTCGCTGCCGCGCCGCAAGCTCTGGTCGCCGAGCGCGAGCGTCCAGGCGATGATCTGATTGCCGCCGACCTCGCGCGCGCGGTTGACCCGGAACGCGGCTTCGACCTGGAACGCCGGCGGTGCCAGGGTCGAGGCATGCATCAGCGGCGCCATGAAGGCGCGCACCTCGGCGATCTGGTCGAGGAAGCGCAACGCCGCGGTCGCCCGGCTGTCCGCGCTCGGCCGTCCGAGGCCGCGCCGGATCTCCTGCTCGACCGCCGGGGTGAAGCGTTCGAAGAACGCGACCACGGCGTCGGGGCTGACCTCGAGCGTGCCGGCGACCGTGCCGTCGGCAAACGGATAGCGGCCGGCGAGCGACGCATTGAAATCCTGGGCGATCCGGTCGAACGCGGTTTGGCCGAGCGCGCCGGCGACCCGCCGGCAGCGGGCGACCGCCAGGCGGCGCACGGTCTGGAGCTGGGTGAAGAAATAGTCGAACCGGTCGCCGGCACCGCCGGCCGCCGGGTCGGGGCCGTCGCACGCGCCCGGCTCGAACGCCGCCAGATCGACCCGGATGAAGCGTTCGAGCGCGGCGAGCGTGCTCGCCGGGTTGCTCGCCTGGTAGCGCTCGAGCTCCTCGATGATCTGGCGCCAGCGCACCACCCGCGGGTGGCGGCGCAGCGCGCGCGGCACCGCGTCGCCCTCGAGCCCGCCGACGATCGGCTTTGCGATCTCCATCGCCAACCACTCGACCCGGGCCGCCCTGACCTTGAGGAAGTGATCGAGCTCGTCGTCGCCGAGCACCCGATACCCCTCGAAGTTCATCGGCAAGACACCGTCCCAGGTCTCGAACCCGTCGACCGGCAGCCAGCCGCCGGTCTGCTCGACCAGATGATCGGCCTGGTCGAGCATGGCGAGCGCATGGCGGCGGATCAGGTCGGACACCGTGGCGTAGGACCGGTCGAAGCCGCGTTTTTTAAACGTTTCCAGGATGTTGCCGAACGCCACCGCGGCGCGGCCGAACTGCCGCGCCTCGCGCAGCAGGGCGGCGTCGTTGTCGAACCGGCGGAACCCGGCGCCGCGCGGTTCCAGGACCTCGGCCTCGGCGACCGCGCCCAGCATCGCGCCCTCGAGCGCCTGGCTGGCCGCTTCCCGGATCATCGGCCTGAGCGCGGTCGGCACCTGCGCGAGCGGTCCGCCCTCGATCTCGACGAACTGGGTCTCATAGGCGACCGCGCGGTCCAACGGCTCGAGCGCCCACAACAGCTCGTTGAGGGCGGGCGCCGGCGGCGGCGGCCTTCGGGCCCGGGCGCGAAAAACCCCGTAGGCCAGGATCGCCGGCAACGCTTGCGCCAATGCTTCGACCGGCGGCGCCAGGCGCAGCCGACCGTCGGCGGTGTCGTCGGCGATCAGCAACGGCCCGACCGCGGGCACCTCGATCGCGAGCAAGGCGATGCGGACCGCCGCGAACTCGGCCAGCAAGGTGGCGCGGGTGCGCGCCGCCGCCCGGTGGCCGAGGAACGGGTTGGCGCGGATGCCGTCGATCAGGCGGCGCCAGCCCGGGCTGTCCTCGGGGGTGTTGACGAACCGCCACTCGAACGCGCCGGCCGAGATCACCGCCTTGGCCGCGACCAGCTCCCGGTTCAACGCCCCGAGCCGGTCGGCCGCGGTGAGCAGGTCGGCGCCCCGCGGCGTGCCGGTGGTTCGCAACTGGTCGGCCAGGGTTTGGAACCGGTGAATCGCGCCGCCGCCGGTGCGGACCAGCCCGGCGGCGGCATCGACCAAGCGGTCGAGCACCGCCTGGGCGTCGCGCGCGAACCACGCCGGCTCGAACCCGATCACATTGACCCGCTTCATGATCTCGGCAAACAGGTCCGGGTCGGACGCGAGGATCGGCCCGACGTCGATCCGGGTCGGGGTCCGGATCAGCGCCACGATCTCGTCGGCGTACCTGGTCGGGTCGAGGGTCGGGGGGTCGCCCTGCCCACCCTCCTCGAGCGCCTGGACCAGTTCGGTCACCTGGTCGGCGTAGAGGGTGGGGTCGGCGAGCGCGCTCGGCCCGCTCCGGACCTCGTCGAGCGCCCGGACCAGCGCGGTCAGCTCTTCCACGGTCAACTGGTCGTCGGTCCGGTCCTTGTCCGCGCGGTTGTATTGGTCGGCCAACTCGGCGGTCGTCCCGAGCCGATCGACGAAGCCCGCGATCGCCTGGAGCGCCTCGGCCGGCGTGGTCGCGACCGGCAAGGTGTCCGGGCTCTTCAGCACCGTGTTGGTCCGGTTGGCCAACGCGGGCCACATCGGGAACAGCAAGACCAGGCTGAACGCCTCGCTCAGCCCGCGCTTGACGTCGCGTTCGATGCCGCTGAACCACGACGCCGGCAGGAACGGCCGGACCAGCCCGCGATCGCTGATCGTGCTGAACATCTCCAACAACGGCGGGATCAGTTTGCGCTGTTGGGTGAACTCGAAGTCTTGCGCGACGATCTCGCGAAACAGCGCGACCGCCTTCGACGCCGAGGTCTGCACGGTCCGGTACGAGGTCCACGCGCCGAGCGCGAGGATCAGCGCCAACAGCGCCAAGGCGGCCCAGCGCAGGCGCACCGGCAGGCTGCGGGCGACCATGCCCGGCCGGGCGGGCTGAACCAGCGGGCCTTCACGGAACACCTTGGCGGCGAACAGGTCGGTCGCGAACAGGACGCGCGGCGGCGGCGGCGGATCGAGCTCGACGCCGACCGGCGACCCCTCCGGGGCCGCGGGCGCCGCCGGCACCGGCGCGCCGGGGTCCGACGACGCGGCCGGGTCCGCGGGCGCCGGGTCCGGCGCCGCCAGGACCGCCGGCGCGCCGGGTCCGGCCGGTGCCAGCTGCGGGTCGCGCCACGGCGCCGAGGCGACCGGCGGTGCGCTCACCGGGTCGGCGTCCGGGTCGGCCGGGACGTCGCCGGTGAACCAGACACCACGGAAGAAGTGGGGGTCCTGATAGGCGTCGACCCGGAACACCAGGTCGGCGAAGCGGCCGACCGGACCGGCCAGGGTCTGGAACTCGGCCGGAAACAGGAACGCCTGATCGGCAATGCCGTCGTCGCGCACCGCCTGGCCGAGCAGGATGCGGTTGAGGTCGTCGGCGAGCGCGTCGAAGGCGCGCCGGATCAGGTGGGCGCCGAAACTGGTTTGGGGCGTCTCGTCGTTCGACCAGCCGAACATCTGCTGGCCGCGCTCGGCGGCGTGCGGGCGCCAGAACGCGGCGAACCCCGGGACCGCGTCGCATTTGGTCACCACCAGATAAACGGGGACCCGCAGGCCGAGCTCCTGTTGCAGATCGCGCAGGCAGCGGCGCAGCAGGCCCGCCCGTTCGGTTTCCGGTGCCGGCACCGGTGCCATCAGCCCCGGGCACGCCACCGTGACCACGACACCGTCGATCGCGCGTTCGCGGCGATGGCGCCGCAACAGCCGCAACAGCCGGCGCCAGCGCGGCGACGGCAGCCCGGTCGGGTCGTCGGCGCGTCCCAGCACCGCCTCGGCCGGTTCCAGCACGATCCCGGGTTCGAAGACGTGCCAGACGCAGCCCTCGACCGCCTGCTCGGGGTCGTCCGGCATCCGGATCGGCCGGCCGAGCGCGATCGCTTCGGCGAGCGTGCTCCGCCCGGCGCGGCCGCCGCCGAGCAGCAGCACCCACGACGCGGCATAGCGCCAGCCCGGGCCGCGCAGCAGCCGACGGACCCGGCCGAGCGCCGCGGCGAAGCCGCGA
>JANQHG010000039.1 GCA_028277115.1 Azospirillaceae bacterium
TCGCGATGTCGTGCCGGGGGCAGACGCGGGCGCCGGTGCGGCATAGACCGAGCGATAGGGCGCGACCGCGGCCGGCGGCGCGGCCAGACGCAGGTCGGCTACCGCGGCGCGTGCCGCCTGTTGTTCGCGCTCGCCAACCTGCGTCTGGCCGCGCCGCCGGCCGCGGTCGCGCCCTATCGCTCGATCTATGCCGCACCGGCGCCCGCGTCTGCCCCCGGCACGACATCGCGAGAGGAGACCCGCCATGCCTGCGCCACGGCGGCTTAGGGTGGTCGGCGCCGACGCGCCGCCGCCGGCGGCCGCCCCGGCGATCCGGATCGCCTTTGCGACCGCCACGCTCGCCGCGGTCGACCAGCATTTCGGCACCGCCGGCGCCTTTGCGATCTACGAGATCGCGGACGACCGGGTCGCGCTCGCCGAGGTCGTCCAGTTCGACGCCCCAGCGCGCGACGATGCCGAGGGCAAACTCGCGGTGAAGCTCGAGGCCCTTGCCGGCTGTGCAGCCGTCTATGTCGTCGCGGTCGGCGGCTCGGCGATCGCCCAGCTGGCACAACGGCGCATCCAGCCGGTCAAGGTGCCGGACGGCACCCCGATCCCAAGCCTGATCGCCCGGGTCCGGCGTGATCTCGCGACCCGTGAAAGCCGCTGGCTCGCGCGCGCCGCCCTGCGCGCCGCCGGGCCCGAGCGGTTCGCGCGCATGGCCGCCGAAGGCTGGGACGAATGATCCGCGCTTGTTGCGGCATTTTGGGGGCTGCGCCCCCAAGGTCAGGGGGTTTCACCCCCCGACACCCCCCGACCAGGGGTTGCCCCCTGGACCCCGCCAATTTGTGGGGGCAAGGGGGTGTCGGGGGCGGCGCCCCCGACAACGGCCGACAGGCCGAATACGGACGCTCAGGTAATACCCCAGGTTCCCACTCGCTCACAGTTGGAGCACGCATCCATGACCATGATCGTCGGCCGGACCCGCGGCGGCACCGAATGGACCCCCGCTTTCGTCACCGAGCTCGGCCAAGCCAAATGCATCGGCTGCGGCCGGTGTTACAAGGTCTGCCCGCGCGACGTGTTCACGCTGGTCGATCGCTCGCTCGACCCGGAACAGGCGTTCGACGACGATGATGATTTTGACGACGATGACTTCTCCGACGACACTGCCAAGGTGATGTCGCTTTCAGATCCGATGGACTGCATCGGTTGCGGCGCCTGTTATCGGGTCTGCCCCAACCAGTGTATGAGCCACGCGCCGCAGCCGGTGTAACGGCGGAACCCCGCGCTCGCGCGCCGGGTCGACGGGATCGCGACCGCACAGGCGCGGAGCATTGGCCGGGCGCCGCCCGGCCGCGCTCTCTGCCGGCGGTGCGGTCGTGCCGAACGAGCAATCCCCCCTGCCCAGGAACCACTCGACGGTCGTCGAGACCGTCCTTGCCAACTCGACGATGACAAAGGCCGTCCGCTCCGACGCAAGGTCGGCGCCGATCCGATCGGCGCCGCCGCAACACGCCGGTCGGGTTCGGCATCGGGCCTTGGCTCGGCGGGCATCCGGTAGGATAAAGACTGCATTATCGCGATCGATCCTGCCGGGAGACCTGCCGATGGACAGCGCCGCCCCCACCGCCACCCCGCCCGTGCCGCCGCCGGCCACCGTCGATTTGCGCCGCGCGTTCGAAGAGTCCGGGGTCGCGGCGGTGCTCGAAGGGCTCGAGCGCGAGTTGATCGGCCTAAAGCCGGTCAAGCAGCGCATTCGCGAAACCGCCGCGCTCTTGCTGGTCGATCGGGCGCGCCAGGACCTCGGGCTCGCGCGCGAAACACCGACCCTGCACATGAGCTTCACCGGCAACCCCGGCACCGGCAAGACCACGGTGGCGCTGCGGATGGCCGATTTGCTGCATCGGCTCGGCTACATTCGAAAGGGGCATCTGGTCTCGGTGACCCGCGACGATCTGGTCGGCCAGTACATCGGCCACACCGCGCCCAAGACCAAAGAGATCTTGAAAAAAGCGATGGGCGGGGTCCTGTTCATCGACGAGGCCTACTATCTCTACCGGCCGGAAAACGAACGCGATTACGGCCAAGAGGCGATCGAGATCCTACTCCAGGTTATGGAGAACCAACGCGACGATCTGGTGATCATCCTTGCCGGCTATGCCGACCGCATGGACCGATTCTTCACCAGCAACCCGGGCTTCCGCTCGCGGATCGCCCACCACATCGACTTCCCCGACTATTCCGACGACGAGTTGCTCCAGATCGCCGAGCGGATGCTCGAGCGGATGACCTATCATCTATCCAACGCCGCGCGCGGCGCGCTCGCGCGCTACATCGCGCGCCGGCGCGCCCAGCCGCATTTCGCCAACGCGCGCTCGATCCGCAACGCGCTCGACCGGGCCCGGCTCCGCCAGGCCAACCGGCTGTTCGAAGGCGCGGACGGGCCGATCGATGTCGCGGCGCTGTCGACGATCGAGGATGTCGATATCCTGGCCAGCCGGGTGTTCAAGGACCCGGTTGCCGACGAGTGAGCGGCGACGCCGGATGCGGCCTGACGGCCGTGTCAGGGGCGCTGCCCCCGAGAAGAGGGCTCGCCCCCCTTGACCCCCACTTGTTAATGGGGTCCAGGGGGCAACCCCTGGTGGGGGGTGTCGGGGGGCAAAGCCCCCTGACGTTGGGGGCTTTGCCCCCAAAAAACCTCGAAGACGGTCGTCACCTCCCAGAAAAGGGACCGGCCAAGAAAGGGACCGGAATGTCCGTGTTGATTGCACCGTCGATCCTGTCGGCGGATTTCTCCAAGTTGGGCGACGAGGTCGCGGCGGTCGTGCGCGCGGGCGCCGACTGGATCCATCTCGACGTGATGGACGGCCATTTCGTGCCCAACATCACCTTCGGCCCGCCGGTGGTCAAAGCACTGCGCCGGCACTCGGACCGGGTGTTCGACTGCCATCTGATGATCGCGCCGGCCGATCCCTATCTGGCCGCGTTCGCCGACGCCGGCGCCGACATCATCACGGTCCATGCCGAGGCCGGGCCGCACCTCGACCGCTCGCTGCAGGCGATCCGGGCGCTCGGCAAGAAGGCCGGGGTGTCGATCAACCCGTCGACCCCGGAAAGCGTCCTTGCCTATGTGCTCGACCGGCTGGACCTGATCTTGCTGATGACCGTCAACCCGGGCTTCGGCGGCCAGGCGTTCATCCCGGCCGTGCTCGACAAGCTGAAACGGGTGCGCGCGATGATCGGCGACCGGCCGATCCAGATCCAAGTCGACGGCGGCGTGACGCCCGAGACTGCGCCCCTGGTGGTCGCCGCCGGCGCCGACGTGCTGGTGGCAGGCTCGGCCGTGTTCAAGGGCGGCGATGAGGACGCCTATCGCGCCAACATCGCCGCGATCCGGGCCTCTGTCGCGGGTCAGGAGCGGGCGGCGTGAGCCGCAGCGTCGCCGACTGGCCGCGGGCGATCCTGTTCGACCTTGACGGCACGCTGATCGACTCGTTGCCCGATCTTGCGACCGCGCTCAACGCCCTGCTCGCCGAGGCCGAGCTGGCGCCGCTTGAGCGCGCCGAGGTCCGGGGGATGATCGGCCACGGGGTCGGGCATCTGGTCGCCTCGGGCTTTGCCGCGCGCGGGCGCGAGATCTCCGGCGCGGCGCTCGGCCAGGCGACCGAGCGGTTCATGGCGCTCTACACCCCGAACGCCGCGGTCGAGACCCGGCTGCGTGCCAAGGTCGCCCCGACCCTTGCCTGCCTCGCCTCGACCGGGCTGCCGCTCGGCGTGTGCACCAACAAGCCGACCGCGGTCAGCCGCGAGATCCTGCACGCGCTCGGGATCGGGCCCCTGTTCGGCGCGGTGGTCGGCGGCGGGTTCGAGGACCTGCCGAAGAAGCCCGACCCGGCACCGCTTCACCGCGCCGCCGAGCTGTTGGGCGTGGCGGCGGCCGACAGCCTGATGGTCGGCGACAGCGGAATCGATGTCCTGGCGGCGCGCAACGCCGGCATGCCGGTGATCGCGGTCGCCGGCGGCTTCACCGCGACCCCGGCCGACCGGCTGGGCGCCGACGGCGTGATCGGCGATTTTGCCGAGCTCGCACGGGCGTTCAACGCGCTCGCCGCCCGCCGGGCGCGGCCATGACCCCGGCGGCACTGATCTTCGACGTCGACGGCACCCTGTCGGAGACCGAGGACTGCCACCGCCGGGCGTTCAACGAGACCTTTGCCGCGTTCGGGCTCGACTGGCATTGGGACCGGGCGCGCTATCGCCGCCTGCTCGACGTCACCGGCGGCAAGGAGCGGATCGCCCATTTCATCGCGACCCATGATCCGCCGGGCGGCGCCGCGATCGCCGAGCTGCACGCCGCCAAGACCGCTCGCTATGTCGAGTTGATCGCCGCCGGCGCCGCCGCGTTGCGCCCGGGCGTGCGTCGCTTGATCGCCGAGGCGCGCACCGCCGGGGTCCCGGTCGCGATTGCGACCACGACCAGCCTGCTCAATGTCGAGGCGCTGGTGCGCACCACGCTCGGGCCGGACAGCCTCGACTGGTTCGCCGCGATCGGCGCCGGCGACATGGTTGCCCACAAAAAGCCGGCGCCGGATGTGTATCAGTTGGTGCTCGACCGGCTCGGCCTGCCTGGGGGCGCGTGTGTGGCGATCGAGGATTCGGAGAACGGGCTCGCGTCGGCGCGCGCGGCCGGGCTTGCGACCGTGGTGACGCCGAGCGTCTACACCGACGACCAGCGGTTCGACGGCGCGCTCGCGGTGGTGAGCGACCTTGGGGAGCCGGGGCGGCCGTTTCGGCCGATCGCCGGGGCGGCGACCGCGCCCGGGGTGGTCACCTTGGAGGTGCTCGCGGGGTGGTGCGCCGGCGGCGGCATTTTGGGGGCTTCGCCCCCATAGGTCAGGGGGCTTTGCCCCCCGACACCCCCCACCAGGGGTTGCCCCCTGGACCCCGCTTGTTAGGCAGGGGGCCAGGGGGGGTGACCCCCTCTGGCGGGGGTCGAGGGGGCGGCGCCGCCCACATGTGCAAGCGGCGCCCAGTTCCTGGGCGTTGCCCATCCACGCGGCAGCCCAGGCCCGCCGGTCCCGGGGTCCCGGATGCACTCCCGGCCCTGGCACATCCTTTGCGATGCACCATGCGCTTTTCGTCTCCCACGAAAGTCAGGAGAGTACGCGCATGAGTGCACGCGTTCGGACGGCGGCTGCGGCCGGCGTCGTCGGCCTTGCCGCCCTGGTCTCCGGGGCCGCGCTGGCCCAGGACGCCCCGCCGATCAAGGTCGGGATTCTCCATTCGCTGTCCGGCACCATGGCGATCAGCGAGACGACACTGAAAGACGTCATGCTGATGCTGATCGACCGGCAGAACGCCGCGGGCGGCGTGCTCGGCCGCCCGCTCGAGGCGGTGGTGGTCGACCCGGCGTCGAACTGGCCGCTGTTCGCCGAAAAGGCGCGCGAACTGATCGAACAGGACGAGGTCGCGGTCGTGTTCGGCTGCTGGACCTCGGTGTCGCGCAAGTCGGTGCTGCCGGTGTTCGAGGAGCTGAACGGCCTTCTGTTCTACCCGGTCCAGTATGAAGGCGAAGAGTCGTCGCGCAACGTCTTTTACACCGGCGCCGCACCGAACCAGCAGGCGATCCCGGCGGTCGAGTATCTGATGAGCGAGGACGGCGGCGCCGCCGAGCGCTGGGTCCTGCTCGGCACCGACTATGTCTACCCGCGCACCACCAACAAGATTCTGCGCGCGTTCCTCAACGCCAACGGCATCACCGACGCCGATATCTTCGAAAACTACACCCCGTTCGGCCATTCCGACTGGCAGACCATCGTCGGCCAGGTCAAGGCGTTCGCCTCGGCCGGCAAGCGCACTGCGGTGGTGTCGACGATCAACGGCGACGCCAACGTGCCGTTCTACAAGGAATTGGCCAACCAGGGCATCTCGGCCGAGGACATCCCGGTGGTCGCATTCTCGGTCGGCGAGGAAGAGCTCGCCGGGCTCGACACCGCGCCGCTGGTCGGCCACCTGGCCGCCTGGAACTATTTCATGTCGGTCGATACCGAGGACAACGCCGACTTCATCGACGCCTGGCTCGACTTCATCGGCGACGACGCCCGGGTGACCAACGACCCGATGGAGGCGCATTACATCGGCTTCAACATGTGGGTCCAGGCGGTCAGCCAGGCCGGCACCACCGATGTCGATGCGGTGCGCCAAGCGATGTACGGCCAGCGGGCCCGGAACCTGACCGGCGGCGTCGCGGTGATGAACACCAACCATCACCTCTCAAAGCCGGTGCTGATCGGTGAGATCCAGGACGACGGCCAGTTCGAGACCGTGTGGTCGACCGACGGCGTCGTGGTCGGCGATGCCTGGTCCGACTACATCCCGGAAAGCGCCAAACTGACCGCCGACTGGACCTATCCCTGGGTCTGCGGCAATTGCGAGGCGCCGCGCTTCCCGGTGACCGCCGAGTAAGGCGGCCCCGTTCCCGCCCGTCCCGGGCCGCGACCGCCATCGTGGTCCGGGCGGTGCGGCCGACACCGCGCCACTGTTTCCCGCCCCTCGTTCTCGCCATCCGGGACCCGCCTTATGCGCACCGTTCCCGTGCGGCCCGGACCGGCCGTACCCTGTGGATTGCCGGCGGCGGCGCGGCCGATCGTCCGTCTGTGCCTGGTCGCCCTGGTCCTTCTTGCCTTCGCCGTCCCGGCGGGCGCGACGACCGACGACGACCAATTCGCCGCCGCGGTCGATGCCCTGGCGCTCGGCAGTTACAACGATCGCGTCGCCGCGATCGAGGCGCTGGCGGCCCTCGGCGACCCACGCGCGGTCGCGGTGCTCGAGGCGTTGATGGCGCGCGACCTCTATACGCGCAAGGACACCGGCGCCGTGGTGATCGGCGCGCCGGCCGACAGCCGGCGCCAGGTCCGACCGGTCGACCCGGTCACCGGGACGATCGGCGAGCCGGTGCGCACCCGCAGCCTTGCCAAGATCCGGGTCAACAACCGGGTACGCCGCGCGATCCGGAGCGCGCTCGGCGCCCTCACCCTCGCCGATCCCGAGCCGGCACGCCGGCTGGATGCGGCCCAGGCGGTGTTCACCGCCCGCGACCCGGACCAACTGGTGCCGGTGCGCCGCGCGCTCGAGCACGAGGCCGACCCCGATGTCCGCGCTGCCCTGGTCCAGGCGGCCGCCGCGATCGAGCTTGCCGCCGGCAGCCCGGCCGAACGGCTGGCCGCGATCGCGGTGTTGGCCGAGAGCAGCGATCCCGCCGTCCAGGCGCTCCTGTCCGAGCGCTTGCTGGACCGCGACGGCGCCCCGGTCGAACCCGATGACGAGGTCCGTGCGGCCGCCGCCGACGCGCTCGATCGGATCGAACAGAGGATCGCGATGTGGCGCCTGGTCGGCGACGTCTACCGCGGGGTCAGCCTCGGTTCGGTGTTGCTGTTGGCCGCGATCGGGCTTGCGATCACCTTCGGCGTCATGGGGGTGATCAACATGGCGCACGGCGAGATGGTAATGCTCGGCGCCTACACCACCTTCGTGCTCCAAGACGCGATCCGCACCCATGCGCCGGGGTTGTTCGACTGGTCGCTCCTGATCGCGGTGCCGCTCGCCTTTGCGGTCGCCGGTCTGGTCGGGATCGCAATCGAGCGCGGGGTGATCCGGTTTCTCTACGGCCGGCCGCTCGAGACCCTGCTCGCAACCTGGGGCCTCAGCCTGATCCTGCAGCAGGCGGTGCGCACGGTCTTCGGCCCGACCAACCGCGAGGTCGGCACGCCCGACTGGATGCAGGGCGCGTTCGAGACCGCGGCCGGCATCACCCTCACTTACAACCGCCTGGTGATCATCGTTTTTGCGCTGGCAGTGTTCGCGGTGTTGCTGGCGGTGATCCGCAAAAGCGCGTTCGGGCTCGAGATGCGCGCGGTGACCCAAAACCGCCGGATGGCAAGCGCGATGGGCATCCGCACCGGCTGGGTCGATGCCCTGACCTTCGGGCTCGGCTCCGGGATCGCCGGGATCGCCGGGGTGGCGCTGAGCCAGATCGACAATGTCAGCCCGAACCTCGGTCAGTCCTACATCGTGGACAGCTTCATGGTCGTGGTGTTCGGCGGCGTCGGCAATCTGTGGGGCACGCTGGCCGGCGCACTGTCGCTCGGGGTCGCCAACAAGCTGCTCGAGCCGACGGTCGGGCCGGTGCTTGGCAAGATCCTGGTCCTGGTGGCGATCATCCTGTTCATCCAGAAACGGCCGCGCGGTTTGTTCGCGCTCAAGGGCCGCGCGGTGGAGGCTTGAAGCGATGGCCGGACACGCGAGCCGCGCCCAAACCGCGCCGATCGATCTCGGCGGCGCCCTGTTGCTGATCGCCGTGCTCGGCGCCGCGGTGGCGGTACCATACTGCAACCTGGTTCTGCCGCCGTCGTCGCCGTGGCATGTCGAGGGCTGGGTGGTCCAGCTGCTCGGCAAGTATCTGTGCTTTGCCTTGCTGGCGGTGTCGGTCGATCTGATCTGGGGCTATTGCGGGATTCTCAGCCTCGGTCACGGCGCCTTTTTCGCGCTCGGCGGCTATGCCATGGGCATGCATTTGATGCGCGAGATCGGCGACCGCGGCGTCTACGGCCATTCCGAGTTGCCCGACTTCATGGTGTTCCTCAACTGGAGCGAGCTGCCGTGGTACTGGACCGGGTTCGATCTGTTCTGGCTCGCCGCGCTGATGGTGCTGGCGGTGCCGGGCCTCTTGGCGTTCGTGTTCGGCTGGCTGGCCTTTCGCTCGCGGGTCACCGGCGTCTATTTATCGATTATGACCCAGGCAATGACGTATGCGTTGATGCTGGCGTTCTTCCGCAACGACATGGGGTTTGGCGGCAACAACGGCCTGACCGACTTCAAGGATCTGCTCGGCTATGATCTGCAGGCCGACGCGACCCGCGCCGGCTTGTTCGCGGCGAGCGCGCTGGCGCTGGTGTTCGGCTATCTGGCGTGCCGGCGTCTGGTTACCTCGACCTTCGGCCAGGTCTTGATCGCGATCCGCGATGCCGAGAGCCGGACCCGGTTTCTCGGCTACCGGGTCGAGCATTACAAGCTGGTGGCGTTCGTAGTCTCGGCGATGCTGGCCGGCGTTGCCGGCGCCTTGTATGTCCCTCAGGTCGGCATCATCAACCCGGGCGAGTTTTCGCCGGCGAACTCGATCGAGATCGTGGTCTGGGTCGCGGTCGGCGGCCGCGGCACCCTGTACGGTGCGGCGGTCGGCGCGGTCCTGGTCAACTATGCCAAGACCTATTTCACCGGCGCGATGCCCGACGTCTGGCTGTTCTTTCTGGGCGGCTTGTTCGTCGCGGTGACGGTCTTGCTGCCGCGCGGCCTGACCGGCCTGTTCCGCGGGGTCCGGGGGCCGTCGGCGTTCGGTCGCGGGGCCGCGGGGGGCTGACCGCCCCCTCGCCCGCCCTACGGTTTCTTCTGGCTTTCGACCAGCTCGCCCGGAAAATTGAAGGTGAACGACGGTGCCGGCGCGGACGTGGTCGGCGGCACCGGGTTGGACGGCCGCGCCAAATAGGCCGCGCCGGTCAGCGCCAGGGCATAGACCAACGCCGCGAGGCTCAAGCCGGCGAGCATGTAGTTCCGGGCGTCGCGCTTGGTTAACAGACCGTCGATCCGACCGCTTTGAAGCTCGATTTTGGCAATTAAATTGCCGTTTTGACGCTCCATATGGGCACGCAATTCGCCGCTTTGACGCTCGATCTCGGTGCGCAATTCGCCGCTTTGACGCTCGATCTCGGTGCGCAATTCGCCGTTTTGACGCTCCATCTTCGCGTTCAATTGCGCGATGTCCGATTTCAGCTCGGTGCGCACTTCGGATATCTGGGTTCTCGTCTCGGCGCGGACATGGGCGAATTCGGCCTTGACCTCGGCACGGAACGCGCTGATCCCCTCGATCACCTGATCGATCTTGTTTTCGAGCCGATCGAAGCGCCCGTCGGTAACGTCGGCGCGCGCTTCGAGCTTTGCAAACCGTCGTTCCATATCCTGAGGATATGGGCCACCGTCATTGGACGCGCCAGCCGCCCCGGACGAGGTTTGGGTGGTCGTCTCGTCGGCCACCCCGCGGTGGGGTGTCCGGTCCTCGTGGACGGGTGGCGCCATTCTCGCGGGCCCGATCGGTCGTTCAGCTCAGCTGTCCCGTCCCTCACAGTAGCCGGCGGCATCGCGCAGGTCCACCCTCGGCCGAAGGGTCGATAGACCCCCCTTGGGCGAGGCGCCGCCGCCACCAAACCCGCCGGCCGCGAGACCGGCATATCACGCGAGAGCCGGACCTCCGAACCCAACTCGGGGCGCAAGACGCCAAGCGCTGGGAACTCTGCCAGTAACCTGAAGCGGGCCTTCAAAGCAGCCACAAACGAAGCGGCCGCGTGCGGATCATCGTGAGAAATATAGTCGCCGATTTCGTGAATATCACACGCCGCGAGACGGCTGATCGCAACTCTCATGCGTCAGGCTCTGGCCTCGGCCTGTTCAGATACTCGGCTTCGAGCTGATCGAGGACCTCGAGTCCGTTTTCAATGAAACCGCTGGCAATGCCGTCTTCGACCATGGCACGCAACTCGGCGATCCGACCGGCGTCCAAAAGGTGGACCTAAGCACCCACCGGCCGCGCCGGCCGGTGGGGTGTCTTCACCCGATCCCTTTTGACGAGATCGGCTCAGCCTTCACGGGCAATGCTGTAGCGGACATAGGCGTTGCCGCGGGTCGCCTCGGCCTTGCGGCGCCAGACCTGGTGCGCCTGCTCGTAGCTGCGGAACGGACCGACCAGCTGGGTGGCGCCGTCGATCAGCTCGCTGAACTCGGTGTCCTTGTACTCGCCGCCCACGACCCAAAACTTGCTCATGTTGCCCATTGTCGCCCCCTATTGCTCGAAAGTTGCCTGTCCCCGGTTTGGTTCACTTGAACTGGTCGCTCTCGGTCGAGTCCTTGAGCGCGGTGGTCGACGAGGTGCCGCCGGTGATCGCCAGGCTGACCGCGTCGAAGTAGCCGGTGCCGACCTCGCGCTGGTGGCGGGTCGCCGTGTAGCCGTTGGCCTCGGCCGCGAACTCGGCCTGCTGCAACTCCGAGTAGGCGGCCATGCCGCGCTCGCGGTAGCCGCGGGCCAGTTCGAACGCCGCATAGTTGAGGCTGTGGAAGCCGGCCAGCGTGACGAACTGGAACTTGTAGCCCATCGCGCCGATTTCTTCCTGGAACCGCGCGATCGTGGCGTCGTCCAGATTGGCCTTCCAGTTGAACGACGGCGAGCAGTTGTAGGCCATCATCTTGCCCGGGAACTGCTTTTGGATCGCTTCGGCAAACGCCTTGGCCTGCTGCAGGTTGGGCTTCGAGGTCTCGAACCACAGCAAGTCCGCGTACGGCGCGAACGCAAGGCCGCGCGAGATGCAGTGCTCGAGCCCGGTCCCCGGGTGCAGCCGGAAGAAGCCCTCGGCCGTCCGATTGCTGCGGTCCATGAACGGGTGGTCGCGCGCGTCGACGTCGCTGGTGATCAGTTGTGCGCTCTCGGCGTCGGTCCGCGCGACCAGCACCGTCGGCACACCGCAGACGTCGGCCGCCAACCGCGCCGCGTTCAGGATGCGGATAAACTGCTGGGTCGGGATCAACACCTTGCCGCCCAGGTGACCGCACTTCTTTTCCGACGCCAGCTGGTCTTCGAAATGGACGCCGGCCGCGCCCGCCTCGATCATCGCCTTCATGAGTTCAAAGGCGTTGAGCGGGCCGCCGAACCCGGCCTCGGCGTCGGCGACCAGCGGCGCGAACCAGTGGGTGTCGCCCTTGCCTTCCATCTTTTGGATCTGGTCGGCGCGCTGCAGCGCCTGGTTGATCCGTTTGACCACCATCGGCACCGAGTTGGCCGGGTACAGGCTCTGGTCCGGGTACATGTGGCCGGCCAGATTGGCATCGGCCGCGACCTGCCAGCCCGAGACATAGACCGCCTCGAGCCCCGCCTTGACCGCCTGCATCGCCTGGTTGCCGGTCAGCGCGCCGAGCGAGCGCACGAACGGCCGGGTGTGCAACAGCTCCCACAACCGCCGCGCGCCGAGGTCGGCGAGGGTGTGCGCAATCTTGACCGACCCGCTCAACCGGGCAACATCGTCGGGCGTGAAGTCGCGGCTGATACCGTCCCAGCGGCGGGCGTGAATCGCCTCGGCCGAGTTCGCGGTCCGACTTTCGTCGAGCGGCGTCATACCTATATCCTTCCTTTGCTGTTCGTTTGCACCATGCCGTGCCGTCGTCGGGCGCCCCCGCCGCCGCGCTGCCGGCCGGGCCTTGTTGACCCGCGGCGCGCTGTGCGGTGCAGCGCTCCATTTACAGTAGTGACGATCACCCGGGACCGGCAATAACCCTCTGAGTGAAAAAAGGTCAAACTGTCGCAGGCTGTGGAGAGCGAAATGTAAACTTGTAAATCTTGTAAACTCCGGCACGCCGCGCGGGCACTGCGGTATCCGCCGCCCCTGGCAGGCAAAGGGCGACCATGGCACACCCACTCACGCCACGGCCCGACCGCAAACGGCCGGGCCTCAAATCAGCCGGCAGTCCGGCGACCTCGGCCGCGGACGGCGGCGACGACGGCCAGACCCGCGCGGGCGGGCTCGAAAAAAAGGCGATGCTCGGCCCCAAGGTCCGACGCCTGCGCCGCGACCACCAGCTGACCCAGTCGCAGATGGCCGAACAGCTCGGCATCTCGCCGAGCTATCTCAACCTGATCGAACGCAACCAGCGGCCGGTCACCGTGCCGCTGCTCTTGAAACTCGCCCAGACCTTCGGCGTCGACTTGCAAAGCTTCGCCGAGGACGACGAAAGCCGCCTGTTCGCCAGCCTGCGCGAGGTGTTCGCCGACCCTTTGTTCGACGGCGCCGATCTCAAAGGCCAGGATTTCCGCGAACTCGCCGCCAACGCCCCGGCGCTCGGCCACGCCGTCGTCCAGCTGTACAAGGCCTATCGCGACCGCTGCGACGACATCCAACTGCTCGCCGAGAAAGTCGCCGACGGCGACAAGCTGCAGCTGATCCAAAACCCGACCTTCCCGATCGACGAAGTCCGGGAAATGTTCCACGAGCACGCCAACCATTTCCCGGAGCTCGAGGACCACGCCGAAGCGCTGTGGACCGACGTCGGCCTGGAACGCGGCGAGCTGTTCCGCGGTTTGTCGCAGTATCTGGAACGCGCCTTTTCGGTGCGCGTACGCCTGATGCCGGTCGAGGTGATGGGCCAGTCCGAACGCCGGTTCGACCGCCACAGCCGGCGCATCCTCCTGTCCGAAATGCTGCCGCTGCCCGGCCGCATCTTCCAGCTCGCCCACCAGATCGCGCTCATGACCCTGCGCGACACCCTCGACCGGATCGCCGACCGCTCGGCGCTGACCAGCGACCAGGCCCGTCGTCTCGCCCGCATCGGCTTGGCCAACTATTTCGCGGGCGCGGTCATGATGCCCTATGGGTCGTTCCTCGAGGCCACCCTGTCGGTGCGCTACGACATCGAGATCCTGGCGCAACGCTTCCAGATCAGCTTCGAACAGGCCTGCCACCGCCTGACCACCCTGCAACGCCCCGGCGCCAAGGGCATCCCGTTCTTCATGATCCGGATCGACAAGGCCGGCAACGTCTCCAAACGCTTCAGTGGGTCCGGCTTCAACTTCGCCCGTTTCGGCGGCGCCTGCCCGCGCTGGAACGTCCACGACGCCTTCCGAACCCCGGGGCTGGTCCACACCCAGCTCGCCCAGATGCCCGACGGCACCGCCTATTTCAGCATCGCCCGGACCGTAACCAAAGCCGGCGCCGGCTACCACATCCCGCCGCAGCAGTTCGCGGTCGGGCTCGGCTGCGAGATCGGACACGCGCCCCAGATCGTCTACGCCGACGGGCTCGACCTGACCCACACCGAGTCGGCGACGCCGATCGGGATCAACTGTCGCCTGTGCCCGCGGTTGGATTGCGGGCAAAGGGCGTTTCCGCCGCTCAATCATCGGCTGATCGTCGACGAGACGGTGCGCGGGAAGTCGCCGTACCTGTTCGCACCGGTGGCCGACGATGGATGAACGCGGCATCAAGGTCGGGGGAGGCACCCCCTATGACCCCCGACCAGAGGGCCGAAAGGCCCCCTGGACCCCCGCGACATGAAACGGCAATCCGAGATATTGCGCTTGGCGCGGGAAAATGGGCGCGTGTTGGTCGATGAACTCGCCGAGAAATTCCAAGTTACGGCTCAGACGGTTCGCAAAGACCTGAACGAGCTGTGTGAGCAAGGGCTGCTCCAGCGCATCCATGGCGGCGCAGTGATCTCCTCCAGCGTCGCAAACCTACGCTACGAAGCCCGGCGTGCCATCGCTCAAGAGGAAAAACGACAAATCGGACAAGCGGCGGCGCGATTAATCCCGGACGGCGCGTCGTTGTTCATCAACATCGGCACCACCACGGAACAGGTCGCAAGCGCGCTGACCAACCACCACGGCCTGTTGGTCATCACCAACAACATCAATGTCGCGAACCTGCTGCTGCCGACCCCGGAGATCGACCTGATCATCGCCGGCGGTCCGGTGCGCAAGCACGACGGCGGCATCGTCGGCGAAGCCACCTGCGATCTCGTCCGCCAGTTCAAGGTCGATTTCGCGGTGATCGGCGTCTCGGCGATCGACCCGGACGGCGCGCTGCTCGACTACGACTATCAGGAGGTCCGGGTCGCCCGCGCGATCATCGCCAACGCCCGCCAGGTCATCCTGGTCGCCGACGCCACCAAACTCAGCCGCTCGGCCCCGGTCCGGATCGGCACCCTCGCCGACATCGACATCTTCGTCACCGACCACCGCCTGCCCGAGCCCCTGCGCCGGCAGTGCGACGCCGACGGCGTGCGGGTGGTCGAGACGGGGTCTGTTACGGTGGGAGCGGCGTGACACTCCAACGGTCCGGCACCAAGTCACCTGCTGACCAGCAATGTCAATATCTAACAATACTCATGGGTCTGAGAAGAAAAATCGAGATTGTCTTCATATCTGGAATGGGACAACAAGAAGGCGCCGATTAAGGTCGGTTACGCTGACTGATCCGACCGGAGTTTCATCGTCCGTCTTCAGACTGCCATAGGGACCCACCGTCCCAACGCAAGATCACGCTTGAGAACCGCCACATCGGCCCGAGAGAGTGTTCGCTAAGGTACCCTCGAGACCGATATGGCACACCTGGGCCGCCAAGTTCTTGGATGTCGGGTTCGACGGTATTCACATCAACATCGAGCCAATCCACGCCGGCGATTGGACTGAACGCGGCGTGCCCGGCGTCGAGCACTTTCGTCGTTTAGCGACAATCTGGATTGCCGGCTGGTTCGACGGGCGGTCAGGTCGCCGGCAATGCCACGACGTCCCGTCACCGACCAGAACCATCCCCCACGACTGGGCGGGCGGCCGCCCGCCCAACTGCCCCAGAAGAGTCCGAGCCCCCTCACCCACCCCGATCAAACCGGGCCAGCGCACCTGACCCGACCTATGCGCTTTTCATCTGGCGTGCCAACGCGCGCGCCGGTGCCGGCCCGCCGCCGGTCGCCGAGACCCCGGCAGACCCCATCTCCGCCGGCGGCGGCGAGACCGCGTCGTCGAAACTCGCCTCGGTGAAGTCCGCGCCGGCAATCCGGGCCTCGGTCAGGTCGGCCTTGGTGAACACGGCACCGCGACACCGACAGTCGATCAAATCGGTGCGCCGCAGGCTCGACCCGGTAAAGCAACTCGGCCAGCGCACCGCCGGGTCGCGGATCGAGGCGACCGACCGGAAATCCGACCCGCTCAACCGGGCGCCGTCGAGCGCGCACGAAATGAAGTTGATCCCCCGCCCGTCGAGCTTCGACAAATCCGCCCCGGTCAAATCGCACTTCCAAAACGTCGCCATCGACAGTTTGGCGCCATTCAGACTGGCGCCGGACAAGTTGACCGAACGAAACTCCGCCGCCGACCAATCGACCCCGTTCATCACCAGACCGCTCAGATCCGCCCCGGCGAGCTCGAGTCGCGCGCCCTCTCGCGCCAGGGTCTCTGCCCACCGGGCATGGGCCTTGATCTGGTCTTGCAACGAAACCTGCAACTCCTCCAGCTTACGGAACAGCCGGGCGCCGGAAAACGCCGCGTCGTGGGTGTCAACGCCGCCGAGATCGGCCTCGAAAAAGGTCGCGCCGACCATCGACGCACCCTCGAACCCGGCGTTGGTCACCCGCGCCGCCGCAAAGGTCGCATCGGTCAGATCGGTGCCCTGGAACGCCGCCTGGTCCAACGTCGCCCGGCTGAAATCGACCCGGTTGAGTGCAGCGTCCCGAAAGCTCGCATTGTTGACGTTTGCGGCGACGAAGCTCGCGGCAAACGATTCGGTCGCTTTCTTGACGTCAACGAACAGGCCGCCCGGATTGTGCAGGTACAACGAGCCCTCGCGGCAGTCGCAGCCGTCGAACCGGGCGTCGGCAAGGTTGGCACTGTCGAACCGGGCGCCGCGCAAATCCGCCTTACGGAAGTCGGCGCCGCGCAGGTCGGCATACCGGAAATCGGCGCAGAACAGATTGGCCGACGAGAAATCGACCCCGGTCAGGTTGGCGCTGACGAACAAGCAACCGGCCAACTCGGCCTGCGACAAGTCCTTGCCGGTCAACGCGGCGCCCGACAGGTTGGCCATCGACAACACCAACCGCTGGCCATTGCGCTTGCCGGTGCGCCATGCCCGGTGCCGCGCCACCATCTCGGCAAACCGGTCGAGCGGCACCGTGACATACTGCCCGGACATCTCGCCCATCCCGGCCGCCGCACCGCCCGGACGCGTGCCCGGTCCCGGCGCCCCCTCGGTCGCCGCCTGGGTCACCGCCGGGACCTCGGCAACCAGGGTGCGCATCACCATATCGCTGCTGCCGCCGCCGAGCACCGCGACCCCGCCGCCGACCGTCGACGGCGCCGCCGCCAGCGACCGCGTCGACAGCGCCCGGTCGCTGCTGCTGACCGCCAGGAACATCTCGCGAAACGCGTCGATCGTGCGAAACCGGTCGGCGGCGCGCAACGCCAGCGCGGTCATCAGCGCCGCCTCGGCCTTGCGCGGCAACCGGACCCCGAGCTCCGTCGGCGCCACCAACTCGTCGCGGTTGAGCCGGCGCAGGGAATCCGGGGGTTTCTGACCGGTCAGCAAGAAATAAAGCGTCGCGCCAAGCGCATAGATATCGGTCCACGGCCCGCTCGGATCGTTTTGGCAGTACTGCTCAATCGGCGCATACCCGGGCTTGACGATGATCGAATGCGACTCCGCCTCGCCGATCAGGGCCTCACGCGCCGCACCGAAGTCGATCAACTTGACGAAGCCGGAATCGGTCAAAATGATGTTATCGGGTGCGACGTCGCGGTGCAGAATTCCGTCGGAATGGATAAACGCCAACGCGGCAAAGATTTCCTCGGCAATCGGGCGGATGTCGTCGAATGGCATTCGCTCGTCGCCATGGCTGCGTTGGACCGTGCGCAGGGTCCGGCCCTCAAGGAACTCCATGACGATATAGGCGGTGCCGTTTTCTTCAAAGAAATCGAACACGCTGACGATGTTGGGATTGGCGCGCAACCGCGCCAACAGCCGCGCCTCGTCCAGGAACCGGCCGACCCCCTTTTGGAACAGCGCGACGTCGGCCTCGCCGGTGCCGAGCGCGCCGTCGGCCAAACGATGCGCCACGTCGCGCGGGAAGAACTCCTTCACCGCGACCTTGACCGTCAGACGGCTGTCCCAGGCGGCATAGGTCGCCCCGAACCCGCCCTGGCCCAACAGCATGCCGGTCGCATAGCGGCGCGCCAGCCGGCTGCTCGGCGGCAAGACCATTGCGTTGGCCGGCTTGTCCGCGCCGGGGCCGCACCGTTTGCACGACACCCCGCTCGGCCGGGGATCAAAGCAACCGGGGCACAGGGTGGTGCCTTTCTCCGCCATGCCGCGCCAATCCTGTGTTCAAACGCCCTGATGACCCGAACGCCGAACCCGGCGTCGGATCACGACGGGATCATAGAGTTCAAGACCAAATACGTCGAGAATTCCCGACGAATTCCTTAACGCCCGTCCCGACCGGCCCCCTCGCCCCCCGCCCGGGCCGCGTCGACCGACGCTCGACCGAACCGACAGCCTACCCGGAGCCACGCCATCCCGAACCCGCCCAGATCACCGGGCCAAGCCGTGCCGCGGTTGACGTAGATCAATCTTTCGTTGCAGCACCGATCATCGACCCGGCGCAGCGGTGCCGCGGCATTCCCAACAAACCAGAGCTCTGCTAACAAAGTCCGGATCGGATCACCGGTGCGTCTACGGGGGAAACGGGAATGATGGAGCTGATCGACCTGTCGAATATGTGGGTGTGGTTCGCAGTCGCGCTTGTGATGTTCGCGCTGGAGATCATGGTCCCGACCGTGTTCGTGTTCCTTCCGCTTGGGATCGGCGCGTTGGTCGCCGGGTTGTCTACGATGGTCGCACCCGACCTGGATCTGGTCCATCGACTGATCATCGCCGGTGTCGGCATGGTGGTTGCGACCGGCGCCGGCATCATTTGGGGCCAACGCTTCGGCGGCCGCGCCCGGCTCAATTTCGGCGCGCGGCGTCTGGTCGGCACTGTGGTCCGGCTCGACAAACCGATCGAACACGGCGATGGCTGGGTCTCCCTTGGCGGCTCCCTGTGGCGGGTGCGCGGGCCGTCGCTGCCGGTCGGCGCCTGGGTCGAGGTTGCGGAGACCGACGGAAACACCTTGGTGGTGCGGCCGGCCCCGGCGCCCGAGGGCGCCTGACCCGGCCGGCCGGCCTGCCTTTACCTTGCCGCGCCCGGTCTGGCACAAACGCGGGGCAAAGGCTCCCGCGTCAGGGGCCGCATGACAGACGACGGACCGGTTCGGGGCCGTCGGCCGGGAGGAAGGGGCGTTCGGGATGGGCAAGCTGGTCGGCGGGATCGCGATCCTGCTCGGCAGCCTGCTGTTCGTCGCGATGACGGGCAGCGCCGGCTGGCTTTTGTGGCAGGCACGCGACTGGGAGACCACCACCGGCGAGGTGATCGCTGCCGACGAGGCCGCGCTGGCCGCCACCGCCGGGCCGGAGCTTGGCGGGCTCACCCTGCGCTTTGCCGCGGCGGACGGCACCACCCACGAGAGCCGTTCGACACTTGCCGGCACCTTTGCCCCGACCCCCGGCGACCAGGTCGAGGTCTGGTACAACCCGGACGACCCGAGCCATGCCTTGCCGGTGGTCGGTGCCCTGGTCACCCGGCTGGTCGCGGCGGTGCTCGGCCTGTTTGCGATCGTGGTCGGCTTTGTCGCCGGGCGCGGCGTGCGCTGAGCGCCGGCCGCCCAGGACCGGAAGGATACCCGCGTCGCGGGCATACGGCGCCGCCGGCGCCAGGCGGCGAGGGTTGGGGGGCTGGCGCCCCCAAGGTCAGGGGGTTTCACCCCCCGACACCCCCCGACCAGGGGGTGCCCCCTGGACCCCGCTGATGAGTGGGGGGCGAGGGGGCAGCACCCCTTGGCTACGGCCTCCGGCGTCGCCGGTGGCGAACCATGGGCGGCAGTGTCGTCCGGCTTTGGGATCGGGGCATCGCCACAATCACTCGCGCCGTCGCGGGCGCTCAGTCGGACGGAGCCGCAGGCCCTGTTGGACGCCCGTCAGGGTCGCCGACCCGGCCCTCGGGGTCCGAATCGACCCCGTCGACCACCGCGATCAGATCGACCACCGCTGCGCGCAACGGACCGACATCCTCCGTAATGATCTGCCACATCGTTTCCGTCTCGACCCGATGGTAAAGGTGTCGCAAGACGTTCCCGATGTCGGCGATCTGCTGCCACCGGATCTCAGGGTGGCGCGCCTTGAGGGGCTTCGGAAGGCGGCGCGAGGCCTCGGACACGATCTCGATCGACCGCTCGACCACTTTGCGGAACACCATATCGGACCGGTAATCGTCGATCGTCCGTCCCGGCATGACCGAAATGACGTCGTCGGTGTTCTCCAACATGTCGGCGAGCGGCTGGCGCGGCGATTTCGGCGGCGTCGGGGTCACGAATCGGCCCTCCGCTTCGGCGATGATGCGGTCCTTGAGGAACGGTTTGAGTTGGGCGCGGTCGACCACCTCGACCGGCCGGCCCATCACGTCCGAGAGGTACCTTTCCAGTTCGGCCACGTCCAACAGGCTCCGCCTGCGATCGGGATCGTAATCGACCAAGAGATCGACATCGCTGTCCGGCCGGGCCTCGTTGCGCGCGACCGACCCGAACAGGGCCCAACGCGCAAGACCGCGCGCCCTGAGCGCATCCGCATGCGCATCGAGCAGCCGTTGCGCCCGCTCCCGGGTCAGCCCCATCGCCCACGCCCCCAATCGCCGCGCCGCCCCCCGG